>JANOQY010000290.1:0-6584 GCA_031414995.1 Betaproteobacteria bacterium
GGCCGTCCTGCGAGTACGCCACCAACGTCGGCGCGACCTCGGCCACCTCCTCGGCGATCAGGCCGTATTGCAACGGGCGATCAATGTTCGCGCCGTGGACCTTGTACGTGAATGTCACCGGACGCAACCGCATCAACACCTCGCTGTCGTCACGCATGTCAGCAATATCGTCTTTCACGGCGCGCGATGAACTGGTGGTACCGAGCTGGCCATTGGTGTCGATCAACACCGGGATCGCGGCACCGCTCGTCGTGATGTTGCGAATGCCTGCGATGAAGGTGCGCGTCTGGTTGCCAGTGCTACCGATCCGTATCGTATTCGCTTCCGCCGCTGCGCCAAAATTACCGATGGCGATATTGAAATTACCGGTGGTGAGGTTCGAACCTGCGTTAACGCCAACGCCAATGTTGCTGCTGCCGCTCGTATTGTTGCCGAGCGCATTCGCGCCGTTCGCGGTGTTGTTGCTGCCGTCGATGTTGAGTCTGAGCGCCTGGAATCCGCTGGCGGTGTTGTTCATCCCGGTCGTATTGTCCTCGAGCGCATTCGCGCCGCTGGCTGTGTTGCCGAAGCCGTCAGTGTTGCCCTGGAGCGCTTTCGAGCCGCTCGCAGTATTGGCAAAGCCGGTAATATTGCTGAGCAGCGCGCTTTCGCCGCTGGCGGCATTGAAGGAGCCGGTCGTGTTGTTACGGAGCGCGTTCACGCCGTTGACGGTGTTGTTGGAGCCGTTCGTGTTGCTACTGAGCGCGTTCGCGCCGCTGACGGTGTTGAAGTTGCCGGTCATCGTAAAGTTGCCGGCATTTACGCCAACAAAGGTGTTGAGCACACCGAAGTTATGAATGAAGCGATTGGGTCCCTTCATGATATTGCCGACGGTGTCGGTCGAATTCACCATGGTCAAATTCCCGGTGATGCTGTTTGGCCCTGCCGGACCTGTCGGGCCAGTCGGACCGGTGGCACCAGTCGCGCCAATCGGGCCTTGCGGGCCGGTTGCGCCGGTCGGTCCCGTCGCGCCCGTTGCGCCCATCGAACCGGTGATGCCGATAGGTCCTTGCGGGCCGATGCTGCCGCTTGCACCTGTTGCACCCGTTGCACCCGCCGCACCCGGCGCACCAACTGCACCTGCGGCACCCATTGCGCCGACGGGACCTTGCGCACCCGTATTGCCCACCAGACCTTGACTGCCAGTCAGGCCAATTGGTCCTTGTGGGCCAGTTGCACCCGCCGCCCCCGTCGCCCCCGTCATGCCAACTGAGCCAGCGGGTCCCACCGATCCGGTTGTGCCTTGTATGCCCTGTAACCCCTGTAAACCTTGCATGCCCTGCATCCCCTGCGGACCGATCGGTCCTGCCGATCCCGTCGGCCCCACTGGCCCAATCGGCCCAACAGGGCCTGCGATTGCGCCGACGACATTGGCGATCGGGATGGTCGCCGTCGTGATCGAGCCGCTGAGCTGCGAACCGGCGAGCGTCGCAGTGCTGTCCAGTGTGGATGCGCGAAACGCATACGGACTGCTCGCCAACGCTTGACGCGGGCTCATCTCCGGGTCCGCATTGATGGCGACCGTGAGCCAATACGGCGCGTCGAATGGCAGTGTGATCGGCGACACCGTACCGATGACTGCGTTGAAATTACCGCTGGAAACTGCAACAGCAGGTTGCACTTCGGTATAAAGCAACGTGCCGCCGTTGGCTGCGTTGTAGAGCTTGAACGTCATCGCCACAGTGGTATTGATGGGCACGCCGCCGACGTTGGTGAGGTAGCCCTGATAGTTGATCGTCTGCGGTGGCGCTGCGATGACAATTGCGATTGGGGCCAGCAAAGCGAAACCGATGGTGAAGACGAGACGCAGAAGAATTTTCATTTTCTAGTGCCCTAGGTTGATGCTGGTTCATCGGTTTCGCAATACTTCACGGCAACACCAGACCGGAGCGCGCCTTGACGGCAGAAATATCGCTCGAATTAATCGAGCCCGATGCATTCAAATCAAACAAGAAATTGGCCGCCGTGACTACCTGACCTGAGCGCGCTTTCACGCCGCTGATGTCGCTTGCATTGACGGAGCGGCTGTTGTTGATGTCACCCACCAGAAAACCGAGCGATACCGGCGGCACAATTGCAGGGCCCGCTACTGTCGTGACACTGGCCAGCGATATCGTCACGCGTTTGTTATCAGCAAGTGCTGGGATCGTGACGATTACTTCCGGACCTGAAAATTGTGCCGAAGCATTCACTGGCGCATTGGTGCCGTCCACCACAGTCACGCTGCCAACCGCGCTGACTACCCTGCCCAACTGAAAGACAATGGTATGGCCAGCGCCTATCCCGCGCGGTTCCACCGTGACTGCGCCGGTGATTGCTTCCGCAGTATTGAGAACAAGGTCAAACGAACCCGCGCTGCCATGGATTTTTCTGGAGACAACCGCATTAAGCGGAATTGTTGCGGCCGAAAAAGCAGATGTGTCGCCCGTGGAGATGCGCGTCGCCGTCGAGGACAGGTTGCGCACATTCGCCGGAAGATCCACGCCGAAATTGGCGACCCCTGACGCGTTGGTGGTGACCTCTACAAATCCTACAAACGTTTCCGCCCGACCAATATTGGCGGTGTCGGGCGTTACGTTGTTGAAGAACTCGATTTCAAAATTTTCATTCGGCACGCTGGTGAGCGTGCCCTGCACATTGACGGCAGTACCAGCGGTAACACTGGTGATGACGGGTGCTGTCTGATTGCGATTGCAGCCTGGCTGCAGTTCGATGCCACGTGCATTGGCCGCACCCGAGGTGCCGACATCGAAAATCTCATTCTCGGTCAACGTCGTCCCGCTGCCGCCGGTGCATTGGACGCCCGAGACCTTGGTCTTCGTGATGACGTTTCGACGGATGGTGTTGGCGTTGTTGCCGCCGACGTCAAGCAAGATACCTTGGCTGGAATCGGCGCCCGCTGCCGGATTGCCATTGCGGTCCAGATTGAAAACGTTGCCCTCGACCAGCGTGTTGGTCGCACCCGAAAGTCGGAGGCCGTTGCCGTGTAGCGTATGGGTGATGAGATTGCGGTCTGGCGGATTCGGGCCGCCGACGCGCGCGCCGATGACATTCACACTTTGGCCATTGTTTATGGCCAACCGGTGTTCGCCGTTAAACCCGGCGGGGGTCAGTCCGTCGGCACGCCAACCGAAGTAATTGCCGGCAATTATCTGGCTGAACGTGTTCACCAGGCCGGCGCCGAACACGTTGCGAACGCCTATGGTCACCTGCACCGCGGCGAAGGCAATACCGCGCAGGATGATGCCGTTATGGCCAAGGAAAAGTGCGTTCGTGCCTGCAAATTCAATCTTGAGTTGCGCATTGTTGGTGTGGTCGGTGGCCGTGTTTGCGACCGCCCCCGGCTGCGTGTAGCCGTCAACCACCACATTCGGGCAGACAATGGCGGTACCGATGCCCAGCTGCACGACGCACGCCCCGGTGGCTGGATTGCAGCCCGGATCAGTGGCGGCGGGAATGTTGAACTCGATCCGCTTTGTGGGTGCATTGCAGGTTTGGCTGTTGATGATGGTTACCGCGCTCGCCCATGTTTCCGGACCCGATCCGGCTGTGCTGGTAACGATAAGGCGAATGCCGGCCGTGAAACTTGCCTCCACGGTGCAATCTGCCGTCACCGGTGCAGTCGTAAATGTATTTTCGACCAGTCTGCCGCCGCATGTTCCGCCCATTGACGCGAAGAAACCTGCATTCGGCGTGACCGTGAAGGTGGCGGTCTCGCCAGCGCCAACGGTTTGAGCGATAGCCGGACTGATACTGCCATCGGCGTTTGCCGAAGGCGTCACCGTCAGGCTGTGCGCGGTGAGCGCCGGGACTGCAAGCGCAATGAACAATCCGGCCTTTGCCACGATTTTCTTTACATGCTCATAAATGTAGATCAAGCATTGGCGGGCCTCCTGTGGCATAAAAAGTCCAGAAAGCTCACCAACGCTAGAGTTTGCAAGTTTACTGTTCATGGCAGACCTCGTTTGAATGTGCAACGAAGTATGTTTGTGGCCAGCCGTGCTGACTACGGGGCGGGCGTTATTTCGGCGTTATGGCGTCGGTGGAAACTGCGCGTCAGATGAGAGAGATGGGCAAAAGTAAAAGCCTGTCGCCAAGCTGACGATATATTGTCGTAATATCTCGTGACTAACCCAGAGGAGAAAACAATGTTCAGCCACATCATGATCGGTGCCAACGATATTGGCGCTTCAAAGAAATTTTATGATGCAGTCATGGGCGCGCTGGGCATTGCGCCCGGCAACACTGATGACAAAGGCCGCGTCTTTTACAGGACCAAAACCGGCGTTTTCGGCATTTCCAAACCGATCAACGGTGAACCGGCATGTGCAGCTAATGGCGGCACGATTGGATTTGCGGCCGATAGTGCGGAGATGGCCGATGCCTGGCACGCAGCTGGATTGGCCAATGGCGGGACGGCGTGTGAAGATCCACCTGGCATTCGCGAAAGCGGTCCGGTAAAACTGCACATCGCGTATCTGCGTGATCCCGCCGGCAACAAAATTTGCGCGCTCAAGCGCATGGCGTGACTACCTTGTTTTGGTGGTCGCAGGGTGGGCGCTAGGCTTTACCCACGCTGCATGTACTGATTGCACTCAACCCGGATCCGCCAAGCCGCCAACCTTCAGCGCAAGGTGCTCCGCGAAATGCGTAGCCACCATCGAATACAGGATAGGCGAGGGGTGAAAGCCATCTTCGGCCATCAACTTCGGATGCGTAAAACCATCCATCGGCACGTGAGATACGAATGCGGCGCGACGAACGTGCGCCGCCCAACGCGCTTGCAGGTCATTGTTGCGTCGTGCCTCTGCGCCGCCATACCACGCCAGCGGTTGCGGCAGCAGCGGAAAGCGCTCGACGGCGGGTAAGCCCGGAAACAAAATGTGTCGCACGCCGGTGCTCGCCCGAAGCATCCGAACGATACGGCTACGTGCGCGTAACGCATGACCGAACGCCACGTTATTAGTAATATCGTTTACACCAACAATCACCACCGCAATATCGACAGCGGGTAACGTTTGGCTGTTCAAAAGATCCAGTAGCCCGATTGAAGTCAGGCCGGTTTGAGCGATCAGATGTCAATGCACATCGCGCCGAATGCGTTGGGCAAGGGCGAAAGCAAGTTGCGATGCCAATGCGCCGTCTTGTGTTTCAGCCCCGACACCGGCAGCGGAGGAATCTCCCGCGATAAGGAGCGACAGTACACGCGATTCCGAATTTGCGGAATCTATTCCGACGCATGCTGCGACGCCATGACGCTGTCCCGTCGGCTCGGGCATCGCAAACGCGACCCTGCGCAGTCGCTTCGCCTGCGCGATGAGTACAGGGGCCAATACTGGCTTGATGAGACGGACGACCATAATGAATGGGCCAGGGGAGGGTGAGATCGCTAAATGTGCTGTGATGTGAAGGGAATAGACCGCAATACAAAAGCAAGGTTCGCGCCATGTGTGTTGCGGCATGAAGTATCAACGCAGGGTTTGTGTGAAGTACGCGTGGATGCCAGAGGTTGGCTGCGAACGAAACTCGCGTCTTTGATAGTGAATGCTTACCGAAAATTCCACGCGACGATGCGGCTTTTCTTTTGTCCTTGTGCCATCGCGATAGTTTCGACGCGGCGTGCGCCCGCGGATTTCAAGGCGCCGTAAATTTCCGGCAGACTCTCTTCTCGCGAAACCAGTGCGCTGAACCACGACACTTGCACTCGACACAGCACGCTTTCGGCCACCATGCGAGACACAAACCCGACCTCTCCACCCTCGCACCAAAGTTCCGCCGCTTGGCCGCCAAAATTCAGCTTGGGATTTGATTCTGCGTTTCCAGCCTTACCCAGATTTTTCCATTTGCGCGCAGAGCCCGCTTCGGCTGCTCGCGCCGACGCATGGAAGGGTGGATTGCAGAGCACAAAATCGAAGCGATCATCTGGCTTGAGAATGCCGTCGAAAATTTTCTGCGGTGACGCTTGCAACCGCAATTCAATCGCCGTCGCCAGCCCTGCATTTGCATCCACGATCTGTTGCGCGGCGCTGAGCGCAACGGCATCGGTTTCGCTTCCCACAAACCGCCAGCCGTACTCGTGATGGCCGATCAAGGGATAAATACAATTCGCGCCGACACCGATATCGAGCACGCGAATATCCGGCCCGCGCGGGATGTTGCCGTTGCGGTCTGCGGTGAGCAGATCGGCCGCATGATGCACATAATCCGCGCGGCCTGGAATGGGCGGGCACAGATAGCCCGGCGGAACACTCCACGACTCGACCTGATAGAAAGCTTTCAATAGCGCGGCATTCAGTGCCCTCACCGCGGTGGGATTGGCGAAGTCGATCGTCAATTCGTTGGCATCGAAAGGATTGGCGACAAGAAAATCTTTAAGCGCCGGTAATGCCTGCGAGAGCTGCGCGAAATCGTAACGACCGCGATGGCGGTTGCGCGGGTGAAGGCTCAGTTTTTCGAGGAGCGGTGGCCGCGTTTTCTTGACTACGTTCTTCGCGGCTCGCGTGGGCTTTGTGTGCATGGTGTTTTGGTGCCATTGACTATGGCGA
>JANOQY010000291.1:0-7211 GCA_031414995.1 Betaproteobacteria bacterium
AGCCCCGCCTCAAACGGATTTTCATCCGGCCCCAATTCAGCCCCCCACGCGCGGCGACCGGCTTCAATCCGCAGTGCGTCGAGCGCGTAATAGCCCGCATCGCGAATGCCAAGATCCTGTCCAGCTTCCATCAACGCAAGGTACACATGTCGCGCCATTTCCACTGGCACGTATAGCTCGAAGCCAGGACCGCCGACGTAGCTCATGCGCGCTGCACGCACGCGTGCAAAGCCAATATCGATTTCGCGCGTCCAGGAAAATTTGAGATTCTCATTCGAAAGGTCATCAGCACTCACGCGCTTCAATAGCTCGCGCGCGTTTGGCCCCATCAGGGAGAGAACGCAAAATTGTGTGCTCACATCGGTGAGTATTGCGAATTCATCAACGCCAATATGTCGGCTGATCCAATCCATGTCGCGCGTCGTCTGCGCCGAGCCGGTGATGATGAGAAAGCGGTCCTGCGCTTGTCGAATTACGGTGAGGTCGGATTCAAATCCACCGCGTTCATTCAGCAGTGCCGTGTACACCATCTTGTCGATGGGGATGTCGATATCGTTGGCACACAAGCGTTGCAGAACAGTGATTGCATCGCGGCCCTGCAAGAGTAATTTGGAAAACGATGTCTGATCGTACAGGGCCACCGCTTCACGGGTGGCACGTTGCTCTTCAATCACCCAATCCAGCCAGCCGGGGCGGCCCAGTCCGTAGTCAGCGGGTGCTACGCCTACTGGCCGAAAATAATTGGCGCGCTCCCAGCCATTCTTGCTGCCGAATACCGCACCCTTGGCGGTGAGAATGTCGTACAAAGGCGATGTGCGCAGTGGCCGCGCTGTTTCCAGTTCCTGCCTTGGCCAGCGCATGGCGTAATGCAAGCCCAGTGTTTCCCCGGTGCGCGCAGAGAGTGCACGGCGGTTGGCCGTGAAGCCGCCAAAACGGCGAATATCGACATCCCACAAGTCCGATTGTGCTGCACCTTCGATAATCCACTCGGCGATCAATTTGCCCGCGCCGCCGGAATTGGCAATGCCTGCGGAGTTAAAGCCTGCACAGACGAAAAAATTGCGCAGCTCCGGTGCTTCGCCAAGGATGAAATTTCCATCCGGCGTAAAGCTTTCCGGGCCGTTGAGCAACATTTTTACAGGTGCAGTTTCAAGGCACGGCGTGCGATGGATCGCGTTGTTCATCAATATTTCAAACTGATCCCAGTCTTCATCGAGCAACTGGAACTGGAATGTCGACGGAATCGGATCCATTTTCCACGGCTTGGCCTTTGGTTCGAAACCGCCCATCACCAAGCCGCCAACTTCTTCCTTGTAGTAAATGAATCCATCCGGATCGCGCATCACTGGCAGCATCGGATGCACACCGGGAATAACATCGGTGACGATGTAGAAATGTTCCGCTGAATAAAGCGGCACGTTCACACCGGCGAGCCGACCCAGTTGCCGCGCCCACTGTCCTGCGCAATTGACCACCGTTTCGCAGCGCACATCGCCGTGCGCGGTACGCACGCCGATGACGCTGCCGTGCTCAGTGAGGATGCCGGTCACCTCGATGTTTTCAATCATTTTCACGCCGCGATTGCGTGCACCCTTGGCAAGCGACATGGTGAGGTCGGCAGGGTTAGCTTTGCCGTCGCCGGGAATCCACAGCGCGCCCTGCAGATCGTCGGTGCGCAATATCGGGTAAAGCTCCCCCGCCTGTTGCGGACTGATGATGTCCACATCGACACCAAAGCTCCGCGCCATCGCGGCTTGTTTGCGATAAACCTGCATGCGTTCGGGTGTCTTGGCAACATTCACGCTGCCGCATTGTTTCCAGCCGGTTGCAAGACCTGTTTCAGCTTCGAGCGTCGAAAACAGCTCGATGCCGTATTTGCTCATGCGCGTCATATTGCGATTGGGCCGCATCTGTCCGACAAGCCCAGCGGCGTGCCAGGTGGTGCCGCAGGTGAGCGTGCCCTGTTCCAGCAGCAGCACGTCTTTTTTCCCCATCAGCGCGAGGTGATAAGCAGTGGAACATCCGGCGATGCCGCCGCCGATAATGATGATTTCTGCGTGTGAGGGGAAGGTGGTCATGGCAACCTCTGCGTCATTTTTTGCTATTAATCAGCCAAGCTTGAGTGACGCAATGCCGCCCACGATCAGCAGCGTGCCGGCACCTCGTTGTAGCCCGAACACTTCTTTGAAGAGTATCGCGCCTAGCAGCGCCGCGAACAAGACTGAGGCCTCGCGCAACGCCGCCACCGTTGCCACCGGGGCTTGCGTCATGGCCCATAGCGCGATGCCGTAGGAGCCGAGCGAGGCCAGCGTTCCAAGCAATGCGAGCGGCCACCGCCCGCGCATGTAGCCCCAGGCATCGGCTCGTTGCTGTGCACGGCGCTGCGACATGACATAAATGAAATAGGGAATACCATCGAGTAGAAACAGCGCGGCCACATATTGCACTGCAGTGCCACCATGCTGCACCGCTGTGCGTACGCCTAGCCCGTCCACCACGGTATAAATCGCAATGATCACGGCGTTGCTAAGCGCAAATCCCAACGCAGAGCGGTGTGCACTAGTGGCAAACGCGGTGCGCGACAATCCGACAAGTAGTACACCGATGCTGATACAGGCGATTCCCAGCCAGCCCAATGTCGATAGATGTTCGCCAATGACGATGCCGCTGGCGAGGGCAACCAACACCGGCGCAAAGCCGCGCATGATCGGGTAAGTCAGTCCGAGATCGCCGTGTTTGTAGGCACCTGCCAGTGCGATGTAATAGCCGATATGAATGATGAGAGAAGCACCGAGGTACGGAAGTGATGCTGCTGGGGGTAGCCCGGCGAGCAACACCAGCGGCACGGCCACGACGCATCCGAGGGCGTGAATGAGTGCGGTGTCGAGTGATTTGTCCGGTGCCGATTTGACGAGCGCATTCCATGAGGCATGCAGCAATGCGCCGAGTAGCACGGCCAGCGTAACTGGCAAAGTAAGTGCGAGTGTCATGCTGACATTTGCCCGGCTTTATGTCGCCAACCCACGCGCTTGCTCACACGGCGTTGCAACAGAGCGCCGCGCGATTCAGAAAATGCGTGAGGTCCGGGGTGCGTGCGTTGGGCTGCTTTGCTTGATCGTCCCATTGGCGCAGTTTTACTGCATCAATGGCGCCAGGCTGGGCAATGAAATCGATACACTGTTGCGGGTTATAAATGCCACCCTGCAATTCAAGGCTGCGCTTTGAATCGACTGATAGAGCGCCCCAGTAATCCGCATGCATGCGGCACAAATAGCGTTTGGCATCAACGTGATGTTTAATTGCATCGAGTACCCGGTCGGAAAACAGCCCGCGCAAAAACGGCAACGCAAAGTATTGGTGGGTATCGTCAAGTCCACGCAGCGTCGGCGTCTCACCCTGATCGTTGAGCATGTGGCCCAGGTCATGCAGCAGGCAGGCCGTCACAAGTTCGTCGTCGGCATAATTTTGCTCAGCCAGCGTCGCAGTTTGCAACGCGTGCTGCAGCTGTGTGACGGGCTCGCCGCTGTACATTTTCGCGCCGTGCACTGAAAACAGCTTCTCGATGTCTGCGAGGGCAAGGGCCATTTTTCGCTTAAACCCGATCTGCGGATACTGGTGTGCCGGTGGCCACGGTTGCGATTTTCCGGTCGAGAAAGCCCTCGCGCAATCGCGTACGCGACAGGGCACCCGCTTGTTCGAGAATCGGATACGCGATCGAGCAGATGAGCGAATTGATGCGTTTGAAATCGTGGATGATGTCCAGATGGAGGGAACTGGTTTCGATGGTTTGCAGGCTCTGGCCAGCGAGCCGGTGCAGGTGCGAATCGGCAAAGGCCAGGCCCATTTCGCGAAACTCAACTTTCTGCGCGAGCAACTGCTCAGCACTTTTGAGGTCACCATTGAGAAACACATTGAGGCCCATGCGCAGATTGGCGAGTAATTTCGCATGCATCTCGCTTAGTTCGGCCATACCTGCTTCCGAGAACGCCAGACGTTTCGCGATCATCTTGGTGCCGACGTCCTCAAGAATATGTTCGATGATGTCACCGATGTGCTCCAGATTTATCGTGAGCGAAATAATGTCTGTCCAGCGACGACTTTCTTTTTCATCCAGTGCTTCGCGGCTGATCTGCGTGAGATAGAGCTTGATCGCGGTGTATAGCTCATCGACATCGTCATCCATGCGTCGAATGTCAGCTGCAAGTTTCGCGTCATTGGTTTTGATTACCGCGAGTGTGCCGACCAACATGGTCTCGATGGTGTCGCCAATACGCAGCGCTTCGCGGGCAGCGTTGGACGTGGCCAGCGCTGGCGTATCAAGTGCGGCCAGATCAAGATACTTTGGCGTTACTCCTTTGTTGTGCTCGGGACGATCCGGCATCAGGCGCTCGACCAGTCTGGCGATGGGCGCCGTGAAGCCGATCAGGCATGCGGCAAGTAGCAGATTAAACGCAAGATGGAAATTTACAACGATCCGGCCGGGGGCAGGGTCAATGAGCGTGAGCAAATTTTCTATGTTGCCAAGCAATGCCACTGTGATGGCACAACCAATCAACTTGAAACAAATATTGCCCAGCGCGACACGTCGGCCAGCAGGCCCGGTTCCGCTGGTTGCCAGCAGCGCAAGAATTGCACTACCAAGGTTCGCACCCAACACAAGAAAAAGGGCCATTTTCAGGCCGATCAAGCCGCTTGCCGCGAATGTTGCCGTTAGCAGCACGACAGCAAGACTGGACCAGAACGCAATCGCAAATACGGCGCCGACCAAAATGTCGAGCAGCGGGTCGCCTGAAATTGAGGCAAGGATGACTTTCACGCCGGGCGCTTGCGATAACGGAAGTGCCGCATTCATGATCATTTGCAGTGCGAGCAGGATCAGCCCGATGCCGATTGCCACCCTGCCAATTTGGCCCGTGCGTGTGCCTTTGCGGGATAGATGCAGCACCACGCCGACGCCAATCATCAGTGGTGCCAGCCACGAAAGATCAAACGAGAACACTTGCACTACGAGGCTGGTACCGACATCGGCCCCGAGCATGATCGCCAGCGCAGGCGCTAGCGGCATCATGTTTTGGCTGACGAAAGAGGCGGTAATCACGGCCGTGGCTGAAGATGATTGCACCAAACTGGTGACGCCCAAGCCCGCAAGGAACGCGTGGAAACGGTTCGCGACACTCGCAGACAGCACGCGCCGCAGATTGGCACCGAAGATACGTAACACGCCGCTACGCACGATATGCGTGCCCCACACCAACAGGGCGACGCCGGAAAGAATATTAATAAGCGTATTCATTGACTGCTAGCTAAAGCAGGAACACTAAGGCGTTCACCATGGCAGCGAGTAGGTTTTTGTGTTGGTAAAGCTCTTCATCGCTTCCTGCACACCTTCTTTGTAGCCTAGACCTGAATCTTTGATGCCGCCGAATGGCGTGAGTTCTAGCCGATAGCCGGGTACCTCGCGCACGTTCACTGATCCAACCTGGAGTTCGGACACGAAGCGGGTGATGTAATCGAGCCGGTTTGTGCACACCGACGATGACAAACCATAGGCTGTACCGTTGGAAATCTGGATGGCCTCGTCAATATTGGCAAAACGAATGATCGGCGATACTGGCCCAAAGGTCTCTTCGTGTACCAGCGTCATGTCCGGGCGTACCTGATCGAGCACTGTCGGCGCATAGCGAGCGCCGTCGCGTTGGTTACCAACGAGAAGCCTCGCGCCATTTGCCACCGCCTGTTTGACGCGTGTTTCAAAAAGCTTCGCAGCCTCCTCGTCGATGACCGTGCCCATCTCCATGCTGGGATCAGCCGGATCGCCAAATTTCCAAGCGCGGGTTTTTTCAACCACGAGTTCCGTGAAGCGCTCGGCAATTTGCGTGTGCACCAACATCCGCTTGACCGCTGTACAACGCTGCCCGGAATTTTTGTAGGAACCCTGAACCGCCAGCGACGACGCCTCGTCGAGATCGGCATCTTCCATCACGATGATCGGGTCGTTGCCGCCGAGTTCGAGCACAATGCGGCGATAGCCCGCTTTAGCCGCAATGTATTTGCCGATGGAAACGCCACCCGTAAACGTGACAAGGTCCACATGCGGATTGGTAATGAGTTCATCGGCGATTTCGCGTGGATCACCCGTAACGACTGAAAACATTTCGGGTGGCAGCCCGGCCTCGTAAAGAATATCGGCCAGCAGCAGTGCTGAAAAAGGCACTTTTTCACTTGGCTTCAGCACCATGCGGTTATTAGTTGCAATCGACGGCACCACTTTGTGTGCGACCTGATTCATCGGATGATTGAATGGTGTGATCGCGCTGATCACACCTAGCAACGGATCGCGTTGCGTATAGACGCGACGCGTCTTGCCATGCGGGGTGAGATCGCACGAGAAAATCTGTCCATCGTCCTTCAATACTTCGTTGGCGCCGAACCCGAGCACATCGGCGACGCGACCAACCTCATATGTGGAATCCTTCAGACACAATCCGCTCTCGGCGGTAATGAGCGCAGCGATTTCCGCCGTGCGGCCCCGAACCAGTACGGCAGCACGGTTGAGAATGTCGGCACGTTTGAAGCGCGTTAATTTCGGGCGATAAGCGGCAGCCGTTGCGAAAGCATGTCGAATTTCCTCAACGGTTGCCTTTGGTACGGAACCGATGCTTTGGCCGGTGTAGGGATTAACCACCTGAATGACGCGATCACCACGACGCTCAGCGCCAACTTTCTTGCCCGAGATGCGCATTGACTCGCTTCGAAAGTGTTCATCCCGCATATTGAGCCTTTGTGAGGTAAAACGGTCGGTTTGTAATCGTTGCGGCGCTTGAAACCATCAGAGCCTTTCTGGTTTTAGCGCGAGCCTATCCTGCGATGCACGTTGTTGCTTCTTCATTGCCTGTGGATCTTGTTCCGCCTGCAACTGTCTGCGCAGGTTATGCGCGATGGTGCGTTCCTTGCTGTCCATCACGTGTTCAAACATCGCCTTGCCTGCTGCGTCGGGATCACCCGACGCAATTGCTTTGACAATTTGCCGATGCTCAGATGCAGATATCGGCATTAGCCAGCCATCCTCAAGATTAAGGCGACGAAACAGCGATAGCTCTTTAATCAACTTGCGATAAATGGCTGAGAGCTTGCTGTTACCTGCCAATTCAACCAGACGGTCGTGAAATTTGAGATTCAGCAGATGATAGTGATAGGCATCTTTCTCTTTC
>JANOQY010000292.1:0-5449 GCA_031414995.1 Betaproteobacteria bacterium
CGTAAAAAACTCTGGCAAAACTCAACACTTGCCTCGCTCGCGATGAGTCTATTGTTGATCGTGCTCGTCATCGGGCCATCGCTGTTACTGGCAGCTAATCTATCCGACAAAGTCACGATGTTGGCCGAGGCCATCAAAGCCGGGTTGGATGGCGGGCCGATGCTGCCGCCCGACTGGCTCGCACGTGTGCCGCTGGTAGGCGATTTCGCTGTGCAGTATTGGAACCAGATCGCCACGTCAGGTGAATCGCTCGCCTCGCAATCAAAGGGATTGCTTGAGCCAGCGCGCGGATTTTTGATCGCAACCGGCAAAGCCGCTGGGCAGGGGCTGTTGCAAATGGTGCTGGCTGTTTTCATTGGCTTCTTCTTTTATCGTGATGGCGATGCGTTGATGAACGCGATTCGCAAGGCGCTTGACCGCCTCACTGGCAATCTGGCCCCGGATCTCATTTCCACCATCCAGAACACGGTGAGCGGTGTGGTGCACGGCATCTTTGGTACCGCGCTCGCGCAAGCCGTGGTTGCGGTGACCGGATTTCTCATTGCGGGTGTGCCCGCTGCATGGCTGTTGGGCGTGCTAACGTTTTTTCTTTCGCTGGTGCCGATTGGCCCACCGCTGATTTGGGGCGGAGCAACGGTGTGGCTGATGTTTCAGGGTGAAACTGGCTGGGCGATTTTCATGTTCCTGTGGGGGCTTTTGTTTATCAGCAGCATCGACAATATCGTCAAGCCCTTTCTCATCAGCCGATCCAGCAATTTGCCGCTATTGCTGATCGTGCTTGGTGTATTCGGTGGTGTGATCGCCTTTGGTTTTATTGGCGTTTTCATCGGGCCGCCGGTACTGGCAGTCGGCATGACGTTGATACAACTCTGGATCTCACGCACTGGCGAGGCCAAGGAAGCGTAAGGATTGTGCTGGCTAGATTTGTCCGACCGTAAGTTGGGCAAATCTATTCCGGACGAACCCGCTTCACCCCAAAACAGTATTGTGGCCTCAATGGCGGCGTGGATGACAATGGAGTCATTTGAGATCGAATCCGCGTTGCGCGGCTGTTGAAGCGGTTCAACGGCATTTATGCCGGAAAAAAGCTCGCGCAACTGCACTACTGCCAGATGCTGGAAACATTTCAAGCCTATGCATGCGGCCCGGCCAAGGTTGGCAGCATTGAAGATAATCGCCTTGGCGGGTGGTATAGGTATCGCGCCTCGACGGTGGCGTTGCATCCCGGCACCGTCAATTCCAGCCTGTCGCAACCGTTTCGCGGTGGAGAGATCGGTCGTTCGCCAACTGATGCCGCCCAAGACATGCTAAATGTGATCGAGCGATTGACGCCAGCCGAGACCGGGCGGTTTTACGCGTATAACGGTGAGCAGCTTCCCTGGTAGCCATTGGAGGCCTGAACTTTATCTGCGGGCCAGATCAAAGGTGATTTTCGAAGCGTGTAACGATTAAAATCCATTGTTCATCAATATTGTCGACCAACACCGAGGTAAAAATGTCTCTTACAAAAATAGTTTCAACGCTTCTTTCGCTGATCATAGTTTGTACGTTAGCGTTAACGTTCACGCCTGACGGGTTTGCGGCTGTGCCCGGGCCGCTGGATAAAATTATGGCTGGCGATCACCGCAGCGACGCCAATCGTGCGCGCGACGTTTACCGGCATCCAGCAGAAACACTCGGGTTTTTCGGGGTGACACCGCAGTCGACCGTGGTGGAAATTTCCCCCGGTGGCGGCTGGTACACGGAGCTGCTCGCACCATATCTGCGAGATAGCGGTCGCTACATCGCCGCATTTCCGGCACAGGCCACACGCGGCCTCAAGAATTTTCAGGACAAGCTCGCTACCAAGCCCACCCTCTACGACAAAGTGAAGATTGTGCCGTTCGGCGTACCCGCAGCGCTCGATATTCGTCCTGAAGGCGGCGCTGATTTTGTGCTGACATTTCGTAACGTGCATAACTGGGTGGACGACGATAACGTCGATGTCTTCATGAAGAGTTTTTTCGATGCCCTAAAGCCGGGCGGCGTGCTCGGTGTCGTGGAGCATCGTGCGAAGGCGGGTACAAAATTGAAAGCGTCAATCGAGAGCGGCTACATGAGCGAAGAGTTTGTGATCAAACACGCGCTGATGGCGGGTTTCAAGCTCGACAGGACTAGCGAGATCAACGCGAATCCAAAGGACACCAAGGATTACAAAAAAGGCGTATGGACCTTGCCGCCGGTACTCACCGAAGGCGAGACGGATCGCGCAAAATACCTGGCAATTGGTGAGTCGGATCGGATGACGTTGCGCTTTATCAAACCTGCAAAATAATCGACTTCAGACCTATCCGAGGGCCGAGCATGAATCGACGTGACATGTTGCGCATGTGTGCGTTGGCAACCGGGTTGCCGTATGTGGCAGGCCACGCGCAGACCGCGACGTCAACCAACAACCAAACCATGGCCATGCGGAAAATTCCTTCCTCCGGAGAGATGTTGCCGGTTATTGGTCTTGGTACCTGGCAGACTTTTGATGTTGCAAATGATGCGACTGCTCGCGCACCGCTGGAGGCAGTACTGCGTGAATTCGCCGCGCTCGGCGGCAAATTGATCGATTCCTCTCCCATGTATGGTCGCTCCGAAGACGTGTCGGGTGAATTGATTGCCAAGCGCGCTCTGCGTGAAAAATTATTCATCGCCACCAAAGTGTGGATAACCGGTAAGGCCGCAGGTGTTGCACAGGCCGAGGAGTCGATGAAAAAGTTGCGCGCGTCGCCCATTGACCTATTGCAGGTGCACAATCTGCTCGATGTCGATACGCATCTGCGCACGTTATCTGAATGGAAGCGTCAGGGCCGGGTGCGATATATCGGTGTGACGCATTACACATCCAGCGCATACGATGCGGTGGCGAAAGTCATCAGCGCCAACACGGTCGATTTTTTACAGATTAATTATTCTATCGGTGAGCGCGAGGCCGAGCAAAGACTATTGCCATTGGCACGTGAGCGCGGCATTGCCGTGATCATCAACCGGCCCTTTGCCGGTGGTGAGATGTTTCGTCGCTTGCGCGGCACCCCCTTGCCTGCGTGGGCGGCCGAAATAGACTGTACGAGCTGGGCACAGTTGATGCTCAAGTTCGTGGTCTCGCATCCTGCGATCACCTGCGCGATTCCCGCGACGTCACGCATCGAACATCTGCGTGACAACATGGGGGCTGGACTAGGCTGCATGCCAGACGAGAAGATGCGCGCCCGCATTGCGGCAGGCGTAAATTAAAATAATTGCATTACGTCCGTTCTTTTTGGCGCGCAATGATAATCAATCAGCTGAGTTTATTATTTCGTCGCGTGTCAGGCGCAATCGCCTTCGGTTGCGCACTTGCCATGCCGACAGCGCATGCAAGTGAGCTTCAAGACGCAGAAAAGGCCTACGCGCGCAAGGATTTTGGTCCGGCGCTGGTACTGTTTCGTAAAGTCGCCGCGCAGGGAGACGCGGCAGCGCAGTTCAACCTCGCGACGATGTATGCGAAGGGGCAGGGCGTGCCGCAAAATTATGCCGAGGCGGCGGCGTGGTTTCTGAAATCGGCGACGCAAGGTTACGCGCCGGCACAAAACAGCTTGGGCGTGCGCTACGAAAAAGGCCAGGGAGTCGCACAGAATCCGGCACGGGCGGCGGCACTTTATCGTGAGGCAGCCGAACAGCGATTGGGCCTCGCTCAGGACAATCTATCGGATCTGTTTGCCAAGGGGCTTGGTGTAACGCAGGATTTGGTGCTCGCGCATGTCTGGTCCAGTCTTGCCAGCGCGAATGGCGAGGCGGGTGCCGCGCGAAAACGCGCGCTGCTGGAACGCACATTAACGCGTGAACAACTTGCCGAGGCAACCACCCATTTGGGCATCATGCTTTCGCTTGGTCGTGGCGTGGCGCAGGATCCGAAACGCGCCTTTCAGCATTTCCAAAAGGCTGCGGCACAAGGCTACGTGGTGGCCCAATTTGAATTGGCTGAATGCTACGACAAGGGAAAAGGCGTGGCGCAAGACTACGGCCAAGCGGCGAAGTGGTAGGAGAAATCAGCCGTGCTGGGACACGCGCGTGCGCAGGCAAACATCGCCTACATGTATGAAATCGGCCAAGGCGTTGTGCCCGATCCGAAGCTGGCGGCGTACTGGTATGCACAATCGGCAGCGCAAGGTGAGGCGGTCGCGCAATACAATCTGGGTGCGATGATCGAAAGTGGCCGTGGCGTCACGCAAGACCATATTGAGGCGCACAAGTGGTTCAACATCGCTGAAGTCAATGGCAACGGTAGCGCGACTGACGCGCGGCGCTTGGTAGAGAGTTTGATGACGACAGAACAGATCGCGGAGGCACAGAAACGCGCGAGCGAATGGATGAAAACAAATATGCGGTGAGCTGGCTGTGTAGATAGCCCCCAAAGCCTTGCTATTGTTGCTAACGCGCTTCAAATCCACCCAATGCCTCGACCAATTCCGCAAGCAGGTGTTGTAGTTCGCCAGACATGAGTGTGAAATCCGCATCGAAGCGCTCGTCATCGTTTTGCGCGTTTTCACCTTCACGAATCACATCGACAGGCAGAATGCGTTTGAGAACCCACGATTCGGTCAGCACAAACGACACGCGATTAGCCCAGGTCAATGCGAGACGGGTACACTGTTTTCCGCCGGCAATATGCCGTTGCACTTCTTTTGGATCGAGGGCATGGCGAACAAAGCGGACCGTCGCTTTTTCCTCGACCGGGGACTGCAACTCGGTGTCCAGATCAACACTGAAACCGTGCGGTACGTCATTATTTGCCAGCCACGCGGTCATTGCTGTTCCAGGCGACAAGGTCGTGTTCAGACGTTCGATCACGAGATCATCTACCGATTTATTTAGTAATGCCACCACTTCATCGGCCTTGCCTGGCGAGCCCGCGTCGATTACTAACCATCCGTTCGCTGGGTCGATCCAGATTCCGGTATGACGGCGCACATTGAATGCGCGCGGCAAAAGCTCGTCGGTGACCTGAACTTTAAGCTCACGCAATTGCTTGCGGCCCGGTTTGTAGCCTTGTCTCGCTTCGGCCTCAATTGCTTTTGTCCGGATGACTTCTTTAATGACGGAGGCTGGCAGCAGTTTCTTTTCTGTACAAAGCGAAATCAGCATTTGGCCATGGACTGTGTGCACCAATCCGCCATCGTCGCGGGGTGACATCCAGCCCTGTGTCTGCAATTCAAAGCCCGCCACAGAGCGAAACGCGTGGCGTCCCAGCTGTTCTTCAAGGCTTGATGCGCTGATTTTCCATGGCGCGGGGAAACGGTAGACCTGCAAATTTTTGAACCACATAAAGCCCCGCAAAAAGCGTCGTAGTGTAACCGAAGGCAGGTCACTCGAACGCAAAACGACCATCGATTTTTGAGACAGGCGAGCCGGAAATTTGCTTTCCAGTTTGGCGCTTCACCGC
>JANOQY010000293.1:0-10301 GCA_031414995.1 Betaproteobacteria bacterium
CCATCCCGAACAGGACCGTGAAACGACGTTGCGCCGATGATAGTGCGGTCATACCCGTGCGAAAGTAGGTCATCGCCAAGACCCATAAAAAGCAAAACCCCAACTCCACACGTGGAGTTGGGGTTTTTGCTTTTTAGACACCAAGTACAGCAATGAGCTGCATAGATTGTTACAGATCACTTGACTTTTTCCTTGCTTATAAATTAGAATTTTCTAATATAATGAATTTCTAATGTAAAGCAGAAACTCTCTGCATTTATAAAGCGCGAGGAGAATGATGTGTCCCGTGATAGAGTGAAATCCGGCTTGTTAGGGAAAATCAAAAATGCGCCTGAAGGCTTCCTCACGCCTGACCAAGTTAAAAACGTAGCCGCGGGACGAAGAGGCTTCCTGAGAGGTGCACTTACCCTCGCAGCCAGTGGGGCCGTCGCATCCACTCCTCCGTTGGCACGCGCAGAGTTCATCGGCGACCTGAATATCCTCGAATTACCAGAACACACCAAGGGCCTTGGCAAACCTGTCGCGGCAACCGGGTATGGGCAACCATCGCAGTTCGAGCGTAACCTTCAACGCCGTGAAAGTCCCGGATTGACCCGCGTTTCGGCTGCGTCAGTTTCATTCTCGCCGTTGCAAGGTTTGTTTGGGATCATCACACCGAACAGCCTGCACTTTGAACGTCACCATCAAGGCTGGTGGGATATTGATCCGTCAAAGCACCGGCTGATGATCAACGGCCTGGTTAAGAATCCGTTGGTTTTCACGATGGATGATCTGATGCGCTTGCCGGCAGTGTCACGCATTCATTTCATTGAGTGTGGTGCAAATACCGGGATGGAGTGGGGCAATGTTGCCGTGCCGACCGTGCAATACACGCACGGCATGTTGAGCTGCTGCGAATTCACCGGCGTGCTGCTGTCCACCTTGCTGGACATGGCGGGCTTCGACAAGAAGAACGGCAAGTACATCCTCGCAGAAGGTGCAGATGGTTCGTCGATGACGCGCACTATCTCGATGGATCGGGCACTTGACGATTGCATGGTGGCGTACGCCATGAACGGCGAAATGCTGCGACCGGAAAATGGCTATCCGCTTCGTATGGTTGCGCCTGGCATTCAAGGTGTTTCATGGGTGAAATGGCTGAGACGCATCGAAGTCGGCGACCAGCCCTACGGCACCAAAGATGAGGTGATCCACTACGTCGACCTCATGCCAGATGGCCGACATCGCCAATACTCCTCGATTCAGGAATGTAAATCGGTCATTACTTCGCCGTCTGGCGGGCAAACGCTGCTCGATAAGGGTTTCTACAACGTGACGGGATTGGCGTGGTCAGGACGCGGCAGAATCAAGCGCGTTGATGTGAGCTTCGATGGTGGCCGCAACTGGCAATCCACGCGACTGGAAAGTCCCGTCCAATCGAAAAGCCTGACACGATTCAACATCGGATGGCATTGGGATGGTGGTTCCGTCATCTTGCAGAGTCGTGCGATCGATGAAACCGGCTACGTGCAACCGAAGATCAACCAATTGCGCGCAGTTCGCGGCACGCGTTCGATTTACCACAACAACGCGATTCAGTCGTGGAAGGTCGCGGACTCAGGCGAAGTGAGCAATGTTCAGGTTTATTAATTTAATAGTGCTGATCATGCTGGTCAGTGCGTCGAATGCACAGTCACAAGGGAAATATCCCGGTATTGGTCGCAACGCAACCCCTGCAGAAATCAAGGCGTGGG
The DNA here is from genome assembly GCA_031414995.1 of Betaproteobacteria bacterium. Taxonomy (GTDB): domain Bacteria; phylum Pseudomonadota; class Gammaproteobacteria; order Burkholderiales; family Usitatibacteraceae; genus UKL13-2. The sequence goes on from JANOQY010000293.1 coordinate 1,734, forward strand.
ACATCGATGTCCGCCCCGATTTCACCGGCCTGCCACCCGGCAGCGGATCGGTTGCCAAGGGGCAACTAGTGTGGGACGCGAAATGCGCTTCGTGTCACGGCACGTTCGGTGAATCCAACGAAGTATTCAGCCCACTTGTGGGCGGCACAACAGCGGATGACATCAAGACAGGCCGCGTGAAGACGTTACAAGAGCCGATGGCGCGCACGACTTTTATGAAGGTGTCGTCCATTTCGACGCTGTGGGATTACATCAACCGTGCCATGCCATGGAATGCGCCCAAATCGCTATCGACCGATGAGGTTTATGCGTCGCTCGCTTACTTGTTGAATCTTGCGGATATCGTGCCAGTAGACTTCGTTCTTTCGGAGAAAACGATGGCTGACGTGCAGGCGCGGTTGCCAAACCGCAATGGCAAGGTGAGATATGAAGGCTTATGGAACCTCCGCGGCAAGGGGGACGTACAGAATGTGGCTTGCATGCGTGATTGCAGGATCGAAATTGGCCTCACATCAGCATTGCCAGATTTTGCGCGCGGCACACACGGCAATCTGGCGGAGCAACAGCGCGTCATCGGCCCTGCGCGCGGGGTGGATACGGCGAAAAGAGTTAAGGTGAACGCCGACAGCACCGCGGCTTCAGTGACGAAATCAGCTGGCGAAGCCATACTGAACCTTTCGCGTGAGGGCAATTGCACCGCTTGCCATCAGATTGATAAAAAATTTATTGGCCCAAGCTTCCAAGAGATCGCCGCAAAGTACAAAGCCGATAGCGGTGCCGAATCAAACCTGTTCGAGAAAGTAAAAACCGGTGGCAGCGGGGTGTGGGGTGCGATTCCGATGCCGCCGAGCGCGCTCAGCGATGATGATATTCGTGCGTTGGTGAAGTGGATTCTTTCCCGCGCGTCGGAGAAGTAATGTTTTTTTGCGATATAGTGAAAGTTGGAAATCAAGTTGCCAAGTCTATGAATTTCAGGAGAAAACCATGAAACAAACACGCAGAAATCTGCTCCAGGCATCCGGTGGTGCAACGGTCATCGCATTGGCCGCGTCAGCGGGCATTTTCAAATCTGGCAATGTTAATGCCGCAGATTGGAACAAGGCCGCATTCGATACCAAAAACTTGCAGGAAACCGTAAAAGCAATGGGGGGCACTGCGGCGACGGAAAGCAAAGACATTAATATCACTTCCCCCGACATCGCTGAAAACGGCGCAGTTGTGCCAGTTTCGGTTGCGAGCAAGTTAGCTAAAACAGAATCCATTTCGATACTCGTTGAGAAAAATCCAAACGCGTTATCGGCTGCGTTTGACATTCCGGGCGGTACTGAGCCGTTCGTTTCGACGCGTGTAAAGATGGGGCAAACGTCGAACGTGTATGCGCTGGTCAAAGCAGATGGCAAGTATTTTTTTGCGACCAAGGAAATCAAGGTGACTTTGGGTGGATGTGGCGGCTAGAAAACTCGCCGTTTGGCGGACGCCGAAATACCCGATTTCATTCTAAAAAATAAGGAGATTCACATGGCAGATCCAATGAAAATTCGCGCTAGTGTCACGGGCGACAAAGTAGTGGTGAAGGTTTTGATGGCGCACGAGATGGAGACCGGTCAACGGAAGGACTCAGCTGGCAAAACTGTGCCTGCCTGGTTCATCCAGAACGTCACCGCGACGCATAACGGCAAGACCGTGCTCTCAGCGCAATGGGGCCCGGCTGTATCCAAGAATCCTTTCCTGGAGTTTCGATTTTCCGGCGGCAAGGCCGGCGAGAAAGTCGTTGTCACCTGGACGGACAACAAGGGCGACAAACGATCTGACGAAGCCACGATTTCCTGACTGGGGAAAGCCATGCACCTGTTCTCCAAGATGATCCGCACGCTGCTCGCGTTTGCAGCCGCTGCATCGCTGTCCGTTGCTTCGGCCGCTGGCAAAGACGACCCCATCAAGATCGTGTATCACTTCGACGCTGGGTTTGAGCAGGCAACCAAAGGGCTGCGAAATATTAAGAATCACCTTGACGTTGATCCCAAGACCAGGATTGTCGTTGTTGCGCACGCGCAGGGTGTTCAATTTCTGCTCGATGGTGCCGTAAATGCGACCGGCAACCCGTTCAATATTCCCGTCGAGGAATTGGCTGCGCGTGGCGTCGAATTTCGCGTTTGCGAAATCACGCTGAAATCAAACAAGATCGATCCAAAGAAGTTGCTTCCACAGACAAAGCTGGTGCCTTCGGGCGTTGTTGAAATCGGTCGATTGCAGGCAAAAGAAGAATTCGCGTACCTGAAACCGTAGTGAATCGTTCATCCACAAGCCGCGCCAAAAGACACGGCTAAAAACAACCACTAAAAAGCAAGCATAGACAGATTCCCGGAGGAGTGAAATGCAATATTTCAAAAGCACCGCATTCGCAATTGGCATCGTCGTAGCGTCATTAACCGGCGCGTTGGTTGCATCCACATCGTCTGCGCAAAGTAATAGCGGCGACGCCACCATCAAGGAGATCGAGAAATACCGTCAGGCGTTGGGTGACGGCAATCCAGCGGAGTTGTGGGAGGCGCGTGGCGAGGGTATCTGGAAGAAACCGCGTGGTCCTAAAAATGTATCTTTTGAGCAGTGCGATATTGGTCTCGGGCCTGGCAAGGTAAAGGGTGCGTACGCAGTGTTGCCAAAGTACTTTGCCGATACCGACAAAGTGGAAGATCTGGAATCGCGTCTGGTCACTTGCATGGTGATGTTGCAGGGATATAAATACGACGACGCAAGAAAAAATCCGTTTGGCAGTCCGGAACGCAAATCCGATATCGAAGCGCTGGTCGCTTATGTGACGTCCGAGTCGCGCGGCATGAAAATGAATGTTGCGACTAACCATCCGAAAGAGAAGGAAGCCTTTGAGATCGGCAAGACGATGTTTTTTCATCGCGGCGGCCCGCACGATTTCGGCTGCGTGACCTGCCATGGTGCGGACAATCAGCGCATACGCCTCCAGGACTTACCTAACCTGACCAAAAAAGAGCCGGCACAACGCGCTTATACGTCGTGGCCGGCTTATCGCGTCTCGCAAGGCGAAGTGCGGTCATTCCAATGGCGGTTGTTCGATTGTTTCAGGCAACAGCGGTTTCCTGAGCTCGAATTTACGTCGCAGGGGTCTATCGCCCTCACAACGTATCTGGCCAAAAATGCAAATGGTGGCGTGCTTACCGCGCCGTCAATCAAGCGCTAGGGGGCGGACATGAAAAATATCCATTTCACTACATTTTCCGTCGCTGTTTTCGCGGTGTCCGCCCAGATCTGCGCGGCAGCTGATGCCACAAAACCAACCCAAGCCGAAATCGTAATGAAGGCATCGTTCAAGGACCGTGGGCAGGCAAAAGTAGATCGCTTAAACCAGGACGAGACGCAGCGACTGTGCTCGCAGTATCCCGACAAACTGCCGAAAGACATCGCAAAGAAAATCGAAGCCATCAACACGAAACTGGTGAAATATCCAGCCGATGGAAAGTTGTTGGGTGACTGGAAAGAAGGCGAGAAAATTGCGCAATCCGGTGTGGGCAAACAGTTCAGCGATGACCCTGCGCGACCCGCCGGTGGCAATTGCTACGCGTGCCACCAATTGGCCAAGCACGAAATAGCCTTTGGCAACATCGGGCCAAGTCTTTACAACTACGGTAAGTTGCGCGGCAATACCGAGCCGATCCAGAAATACACGTATGGCAAAATTTACAATGCAGACGCGTACTCGGCCTGCACCAATATGCCGCGTTTCGGGCACAGCGGCATCCTTACTGAAGAGCAGATCAAGCACGTCACGGCATTGCTGCTGGATCCGAACTCACCCGTCAACAATTAGTCCCGAAAGCCCGGCATGCCCGGGCTTTTTTGCGCAAACAAACATAAGGAATATCTTATGAACAGCAATCGAAGAGTTGGACTTACGTCGTGCACGCTGGCGGCTGTCGCCTGCTGGTCAGCGTCTACGCTCGCTGCGGACGCGCCGACATTCTCCGTCAAGATGCTCACGCCAGACACTGCGCTAAAGGCCGCTCAAGCGGCATTAGCACAATGCCGCAAGGATGGTTTCCAGACCGCAGTTGCGGTGGTGGATCGTGCCGGTGTGGTGCAGGTCGTATTGCGGGACCGCTACGCAGGCGCACATACGCCAGACATGGCGACCGCCAAGGCATGGACTGCTGCCAGTTTTAAACAATCGACCAGTTCTCTGGCAGTCGAGACGCAGGCTGGTAAACCGATGAGCGGCATTCGTCAATTACCGCGCGTACTAGCGGCGGGAGGCGGGCTACCCATCGAGGCGGCAGGTAATCTTTTTGGTGCAATCGCTGTTTCAGGTGCTCCAGGCGGGGACGCCGACGATTCCTGCGCGACGGCTGGCATCAAGGCCATTGCCGACGATATCGAGTTTTAGAGAGGTTCGCCACATATGTCTAACATCAGCCGCCGCGAGTTCCTGCAATTGCTGGCCATTGCGAGTGCGAGTGGATTTGCACTTGATCAACAGGACGCGTTCGCCACCAACGGCAAGACAAATGCACTCTACGAATTGCCACGATTCGGCAATGTGCATTTACTGCACATGACAGATTGCCACGCGCAACTTAAACCAATCTATTTTCGTGAACCAAACGTCAACATTGGCGTGGCAGGTTCAATGGGTCAACCGCCGCATTTGGTGGGTGAAAAACTATTGAAGCATTTCGGCATCAAGCCTGGTAGCGCCGAAGCGCATGCGTTCACGTATCTTGATTTTGACAAGGCTGCGCGCAAGTACGGCAAAGTGGGTGGATTTGCACATCTGGCAACGCTGGTGAAGCAATTGAAGGCCGGGCGCCCGGGCGCGCTGCTGCTCGACGGTGGCGATACCTGGCAGGGCTCCGCCACGGCGTTGTGGACGAAGGGGCAGGATATGGTCGATGCCGCCCTCGAATTGGGCGTCAACGTCATGACCGGTCACTGGGAATTTACGTTAGGCGATAAACGCGTCAAGGAAATTGTCGAGAACGATTTCAAAGGCAAGATCGATTTCATTGCACAGAACATACAGACCACCGACTTTGGCGATCCGGTATTTCCGCCCTACGTCATGAAAGAAATGAATGGCGTCTCGGTAGCGATCATCGGCCAGGCATTCCCATACACACCGATTGCAAATCCACGCTACTTCACGCCGGAGTGGAGCTTCGGCATCAAAGAAGCGGAAATGCAAAAGGTTGTCGATGAGGTGCGAGGCAAGGGCGCTGCGGTGGTGGTTCTGCTTTCGCACAATGGCATGGACGTCGATTTGAAACTCGCCTCGCGTGTAACCGGCATCGACGCCATCCTCGGCGGGCATACCCACGATGGTGTACCGAAGCCGGTGGCGGTCAAGAATCGCAATGGCATAACGCTGGTCACCAACGCAGGCTCAAACGGCAAGTTTCTCGGCGTGCTCGATTTTGATGTGAAGAACAACAAGATCGTTGATTTCAAGTATCGCCTGATGCCGATTTTCGCGAATCTGCTGCCCGCCGACAAAAACATGGATACGTTGATTACAAAAATGCGCGCGCCATTTGAAGCGAAGCTGGCCGAGAAACTCGCGGTAACTGAAGGGCTGCTTTATCGTCGCGGTAACTTCAACGGTACGATCGACCAATTAATTCTCGACGGCCTCATGGAAGTGAAGGGCGCTGAAATTGCCTTCTCACCGGGATTTCGTTGGGGTACAACACTGCTGCCCGGGCAGGCGATCACCATGGAGCATCTGATGGATCAGACTGCCATTACCTATCCCTATTCCACGGTGAATGAACTCACCGGCGAAACGATTAAAACCATTCTTGAGGACGTGGCAGACAACCTGTTCAATCCCGATCCGTATTATCAACAGGGTGGCGACATGGTCCGCGTTGGTGGCCTTTCGTATACCTGTGACCCAAACGGCAAGATGGGTGGGCGGATAAGCGCCATGACGCTCAAGGGCAAGCCGATTGATGCCGGACGCAGATACAAGGTGGCAGGCTGGGCACCCGTCGCTGAAGGTGCGACCGGCGAGCCAATCTGGGATCTCATGGCGTCTTATTTGCGTGACAAGAAGACCATCAAGCCAAAGAAACTTAACTTACCGACTTTGATCGGCATGAAGGGCAACGCAGGAATCGCATGATTGGTTGGCGTAAAGCGAATGCGCGTTTTGCCCTGTTGGCCACGCTTGCCGGATGGTCCGTGTTTGTCGGTGCCGCAACTGTTGAGATTCCGGTACTGACGCCGCAGAAAATTGCGCCAAATGTTTATATGGTGCAAGGCCAGCCCAGCGTCGCTTCTCAGGAAAATCGCGGCTTCAATTCCAATGCGGGTTTCGTGGTCACCAGCGACGGCGTGGTGGTGATCGATGCGCTCGGCACGCCAGCGTTGGGGCATGCATTGGTGAATGCAATTCGAAAAATCACCAGCAAACCAATCCGAACGATTATCGTCACGCACTATCATGCGGATCATTTTTACGGACTGTCCGCATTTAAACGAGTGGGCGCGGAAATATGGGCGCATGCGGCGGCGCGTGAGTATCTTGAAGGTGCTGATGGCAAAGCGCGGCTTCAGCAACGCCGCCAGGATCTGCATCCATGGGTTGATGAAAAAACGCAATTGGTTGCGGCCGATAAATGGCTTGATGGCAATGTCTCATTCAAGATGGGTTCTACGCGCTTCGATATCATCCATCTTGGCCCCGCGCATTCGCCTGAAGATGTAATCGTTGTCGTTGGCGATGCCGGTGTGATTTTCACCGGCGATATTTTGTTTACAGGACGAATCCCGTTTGTCGGTGAGGCAGACAGCAAACGATGGCTTGAGACATTTTCCAAATTGCTCGCACTGCGGCCAACTGTCATGGTCACAGGGCACGGCAAGCCATCACTGAAACCGGAAACAGATTTGGCGATGACGCGCGACTACCTGATTTATCTGCGTGAAGTCATGGGCAAAGCAGTCGATGATTTTGTGCCCTTTGATGAGGCCTATGCGAAAACCGACTGGAGCCGTTTCGCGAAAGTGCCGGCGTTTGAAGCAGCCAATCGCATCAATGCGTATGGAACGTATCTGCTGATGGAAAAAGAGTCGTTGGTCAAAAAATGACCCGCTTTGTTACGCAACGGCGTGCACAACGGCGGTCCGGAGCAGGGCTGTTATTGCAAGCTATGAGATCCATCATGACGGCGATCCTGCTGGCGGCCTGTCCGCTTGCAATCGCGAATAACGAAGCGTTGCCAGCCGCACGCAATTTAGCTTTCGACGGGAAAAGCGCCGAGCGGTCTGGATTGCCGTTGATCGTACTCGTAAGTTTGGCGGGTTGTCCGCATTGCGAAGTTGTCAGACGTTCGCATTTGTTACCGTTGCTGCGTGACGGAGTTGGAACGCCCAAGGCGATTATTCGACAGGTGGAAGTCAACGGCAGCGAACGCCTGCGTGACTTCAACGGTAAAGAGATGTCTCACGCAGAATTTGCACGACACCACAAAGCCAGCGTCGCGCCAGTGGTGTTTTTCTTCAATGCAAAAGGGGCGTTGCTAACCGCACCGTTAATCGGTTCAATGATCCCCGACTTTTATGGTGCTTACTTTGATGCGGCGCTGAATGAAGCCAAATCGAAGCTGCGCGACGCGCAACTTCGAAACCGTTGATCAGGCTTGCGCTGAAAAACTAGGAACCTGGCTTGCGACCTGGGCTCTTTGGCGGAACATAACCTGCGACCCGGCAAAGGACGCCTTCGACCTTTTTGCCACCATCGAAGCGCGTGAAGCTGCACTTTGAAATTTCGCCTTGTGCAGACAGGTCGGCCAACAAACTGCGCACCTTGACGAGCGGCATATGGACGGCTGCGGCAATTTCTGAATCGAGCCGCTGACCATTTTTCCTGAGGTATTGCATGATTTCGTGCATATGAAACGCTCCACATTTACCCGGAAACTCACAGGTTGCCACACTGAAAATGAAAAAGCCCACTTAGGAAGTGGGCTAAGTCATTGAAATCTTGGCTCCCCGACCTGGATTCGAACCAGGGACCTGCGGATTAACAGTCCGTCGCTCTACCGGCTGAGCTATCAGGGAATCGCCGTTTAATGTTTAAACAAGACCAAGATTTTAACCTTTTTTAGCCGCCCCGGTCAACGTAAAACTGGCTATTTCAACGAAGCCGCGAGGGCAGCGCAGTATACTAAATGCCTCATATTGATCGAGAACGCCATGCGCGCTGGCACCGTACCCTTTCACAACCTGCTTGCTGCTTTCCCTCTCACAATCGCGATGACAGCGATGGCTGCGCCAGAGCCAAATACGGCACTGCTTGATAGCGGCAAAAAGCTGATTGCTGAAGCCAAATGCGAGGCTTGCCATATCAGCAAGTTCGGTGGCGATGGGGCGGCCATTTACATGCGAAAGGATCGTCGGGTTACAACAAAGAGCAAATTGCTGTCGCAAGTGGCGCGCTGCAACAGCGAACTGAGCCTTGGATTATTCCCGGACGACGAAACGGCGATTGCCGCTTACCTGAACGCAACGCACTACAAGTTTAAGGAGTAGTGCGCC
>JANOQY010000294.1:0-2046 GCA_031414995.1 Betaproteobacteria bacterium
CGTCAATATCCCCGTGCATTTGATGGAGCGTTTCCCCGATGAAATGACCATCGTGATGCAGCACAAATATTGGGACTTGAAAGTGGAGGCTGAACATTTCGAAATCGGCCTGTCATTCAGCCAAGTTCCCGCGCATCTGTACATCCCCTTTTCCGCGATCACCGCTTTTGTCGATCCAGCGGTCGATTTCGCGCTGCAATTCCATGTTGAGGCCGAATCCGGCCCCGAACCGCATGATGAAGCAGGCAACGACGAAGCCATTTTCGAGACAGAAGACGGCTCCAACGTCGTAACGGTGGATTTCGGGCGGAAGAAGTGACCCTTCGACAGGCTCAGGGCAAGCGGAAGGTGGCATAATGCCCACCCGCACAGAAACCGACAGTTTTGGGCCAATAGAAGTCTCCGCCGACGCCTATTGGGGCGCGCAGACGCAGCGCAGCATTGCGAACTTCCCCTTTCCGCCGCATGAGCGGATGCCGATTGGGATTATCCACGCACTGGCGTTAGTGAAGCAGGCTGCGTCGCGGGTAAATCGCAAACATGGGTTGGATGCGGGTCTTGCCGATGCGATTGAGGCTGCCGCAGCCGAAGTGGTCGCTGGCAAGCATGACGACCAGTTCCCGCTAACGATTTGGCAAACCGGCAGCGGCACGCAGTCAAACATGAACGTCAACGAAGTGATTGCCGGACGTGCCAACGAAATGCTGACCGGCACACGCGGCGGCAAGACACCGGTGCATCCCAACGATCATGTGAATATGAGCCAGTCGTCGAACGACAGCTTTCCGACAGCGATGCATGTGGCGGTGGCGATAGCGCTGACCCGGACGCTTCTTCCCAAGCTCGAACGTCTTGAAGCGACGTTGCGAACCAAGGGTGGGAGATGGGATACGATCGTAAAGATTGGTAGGACGCATCTGCAAGACGCGACGCCGATTACGTTGGGCCAAGAATTTTCGGGCTATGCCGATCAGCTGGAACATGCTTGGAATCGGATCGCGCGCGCGCTGGATGACGATATTCGGCCTCTTGCGCAAGGCGGCACTGCGGTAGGGACTGGATTGAATGCGCCAGCTGACTTTGGCGAAGGCGTTTGTATTCACCTCGAAGTGATGACTGAGATACCTTTTGATAGCGCGGACAACAAGTTTGAAGCACTTGCGTGTAATGATGGACTGGTTTCGCTGTCTGGCCAGCTCAACACCCTCGCCGTAGCCCTCACCAAGATTGCTAATGACATCCGCTTGCTCGGCTCTGGCCCACGCTCCGGCTTTGGCGAGCTCTCGCTGCCCGAAAATGAACCCGGCAGCTCGATAATGCCTGGCAAGGTCAACCCTACGCAGTGCGAGATGCTGACGATGGTTGCAGCGCAAGTCATCGGCAATCACACCGCAGTAACTGTGGGCGGGATGCAGGGGCATTTGGAGCTGAATGTGTTTAAGCCGCTGATCGGGGCTAATGTGCTGCGCTCTATCGAGCTGCTCAGCATCGGCATGGAAAGCTTTGCCAAAAACTGCGTCGAGGGGATCGAGCCGAACCGAGAGCGCATCGCAGAACTGGTAAACCGATCGCTGATGCTCGTCACCGCGCTCGCCCCTGTGATTGGGTACGACAATGCCGCAAAAATCGCAAAATCCGCACATGAGCAAGGAACAACTTTGCGTGAAGCCGCGTTAGCATCGGGACTGGTTGACGCGGAGACCTTTGATACCCATGTCAGGCCGGAAGATATGGTTTAGGATCAAAAATATGTTGAGATCAATTGCAGGTGCCGTTGTTGGCGAAGTCATCGGCCAAAAACGCGGCCACGGATTGCTGGGTGCAGGATTGGGCATCATCGCCACACGCATTGCGACCCGATCGCTGCCCGGCGCTTTGCTGGTCGGCGGAGCGTTAGTGGCCAAAGCGGTTTATGACCGGCGGAAAAGTAGACTGCCCATTGCTGCCAAAGACATCATTATCGAAAAATAATTATAAGCAATCGCCTATCGTAGGCTTGCCCGGCCGGGCCGTCGTTTCGTCAACCCATTTGGTTGCCTCGATTAC
>JANOQY010000295.1:0-2203 GCA_031414995.1 Betaproteobacteria bacterium
AGATCAAGCAGGGCGAACTTATTACGTTGCTGGGGCGAAACGGGGCGGGGCGCACGACCACCCTCAAGGCAATTTTGGGGCTAACCGGAAAGCGCACTGGCTCAGTCAAGATCGACGGGCATGAAGCGATCACTTTGTCCAACCACAACATTGCGCGGTTGGGCATGGGTTATAGTCCCGAGGAGCGCGGCATATTTTCCAGTTTGAGTTGCGAGGAAAATTTATTACTGCCGCCAAAAATTGGCGAAGGCGGTATGTCGCTCGACGAGATTTACGCGATGTTCCCCAATCTCAAAGAGCGGCGCAACAGTCAGGGCACGCGATTGTCGGGCGGCGAGCAGCAGATGCTGGCGATGGCACGGATTCTCCGGATGGGCGCCAAAATTTTGCTGCTCGATGAGATCACCGAAGGTCTTGCACCGGTTATCGTGCAGACGCTGGGCCGTGTCATTCGCGAACTCAAGACCAAAGGAATGACCATCATCATGGTCGAACAGAATTTCCGGTTTGCCGCACCACTGGCAGATCGGCATTACGTGATGGAGCATGGCAAGATTGCGGCAGTGGTGGAGAAGCATGAGCTGGCGGCGAAGGCGGATATGCTGCATGAGTTCCTCGGGGTTTAAGGTGTAAGTTGGGTTAAGTGCAACACGCAAAATTCGCAAAAATTCGAATTAACAACAGGAGAGAGCAAGCATGAAACGTAAATTAATAGCGGGTGCAGTCGCGGCGGCATTGGCAACAGGAATGACAGTTGCAAATGCCCAACAAGGAAAATTATCCGATGACGTAGTAAGGATCGGTGTGCTGACTGATATGTCAGGCCTGTATGCCGATTTCGGCGGTCCAGGTGCTGTGTTGGCAGCCAAGATGGCAGTGGAAGATTTTGGCGGCAAAATGTTCGGCAAGGAAATTCAGGTAGTCAGTGCCGATCATCAAAACAAGCCAGACGTTGCGAAGAACCTCACGCAGCAATGGTTTGACCGCGATAAAGTGGACATGACGGTCGAGAACCTCAACTCCGGCGTCGCGCTCGCGGTGACGGCACTGGGCAAGGAAAAAAACAAGATCACTATTGTTACCGGCGCTGCGTCGTCGCGTTTGACTAATGATGCCTGCCAGCCTGGCACCAGCATTCATTGGGTCTACGACACCATTTCGCTGGCCAATGTGGTCGGCAAGGCCGTTGTAAAAGCCGGTGGCGATAGTTGGTTCTTCCTCACGGCTGATTACGCTTTCGGCCATTCCCTAGAGAAAGATACCGGTGACGTGGTCAAGGCGAACGGCGGCACTGTGAGCGGCGCGGTGCGCCACCCGCTCGCGGCTACCGATTTTTCTTCTTTCCTGTTGCAAGCGCAAGCGTCAAAAGCAAAAGTTGTCGGTCTGGCCAATGCCGGTGGCGATACCGTGAACAGTGTCAAAGCAGCTGCTGAGTTCGGCATCACAAAAAACCAGAATCTGGCTGCGCTGCTGATGTTGATCACGGATGTGCATGCACTGGGGCTAAAAACAGCGCAGGGCCTGTATCTATCTGAAGGTTGGTACTGGGATATGAACGATGAAAACCGTGCATTTGCAAAACGCTTCGAGGCGCGCAACAACGGCAAGAAACCCAACATGAATCAGGTTGGTGTTTATTCTTCAACCGCGCATTACTTGAAAGCCGTGCAAGCGGCGGGCACCGATGATACGGCAGCGGTCATGAAGAAGATGCAAGACACGCCGATCAACGACGTGTTTGCTAAAAATGGCACGCTGCGCCCGGACGGTCGCATGGTTCACGACATGTATTTGTTCCTCGTGAAGAAACCTTCGGAATCGAAGGGCCCGTGGGATTACTACTCGCTCAAAGGCACGATCAAAGGCGAAGAGGCGTTCCAGTCGCTGGCGAATTCGAAGTGTCCGCAGTTCATGAAGAAGGGTTGATTGACAGTTAGCACGTTCGCAATGCGACAGCCGACAATCCCCCCTGCCGCCCTTTTCAAAAGGGGGGTTCTAACGACTTCCCCTGTTGAGAAGCGGGATAGAGAGGGATTGTCGGCGTTCGTTAAATCACACCTTTCGCAACAACCATGACAGAAATTTTCGGCATCCCCATTCAGGCCTTTATGGGTCAGCTCACGATCGGGCTGGTCAACGGCTGCTTTTACGCGCTGTTGTCGTTGGGGCTTGCGGTCATATTCGGCATGTTGAATGTCGTCAA
>JANOQY010000296.1:0-4730 GCA_031414995.1 Betaproteobacteria bacterium
TCTTGGTGCCAATGGGGACCAGTACGTGCAGGTTTCAGCGAGCGCGTGAATATCGATGCTGCGCCGAACCTCGGGCAACGCAAACAGCGCTTTCACCTCAGAGGCGAAAATCAAACGTCCGTCGGCCTCGGTGTAGAACAATGGCCGAATGCCGGTACGGTCGCGCGCCAGCAGCAGGCTTTGCCGCTTTGTATCCCAAAGTGCAATCGCGAATTGCCCATTGAGGTGATCGACGAATCGCTCACCGTGCTCCTCGTAGAGATGAACGATGACTTCCGTGTCCGACTTGGTGTAGAACGTGTGGCCTTGTGCAATTAATTGCTGACGCAGTTCAACGTAATTAAAAATTTCGCCGTTGAACACCACCTGCACGGTGGCGTCCTCGTTGTGAATGGGTTGCTGACCTCCTGCAATATCGATAATGCTGAGCCGCGCATGCGCGAGGCCAATTGCACCATCAATAAACATGCCTTTCCCATCTGGCCCGCGATGATGCAAACGCGCGATCATTGCGGCGAGCTCGGCGCGCTCAGGCGTATTTGTGGAACGATTGGTCAGAATTCCGGCGATGCCGCACATCTTGGAAAGCTCTCGTAGGGTGATCGCATCAGGATTTTGGGGACAACATACCTAAAATTTTGCTGCTCCCGCAATTGGCTGGCTTATAAGTGTCGGGAAATATTACAGTTAACTTTCTGTCGCGAGGCCCCAATTCATGAAAGTCATTTAATATATTGATTATTATAGTAATTTTATTTTTGGCCCGCTACTTGCATATATGTTTGCGATTCAATAATTTCACAGAGGTTTTTAAATGGCATCAAAGACTCGCGCAACTCTACTTGGTCTACTCGTCAGCGGCATGTTCATGGCGCACAACGCCTCGGCGACGCCTTTTACAGTCACTGCATGGGCACCGGCTGGTGGCGCAGGCGTCAATATTTCAAAAACTGACGCCCCAACCCGGAATTACAACGGCTCTGGTGGCGGGTTTGTGATGACAAATACGACTCCGGGTAGCGTAGAAACTTTCATTTCCTGGTGCGTAGACATTTTCCAGTATATCCCCGGTAGTACACCTGGTGATTACACACTTGATGCGGGCGGGACCACGTTGAGTGCCACAGCAAGAAACGATCTCGGTAGGTTGGCAACGATGTTTCTAACTGCTGCAACGACCGCGGGTGCTGCCAACAACGCGGCTGCATTTCAACTCGCAATCTGGGAGATCATTTATGAACGTGCGCCCGGTGGCTATAGCCTCGGATCCGGCAATTTCCTCTCAAACGCTGCGACCTCCACACCCCACACGACTGCTCAAGGATGGTTGAGCCAACTTAACAACCCCGCCAATTCCGCAAATAACTATTCACTCAACGTTTACACAAGCACGGGCCTTCAGGATCAGTTAACGTTTACCAGCGTTCCGGAACCTGCAACATTAGGGCTGCTGGGCTTAGGACTCATCGGTCTTGGTCTGGCACGTCGCAGGACTGCTCGCCGACAAACGGCGATGGTCTGATTTAATCCTTTAGATTCACTTTGAAACCCCGCCCTTGGCGGGGTTTTTCATTTCTTGCCCTGAATCGCATCGCGAGGTCGCTACCAGTCCGGTTCAGCCATGTACAATTAATTGCTCAATGTCCCGCAAAGTCGATCACCTCAATTCAAAGCGGCCCGTCCCGCTAATTTTTCCGAGCGCCACTAAATGACGGATCGGTCGCATGCTTTTGGTCCGTCAATCGTAGCGGCGGTCTTCCTCGCAGTTGCCGGCATTTTCTGGCCCACTTTTTCCACTTTGCTGGGCCTCGGCAGGGATTCGGATTACTCGTCGCACGGCGCGCTCGTCGTACTTGTGGCTTTAGTCCTCATATGGGGTCTTCGCGCAAAACTGGCCACACTACCGATCCGTCCATTTTTGCCAGGATTGGTCGGCCTGATCTTATTGGGTTTTGTGTGGTTATCAGGTGAACTCGTTTTCACCCGCGTCTTGACTCAATTTGCCGTGCTTTCGATGATTCCGATGGCAATGCTGACGTTGCTCGGATTTCGCTGGTTCGTGACCATGGCGTTCCCACTCACCGTGTTGATGTTCGCGGTCCCGATCTGGAATCCGTTAGTACCGACCTTGGTGAAATGGACCGCAAAGTTTGCCGAGCTGGGCATCCGGGCGTCGGGGGTTCCAATATTCCGCGAGGGCGCTTACTTCGTGCTCCCCAGCGGTAATTGGTCGGTCGCAGACACCTGCAGCGGCGTTGCCTTTTTTAGTACTTGTTTACTGCTTGGCGTTTTGTATGCGTGGACTATTTATGATTCCTATGCCAAGCGCATTGTTTTTGTCGTCGGATCGGCTGTCATTGGAATCGTCGGAAATTGGGTTCGCGTTTATCTGACGATCATGATCGCGCACCATACTGACAATCGGCTACTTCGCGATGATCATTACATGTTTGGCTGGCTGCTGTTCGCTGTGTTTCTATTCGTTTTTTGTTGGTTCGGCTGGCGCTATCGCGATACTGTTGAACCGCAAAGCGAAATAAGCCCGACGAATGACCTGGAGGCGCGCAAACACACCGCGGCGCCTAAATCTCTGCTCGCCGCCATTTCAATTGCGGCGTTGGCCATACTGACGAGCTGGCCAATCATTAAAACAAAGTTGTTGCCCCCGCAAGAATCGAACACCGCGATGCTAGCCAGCATGTCCCCGCAGGGCGGATGGTCCCAGGTGGAAAAAACAACGCATGGCTGGGAGCCAGGACTGAATAACCCGACCCAAATTCAGACACAGCGCTTTGAAAAAAATGGACAGCGAGTCGATATTTTTATTGGTATTTTTCGGAATGAAACATGGGATTCCAAGTTGGTGAGCACATCCAATCGTCTTACGGGCGGAGACAAGTCAAACTGGAACCTTGTGGACCGCGGCGGCGCGCGCACCGAGCATTCAGGAACGCCACTTCAAGTAAAAACAGGTGTATTGCTTGGCAGTACCGGCAAGATTTTCGTGTGGCATTGGTATTGGGTTGACGGTTTCTCTACGAGCAGTGATCTTCGCGCGAAATTTCAGCAGCTTCAAACGCGCCTGCAGGGAGTGACCGCTGTATCCGCATGGGTCTCGATTTACACTGATGCGAATGTGTCCGTTGAAGTTTCATCGAAATTGTTAAGCGAGTTCATGCACGACATGGGCGGCTCAATCGAGCGAGCGCTTGCACAGACTGCAAATCGATAATGCCTAACGTTCTACTTTACGACCCAATAATCTGGAGCTATGGCTTTGCGGCGCTGATATTTGCCGCTTTTGCCGTTCGGCTGTTACTAAGCTGGCGTGGTGGCCTGCGAGCGTCAGTAGCATTCGGCGCAGCGATTGCGAGCACACTCTGGGCTGTTTTCGTGATGGCTGCGCTTGCATTTCCGATTTCAGAGCTTTGGCGTGCAGCGCGATTTTTTGATATTTTGCGCATTGGTGCCTGGCTCGCGTTTTTGTTGCTGCTGCTCGGTGAGTGGCGTGATTTATCCGCAGCGATCCGTCAAGTCAAATTACGACCTTGGCGCTTGGTTGGCGCGGCGATATTGCTGATTGCTGCAATTATTTTGCCTGAGCATTTACCATGGCAAAGTGCCGAAAAAGAACGCGGCACAATGGCGGTGTTTCTGGTCCTGCTCGGCATTTCGGTTCTCGGGCTTGCGCTCACCGAGCAACTTTATCGGCGCACGCCAGAAAACCGCCAATGGGCAATCAAACCGCTCGTGATCGGTCTTGCGGGCATGTTTGCCTTCGATCTACTCATGTATGCCGAAGCCGTATTGTTCAAAAATATCCATCCTGGAATGTGGGCCGCACGTGGCGTGGCGCATGCGTTCGTGATTTTCTTTGTTGCAGTGGCAACAGCACGTAACACCGCATGGACGATCGACTTGCACGTTTCGCGTGGGCTCGTATTTCATTCAACGACTGTTCTCATTTCCGGCATCTGCCTGCTGATGGTCGCAGCGGCTGGCTACTGGGTGCGCATTTTCGGGGGTGGTTGGGGCGAAACACTGCAAATCGCCTTTGTATTTGCGGCGTTGCTCAGTCTAACTGCGTTCGCGCTGTCGGCAAGAGTGCGAGCGCGACTGAAGGTTTTCATCAATAAGAACCTGTTCTCTTTTCGGTACGACTACAGGAAAGAATGGCTGCGGTTTACCCAGGTCTTGGGAACATTGGAGACAGGAGAAAATCTGCATGAGAAAGTGGTTCTCGCCCTCGCGAACTTGGTAGAAAGCGCAGGCGGTGCTGTGTGGCTGGAGCGTGGCGGCTCGTATTATCAAGTGGCACGGGTAAACATGCCGGAAACACCTGAGCCTGAATCGGTGTCAAGCTCGCTTTCATCTTTCTTTAACCGTACAGGCTGGATCATCCGAATTGATGAAATTGCCGATATGCCTCAACGGTATCCAATGCTGGTCTTGCCAGCTTGGTTATCAAGCCTCAAAGATGCGTGGCTCGTGATCCCATTGCCCAACGGGTCGGACACGATTGGCTTCGTGGTCCTGACAAGGCCCCACACACCGATCGATATCAACTGGGAGGTGCTTGATTTACTGAAAACGGCGAGCCGCCAAGCCGCCAGTTATCTCGCGCAGTTTCGTGCGAATCAATCACTCCTGGAGGCAGAAAAGTTTGGCGCTTTCAATCGTATGTCCGCTTTTGTAGTGCATGATTTAAAAAATCTCATCGCCCAACTTGC
>JANOQY010000297.1:0-4733 GCA_031414995.1 Betaproteobacteria bacterium
TCTTGGTGCCAATGGGGACCAGTACGTGCAGGTTTCAGCGAGCGCGTGAATATCGATGCTGCGCCGAACCTCGGGCAACGCAAACAGCGCTTTCACCTCAGAGGCGAAAATCAAACGTCCGTCGGCCTCGGTGTAGAACAAAGGTCTAATGCCGGTACGGTCGCGCGCCAGCAACAGGCTTTGTCGTTTTGTATCCCAAAGTGCAATCGCGAATTGTCCATTGAGGTGATCGACGAATCGCTCGCCGTGTTCCTCGTATAGATGAACGATGACTTCCGTGTCCGACTTGGTGTAGAAGCTATGGCCCTGCGCAATTAATTGCCGGCGCAGTTCGACGTAATTAAAAATTTCGCCGTTGAACACCACCTGCACGGTGGCGTCCTCGTTGTGAATAGGCTGCTGACCCCCCGCAATATCGATAATGCTCAGCCGCGCGTGCGCGAGGCCGATTGCGCTATCAATGAACATGCCTTTCCCATCCGGGCCACGATGATGCAAGCGCGCGATCATTGCGGCAAGCTCAGCGCGCTCAGGCGTATTTGTGGAACGATTGGTCAGAATTCCGGCGATGCCGCACATCTTGGAAAACTTTCGTGGGGTGATGGAATCAGGACTTTGGGGACAACATACGTAAAAATTTACTGTTCCAGCAATTGGCTGACTTCCTAGTGTCGGGAAATATTACAGTTAACTTTCTGTCGCGAGGCTCTAATTCATGAAAGTCATTTAATATATTGATTATTATAGTAATTTTATGTTTGGCCCGCTACTTGCTTATATGTTTGCGAATCAATAATTTCACAGAGGTTTTTAAATGGCATCAAAGACTAGCGCAACTCTACTTGGTCTACTCGTCAGCGGCATGTTCATGGCGCACAACGCTTCGGCGACGCCCTTTACGGTCACTGCATGGGCACCGGCTGGTGGCGCAGGCGTCAATATTTCAAAAACTGACGCCCCAACCCGGAATTACAACGGCTCTGGCGGCGGGTTTGTGATGACCAACAGGACGCCGGGTAGCGTAGAGACGTTTATTTCCTGGTGCGTAGACATTTTTCAGTATATCCCCGGTAGCACACCTGGCGACTACACACTTGATGCGGGCGGGACCACGTTGAATGCCACAACCAGGAACGATCTCGGTAGGTTGGCAACGATGTTTCTAACTGCTGCAACGACGGCGGGTGCTGCCAACAACGCAGCGGCATTTCAGTTGGCAATCTGGGAGATCATTTATGAACGTGCGCCCGGTGGCTATAGCCTCGGATCCGGCAATTTCCTCTCGAACGCGGCGACCTCCACACCCCACACGACTGCTCAAGGATGGTTGAGCCAACTTAACAACCCCGCCAATTCCGCAAACAACTATTCACTCAACGTGTACACAAGCACGGGGCTACAGGATCAGGTGACGTTCACCAGCGTTCCGGAACCTGCAACATTGGGACTGCTTGGCTTGGGACTCATCGGTCTTGGTCTGGCGCGTCGCAGAACTGCTCGCCGACAAACGGCGATGGTCTGATTCCATCCTTTAGATTGACTTTGAGACCCCGCCTTTGGCGGGGTTTTTCATTTCTTGCCCTGAATCGCATCGCGAGGTCGCTACCAGTCCGGTTCAGCCATGTACAATTAATTGCTCAATGTCCCGCAAAGCCGATCACCTCAATTCTAAGCGGACCGTCCCGCTAATTTTTCCGAGCGCCGCTAAATGACGGATCGGTCGCATGCTTTTGGTCCGTCAATCGTAGCGGCGGTCATCGCCGCGATAGCAGCGATTTTCTGGCCCACTTTTTCCACTTTGCTGGGCCTCGGCAGAGATTCGGATTACTCGTCGCACGGCGCGCTCGTCGTAGTTGTGGCGTTGGTCCTTATATGGGGTCTTCGCGCAAAACTGGCCACACTGCCGATCCGTCCATTTTTGCCGGGATTGGTCGGCCTGATCGTATTGGGTTTTGTGTGGTTATCGGGTGAACTCGTTTTCACCCGCGTCTTGACTCAATTTGCCGTGCTTTCGATGATTCCGATGGCAATGCTGACGTTGCTCGGATTTCGCTGGTTCGTGACCATGGCGTTCCCACTCGCCGTGTTGATGTTCGCGGTCCCGATCTGGAGTCCGTTAGTGCCGACCTTGGTGAAATGGACCGCAAAGTTTGCCGAGCTGGGCATCCGGGCGTCGGGGGTTCCAATATTCCGCGAGGGCGCTTACTTTGTGCTCCCCAGCGGCAATTGGTCAGTCGCAGACACCTGCAGCGGCGTTGCCTTTTTTAGTACTTGTTTACTGCTTGGCCTTTTGTATGCGTGGACTATTTATGATTCCTATGCCAAGCGCATTGTTTTTGTCGTCGGATCGGCTGTCATTGGAATCGTCGGAAATTGGGTTCGCGTTTATCTGACGATCATGATCGCGCACCATACTGATAATCGGCTACTTCGCGATGATCATTACATGTTTGGCTGGCTGCTGTTCGCTGTGTTTCTATTCGTTTTTTGTTGGCTCGGCTGGCGCTATCGCGATACCGTTGAACCGCAAAGTGAAATAAGCCCGACGGATGACATGGAGGCGCGCAAACACACCTCGGCACCCAAATCTCTGCTCGCCGCCATTTCAATTGCGGCGTTGGCCATACTGGCGAGCTGGCCAATCATTAAAACAAAGTTGTTGCCCCCGCAAGAATCGAACACCGCGATGCTAGCCATCATGTCCCCGCAGGGCGGATGGTCTCAGGTGGAAAAACCAACGCATGGCTGGGAGCCAGGACTGAATAACCCGACCCAAATTCAAACACAACGCTTTGAAAAAAATGGACGGCGAGTCGATATTTTTATTGGTATTTTTCGGAATGAAACATGGGATTCCAAGTTGGTGAGCACATCCAATCGTCTTCCGGGCGGAGACAAGTCAAACTGGAGCCTTGTGGACCGCGGCGGCGCGCACACCGAGCATTCAGGAACGCCACTTCAAGTAAAAACAGGCGTATTACTTGGCAGCACCGGCAAAATTTTCGTGTGGCATTGGTATTGGGTTAACGGTTTCTCTACGAGTAATGATCTTCGCGCGAAATTTCAGCAGCTTCAAACGCGCCTGCAGGGAGTGACCGCTGCATCCGCATGGGTCTCGATTTACACTGATGCGAATGTGTCCGTTGAAGTTTCATCGAAATTGTTAAGCGAGTTCATGCACGACATGAGCGGCTCAATCGAGCGAGCGCTTGCACAGACTGCAAATCGATAATGCCTAACGTTCTACTTTACGACCCAATAATATGGAGCTATGGCTTTGCGGCGCTGATATTTGCCGCATTTGCCGTTCGGCTGTTACTTAGCTGGCGTGGTGGCCCGCGAGCGTCAGTAGCATTCGGCGCAGCGATTGCGAGCACACTCTGGGCTGTTTGCGTGATGGCAGCGCTTGCGTTTCCGATTTCAGAGCTTTGGCGTGCAGCGCGATTTTTTGATGTCTTACGCATTGGTGCCTGGCTCGCGTTTTTGTTGCTGCTGCTCGGTGAGTGGCGTGATTTATCCGCAGCGATCCGTCAGGTCAAATGTCGACCTTGGCGCTTGGTTGGCGCGGCGATATTGCTGATTGCTGCAATTATTTTGCCTGAGCAATTACCATGGCAAAGTGCCGAAAAAGAACGCGGCACAATGGCGGTGTTTCTGGTCCTGCTCGGCATTTCGGTCCTCGGGCTTGCGCTCACCGAGCAACTTTATCGGCGCACGCCGGAAAACCGCCAATGGGCAATCAAACCGCTCGTGATCGGTCTTGCGGGCATGTTTGCCTTCGATCTACTCATGTATGCCGAAGCCGTATTGTTCAAAAATATCCATCCTGGAATGTGGGCTGCACGCGGCGTGGCGCATGCATTCGTAATTTTCTTTGTTGCAGTGGCAACAGCACGTAACACCGCGTGGACGATCGACTTGCACGTTTCGCGTGGGCTCGTATTTCATTCAACGACTGTTCTCATTGCCGGCATCTGCCTGCTGATGGTCGCAGCGGCTGGCTACTGGGTGCGCATTTTCGGTGGTGGCTGGGGCGAAACACTGCAAATCGCCTTTGTATTTGCGGCATTGCTCGCTCTAACTACGTTCGCGCTGTCGGCGAGAGTGCGAGCGCGACTTAAGGTTTTCATCAATAAGAACCTGTTCTCTTTTCGATACGACTACAGAAAAGAATGGCTGCGGTTTACCCAGGTCTTGGGAACATTGGAGGCAGGAGAAAATCTGCATGAGAAAGTGGTTCTCGCACTCGCGAACTTGGTAGAAAGCGCAGGCGGCGCTGTATGGCTGGAGCATGGCGGCTCGTATTATCAAGTGGCACGGGTAAACATGCCGGAAACACCTGAGCCTGAATCGGTGTCAAGCTCGCTTTCATCTTTCCTTAACCGTACAGGCTGGATCATCCGAATTGATGAAATTGCCGGTATGCCTCAACGGTATCCAATGCTGGTTTTGCCAACTTGGCTATCAAGCCTCAATGACGCGTGGCTCGTGATTCCATTACCTAACGGGTCGGACACGATTGGCTTCGTGGTCCTGACAAGGCCCCACACACCGATCGATATCAACTGGGAGGTGCTTGATTTACTGAAAACGGCGAGCCGACAAGCCGCCAGTTATCTCGCTCAGTTTCGTGCGAATCAATCACTCCTGGAGGCAGAAAAGTTTGGCGCTTTCAATCGTATGTCCGCTTTTGTAGTGCATGATTTAAAAAATCTCATCGCCCAACTTGCGCT
>JANOQY010000298.1:0-8261 GCA_031414995.1 Betaproteobacteria bacterium
GTGATCAGCGTGGCATTGTTGAAACGTTGACGTGCGCGTCGCAATGCCCGATCAAACACTTTATTTTTTTGCTCGGAGTACATCGAAAAAACTTCCGGGTATTCCTGTGAAAAACGGGTGCCGCCCATATCCAGACCAACAAAATGCGGCGCCAGAACGATCACCGGCGCTTTGCCACGCCAAACGTCGATATTGTGTTTGTCGAGGAGTTTGACATTGGCTAGCGCGTCATCCACCGGGCCGTACCAGACGCGCCCTAGTTCTAATGTGGAGCGGGCGAGATTCCGAAACACGCCTCGACCGATGCGTTCACGTTCGGTCTCGGTTTTTTCCGGAAAGCACAGTTTGAGATTAATTAACGTGACACGCCTGCGACCGAAGTGAAACAGGAGCGAGCCAAGGCCGCGCCCCAGTGCCGCCACCCAACGTGGCGGCAGCCAGCGCAAGCACCACAGAAAAAGCAAAACAGCGCGCACTAGACGGCACCCGGCTGCGGCGCACCCGCAGGATGCTTGTATCGGTTGTAGCCCCAAAGGTATTGCGCCGGTGCCATCGCGACAAGTTTTTCCACCATCGCGTTGGTTTGTCTGGCGGCGATTGTGCGGTCGCTTGAAAATGGTTCGGGCATGGCTTCAATGTGAATGCGATAGCCTTTGCCGTGCGCCAGTCGTTCGGCAAAAAAAAATAAAACAACGGCATTCGCGGAAGCAGCCAACCGTGGCAGCAACGTCATGGTGTAGGCGGGCCGCCCGAAAAAATCCACCCATACGCCGTCGCCACCGCCGGGAACCTGATCCGGAAGGATGACGATGTTGCCGCCGCTTTTTAGTGCTTTCAATAGCGTACGTATGCCCCCCGCATCTGCCGATGCGGTTTCGCCACCAGCGCGCACGCGGCCTTGTTGCATGATTGCCTCAAGCCATTTTTGCTTGGGCGGGCGATATAGCGCCGTGATCGGCATGCGCTTTGCCAGATATCGACCGGCAATGTCGTAACAGCCCAGATGAGGTGTGACGAAAATGATCGGACGCCCGTTAGCCTTCGCGGCCTCAATGTGCTCCCAGCCGATGCAGTCATCATCATGGACCATTTTGTACAGGCGCTCAGGTGGCGCTATCCACGCGACGGCTAGCTCGCTGATGCCTTTGCCTTGCTCAGCGATCGCGTGGTTCAACAGCACCTGCCTAGTCCCATCCAACATGAGCTGCGTAGTGTATTGACGAAGATTTTCACGCGTCAGACGCCGGTGTCGCGCCGAAGCAAACCATACCAGCCAGCCGAGACCGATACCGATTGCGTGATTGAGCCAGAGCGGCAGGCTGCCGAGGGCGCGAAACAGCCATATCACCGTGACAAATCCTGCAGATACGCGGCGTTCGCCAATTGGACCGCGCGGAGCTTTCTGCTAAAATCCGTGATTCTGTTTTTTGCCATTGTATTTATTGAAGTGTCGTTTTGCGCCGCGGCGGATTTGATTGCGCGGCAATTTTTTTGACTGACTGAGGGGTTACCCAATGACTGACTTTTTGTTCACATCCGAATCCGTTTCTGAAGGCCATCCGGACAAAGTGGCCGACCAAATTTCGGATGCGATCCTTGATGCGATTTTAGCCCAAGACCCACGCTCACGCGTGGCGGCCGAGACGCTTTGCAACACTGGGCTGGTCGTGTTGGCCGGTGAAATCACCACCAATGCCAACGTCGATTACATCAACGTTGCGCGCGACACCATCAAGCGCATCGGTTACGACAATACCGATTACGGTATCGATTACCGAGGCTGTGCCGTCATGGTCTGCTACGACAAGCAGAGCCCGGATATTGCGCAGGGTGTGGACAAGGCACAGGACAATGATCTTGACCAAGGCGCTGGCGATCAAGGCCTGATGTTCGGCTATGCCTGCGACGAAACCAGCGTGTTGATGCCCGCGCCGATTTATTACGCCCATCGCCTCGTGCAGCGTCAGGCGGAAATTCGCCGTGACGGTCGTCTGCCGTGGCTGCGTCCCGATGCCAAATCGCAAGTTACGATGCGCTACGTTGACGGAAAGCCGCACTCAGTGGACACGATCGTGTTGTCCACCCAGCATGCGCCCGAGATCGACCAAAAAGACATCCACGAAGCGGTGATCGAAATGATCATCAAGCCAGTGATGCCGAAGGAATGGCTGAAGGACACTCGCTATCTGGTCAACCCGACCGGCCGGTTTGTGGTCGGCGGTCCGCAAGGTGATTGTGGCCTCACCGGGCGCAAGATTATTGTTGATACCTACGGCGGCGCATGCCCGCACGGTGGCGGCGCGTTTTCGGGCAAAGACCCTTCCAAGGTTGATCGTTCTGCTGCGTATGCGGCGCGCTATGTCGCCAAAAACGTCGTCGCTGCCGGTTTGGCGCGTCAGTGTCAGGTGCAGGTTGCGTACGCAATTGGTGTGGCAAAGCCCATGAATATTACGGTCTACACCGAAGGTACCGGCATCATGTCGGACGAGAAGATCGCCGAATTGGTCGCGGCCCATTTTGATCTGCGCCCGAAAGGTATTGTGCAGATGCTCGATTTGCTGCGTCCGATTTACCAGAAGACAGCGGCGTACGGTCATTTCGGCCGCGAAGAGCCCGAATTTACATGGGAAGCAACGGACCGTGTCGCGCTGCTGCGCGATGCGGCTGGCCTCAACGGTGAGCATAAAAAGGTGCTCGCCACGGCATAAAAACTTCCGTATAATTTTGGTTCCGAGGAGCGCTGCGAACGATTCTTGAAATCGACCAGGCTCGGAACGAATTTGCAACTGAATAACTGCGCTCGCATTCTTAATTGAATGCGGGCGTTTTTTATTGCGCTCGCGATACTTAAATCACCGTAAGGAGCTTTTTATGAACGCAATTCTCAAACCACAAAATTTGATCGATAACGACTACCACGTTGCCGATTTGAAGCTGGCTGACTGGGGCAACAAAGAAATCAAGATTGCCGAAACTGAAATGCCCGGCCTGATGGCGATCCGTGAAGAGTTCGCAGTCACGCGTCCTCTCAAGGGTGCACGCATCACCGGTTCGCTGCACATGACGATCCAAACAGCGGTCCTGATTCAGACACTCGAAGCGCTCGGCGCGCAGGTACGTTGGGCGTCGTGCAATATTTTTTCAACTCAAGATCACGCCGCCGCGGCTATTGCCGCGAGCGGCACGCCGGTATTTGCCGTAAAAGGTGAAACGCTCGAAGAATATTGGGATTACACCCATCGAATTTTTGAGTGGAAAGATGGCGGCTACACCAACATGATTCTGGATGATGGTGGCGACGCAACATTGTTGCTGCACTTGGGTACACGCGCCGCAACCGATGCGTCCCTGCTCGCTAACCCGAGTTCGGAAGAAGAGCGCATTCTTTACGCCGCCATCAAGGCAAAGCTTGCAATCGATCCGACCTGGTACGCCGTGCGTCTGAAAGCCATCAAAGGTGTGACGGAAGAAACCACGACGGGTGTGCATCGTTTGTATCAGATGCATAAGGAAGGCAAGCTCGCGTTCCCCGCCATCAACGTCAACGATAGCGTCACCAAATCGAAATTCGACAACCTCTACGGCTGCCGTGAATCTTTGGTTGATGCGATCAAACGTGCAACGGATGTAATGATTGCCGGCAAAGTTGCGGTTGTTGCTGGTTATGGCGACGTGGGCAAGGGTTCCGCACAAGCATTGCGCGCGCTATCTGCGCAGGTGTGGGTGACCGAAATCGATCCGATCTGTGCATTGCAGGCCGCGATGGAAGGTTATCGCGTCGTGACCATGGATTACGCGGTCGACAAGGCTGACATTTTCGTCACTGCGACCGGTAATTACCACATCATTACCCATGACCATATGGCCAAGATGAAAGATCAGGCCATCGTTTGCAACATCGGCCACTTCGACAATGAAATCGACGTCGTCTCTGTTGAAAAATACAAGTGGGAAGAGATCAAGCCGCAAGTTGACCACATCATTTTCCCAAACGGAAAGCGCATCATCCTGCTCGCCAAAGGGCGTCTGGTTAATCTGGGCTGCGGCACTGGCCATCCGTCGTATGTGATGTCGTCTTCGTTTGCAAATCAAACGATTGCGCAGATCGAGCTCTATTGCAACACGGAAAAATACCCGATCGGCGTGTATGTGTTGCCGAAGCACTTGGATGAAAAAGTAGCGCGTTTGCAGTTGCGAAAACTCAATGCGCAATTGACCGTGTTGTCGGATCAGCAGGCTGCGTATATCAATGTGTCGAAGCAGGGTCCGTTCAAGCCGGATACATATCGTTATTGATGTTGATGCCGATGTTGACTTGTAGGACGGTTGGCCGCTATGCGGTCGACCGTCTTTTCAATGCCGCTTGGCAACGTATTGAAGGAACCATGTGAGTTCTGGTCAGCGCAATTTTAGCTTTGAGTTTTTCCCGCCGAAGACACCCGAAGGCGCAGAAAAGCTGCGAGCAACGGTCAAACAACTCGCGCAATTCAACCCGGCGTTTTTTTCGGTCACCTTCGGCGCCGGCGGCTCCACGCAGGAAGGCACGCTTTCAACCGTGCTCGATATCCGCGCAGCCGGTCACGCAGCGGCGCCGCATATTTCCTGCATCGGCTCCACGCGAGAGAATATTCGCGCCGTCATCCATCGCTATAAAGATGCAGGCATTCGGCACACCGTTGCGTTGCGGGGCGACTTGCCTTCCGGCATGGCCGTGGCGGGCGAGTTTCGTCATGCGATTGATCTCGTCACGTTTATTCGCGAGGAAACCGGCGACCATTTCCACATCGAAGTAGCGGCCTATCCGGAATACCACCCGCAAGCACGCAACGCGCAGGAAGACGTGAAACACTTCGTCGGCAAAATTGGTGCCGGCGCGAACTCGGCGATGACGCAATACTTTTATAATCCTGAAGCGTATTTTCATTTTGTCGAGCAGGTGCAGGCGATGGGCGTATCGATTCCCATCGTTCCCGGCATCATGCCGATTGCGGGTTTCTCGCAGCTGGCACGTTTCTCAGACGCCTGCGGCGCAGAAATTCCCCGCTGGGTCCGTCGCAAAATGGAGGGCTATGGCGATGACACCGCGTCCATCCGTGCCTTTGGCCTGGATTTGGTGACTGACCTTTGCGCCAGACTGCTTGAGGGCGGTGCGCCCGGGCTGCATTTTTACACCCTCAATCAAGCGGGCTTAAGTTCCACGATTTGGCAGCGGTTGGCCATTTCCTGAGTATTTGGCGATTAAAGTTCAAACGCTAGCACTGGTGCGGCTTGCGGATGGAAAATAGTCTGAAAGCCCCACCAGTGAAGGACTTTGCCTGTTCCGCTGATTTTGCCTGAGCACTACCTATCCCCCGAATGAGCCGCCAATGGCCTGCCGAACCAGTGTGCAAGGGCCATCCATTGTGCGAAACTGTGGCGCAATAATATTCATATCATCTGCGCACGTGAGGACGTAAAGGATTGTGATGAGACACCTAAAAATACTGATATGTGGCGCATTTTTGCTCGGGGTAGTGACGGTAAACCCGGCGTTCGCGCAAGAGCCATTGACCACCAACCGCGCCACAGAAATGCGCGCAGCGCCTGATGACAGCGCCGCAATCATCAAACAATTGAATGAGAAAGCACCATTGCAATTGCAGGAGCGCAAAGGCGCATGGAGCCGCGTGAAGAGCGGCAACGACACAGGTTGGGTGCGCATGATGCATCTGCGCGGTGGTGCCACGGTGGCGATTGACGAGAAAACATCGACCGGCAGTTGGCTGGCCAGAATGGAACGCCTGCTTAGCAGTAGTGGTGGCAGCGCCACGCGCGCGTCAAATCAGCGTGCACAGAGTGCCACGGTCGGCATACGCGGTTTCTCGAAAGAAGATGTGGCAGCGGCAGAACTTAATCCTGCTGAACTCGAACGGTTAAAGCGCTTTCAGGCGACTGACGCAGAAGCCAGAAATCTCGCTAGCCAGCGTCGCCTCGCGTTCCGTAGCGTTGTATATTTGGCACGCGACGCAGTCGAAGCTGCCAACACGCAAGGAGCACGCAAATGAATATGATCGCCCAAAAAACATTGCTTTGCGGCCTCTTGCTGGCGTTGGTTGGCTGTGCTGGCATGCCTGACATGAAGAATATGCCGATAGGCTCGTCACTAGCGGGCTTGGTGCCGGGTGGCTCTAAAGTAGGTTCGCTTGTGGATAGTGGGTTGAGTGTCGCTAAAGACGTTAGCGATGCTCAAAAGGAAATGACGGACGCAGAGGAGGTGGAGCTCGGCGAAAACATTATGGCGGGCGTGCTCGGCGCGGCTCCGCTTTATAAGGAAGACCGCATTCAGCGCTACGTCAATCAGGTGGGTCGCTGGGTTGCATTGCACTCTGAGCGGCCGAATCTGCCCTGGCGATTTGCGGTGCTGGATTCACGCCTGCCCAATGCCGGTGCCGCGCCAGGTGGCCAGATTTATATCACCACTGGTCTTCTGTTTCGCATGCGTAGCGAAGCCGAGCTCGCGGGCGCGCTTGCACATGAGGTTGCGCACGTCGTTCAGCGCCATCATGTGAAGGCCTACCAAAAGCAGAAACTAGGTTCTGCTGGTGTCACGGCTCTTGGGGCCGTCGTTGATTCTCGCGGCGGCGGCGCACTCGGCAAAACCGTGCTCAAGCTTGGCATCGGAGAAGTGCGCAAGATGATTCTGCTTTCGCTGGATCGCGGCGAAGAGGAGCAAGCGGATCGCATGGGCATGGTGCTTGCCGCCCGCGCTGGTTACGATCCATATGGCTTACCGAATGTACTGCAGTTACTTCAAGATTTGCAGAAAGACGAGGGCGGTGCCAGCCTCTTGTATTCCACTCACCCCACACCCGCTAGCCGGATCGCTTCGCTTGACGCGCTTATGGGTAAGGAAATGGAGAAATACAGCAACCAAGCCACGTTGCAAGACCGCTTTGTTACCATGATGCTGGGGACCGCGCCGCCTGCCGCCGCGCAGACACCAACACCTGCCGCCACCAAGGCTCCAGCTAAAGCGCTAGCACCGCCTAAAAAGCCATAGCGCGTTTCAATGGGTCGAGTAACAAAAAAGCCGGGTATGCCCGGCTTTTTTGTTTCCGCAGCAATCCAGTTCGTCTTCACGTGGTTTCACCACGCGCGATTCGCCGTCGCCAACATCATCTCAAACCGCAATTTCCGCAATTCGTCGGTGGTCCGTTGTGGCAAACCTGTGCGCGCCGCAAACTTCGTTCATCGTCAATCAACCCTTTACGGGAGCCGAACATGAACAAAGTTTCACGCCCTCTACTTGTGGCCCTTGCAGTTGTACTAGTCATTACCGCCGTCGCGATGGGCCTTGCCGCCACGCACGCAGGCAGCGGCATGGACAGCACATTGATGTTTTTCGATCAAGACCTCTCCGACTCCGTACTCGGTTGGGCGATTGCCATTCCGGTCTTGTTGATCGTTGCGGTGATCGTCGTCGCGGTACTTGCGGGCGCAGCGCTGATAACTGTCGTCGCGCTGATTTTCGCCGCGATCATCACCGTGCTTGCCTTGGTACTCGCGATGGCACCGTTTGCGATTTTTTTGGCGATACCGGTATTGGCGGTCTATGGCCTGGTGAAACTTACGCAGCGGCAGGCTGTGCGGGCCGCTTGATGCGGTCCCGTGTCGGCTAGCGGAAAGTAATTACCTGCGCCGACACCGGCTCAACGAACTCTTCCGCGTCGAACGCTTTATCGCCGTCAACATCAGCCAGACCGTCCGCCTTTATCGCAGCGAAATCAAACAGGTTTCTGTCCAACAAATGTGAAGGTGCGACATTCTGGATTGAGCGAAAAATGCTCTCGATGCGGCCGGGGAATTTCTTGTCCCAGTCGCGCAGCATTTGTTTGACTTGTTGGCGTTGCAGATTATCCTGTGAGCCGCATAAATCGCAGGGGATGATCGGGAACTGTTTGTAATCGGCGTAGGCTTCCAGATCAGTTTCTTCAACGTACGCGAGCGGACGAATTACGATGTGTTTGCCGTCGTCCGATACCAGCTTGGGCGGCATCGATTTCAGTTTGCCGCCGAAGAACATATTCAGAAACAGCGTGTTGATGATGTCATCGCGATGATGCCCGAGCGCGATTTTGGTAGCACCGATTTCGGAGGCCACCCGATAAATTACCCCGCGCCGCAGCCTTGAGCACAGCGAGCACATGGTCTTGCCTTCGGGAATCACGCGTTTGACGGTCGAATAAGTATCCTGCTCTTCAATCCGGAAGGGAACGCCCAAG
>JANOQY010000299.1:0-3340 GCA_031414995.1 Betaproteobacteria bacterium
TTGACGCCGACTGTTAGCGACCGCGGTCAGCGAAAGCCACATCGTGTAAAATACTAATTTCCAACCCGGGGTTTCCCAGCCCCAGCAGCTGGAGGTCTACAAAGTGACCAAGTATATTTTCGTTACCGGTGGTGTGGTTTCTTCCCTTGGCAAAGGGATTGCTGCTGCCTCTCTCGCCGCCATTCTTGAATCGCGCGGTATTAAAGTCTCGATGATGAAGCTGGATCCGTATATCAACGTGGATCCCGGCACCATGTCGCCTTTTCAACATGGCGAAGTGTTCGTCACCGACGACGGCGCAGAAACCGATCTCGATCTCGGCCACTACGAGCGCTTCATCTCGATGAAGATGAAGAAATCGAACAATTTCACGACCGGCCAGATTTACGAACGCGTCATCAACAAAGAGCGGCGCGGCGATTATCTCGGCGGCACCGTACAGGTGATTCCCCACATTACCGATGAAATCAAAAATTCGATACGCGCGGGCACTATTGACGCCGAAGTTGGCATCATCGAAATCGGCGGTACGGTCGGCGACATTGAATCACTACCGTTTCTCGAAGCAATTCGCCAGATGGGTATCGAGCAGGGCCGCGACAACGCCTGCTACATCCACCTCACGCTGGTGCCGTATCTGCCGACGGTTGGTGAGATCAAAACCAAGCCTACGCAGCACAGCGTGAAGGAACTGCGCGAAATTGGTATCCAGCCGGACGTAGTGATGTGCCGCAGTGATCGCCCCATTCCCGATGATGATCGCCGCAAGATTGCGTTGTTCACCAACGTTGATATGGGTTCGGTTATTTCCTGCTACGACTCCAGCTCGATCTACAAGATTCCCAAGATGCTGCACAAGCAGGGGCTCGATGAAATCGTTTGTCGCAAACTGCATCTCACCCCGAAGCCCGCCGATCTCACGATGTGGGACAACATCGTCGAAGCGCTTGAGCATCCCGAGCATCAGATCGAATTGGCGATGGTCGGCAAATACGTCGACCTGACGGATTCCTACAAATCGCTTTCAGAAGCACTGATCCACGCTGGCATCCACACCCGCACCAAGGTCAATATCCACTACATGGATTCAGAACAGATGGAGAAAGATGGCGTGGCCGCCCTGGCCAATATGGATGCCATTCTCGTGCCGGGTGGATTCGGCAAGCGCGGTACCGAAGGCAAAATTGCGGCGGTTAAATTCGCACGCGAAAATAAAATTCCTTATCTCGGTATTTGTTTGGGAATGCAGATCGCGACGATTGAATTTGCGCGCAATGTGGTTGGGCTCGCCAATGCCAATTCCACCGAGTTCGACGCCGATACGCCGCACCCGGTTGTAGCGCTCATTACAGAATGGCAGAACCACGATGGCGTGGTCGAAAAACGCGATGCCAGTTCCAATTTAGGTGGCACCATGCGCCTGGGCGCGCAGCCTTGCACCGTGCGCCCCGACACACTCGCGCATCGCATCTACCAAAGCACGACCGTGAGCGAGCGTCATCGCCATCGTTACGAGGTCAACAATCACTATGTACCACGCCTGGAAGCAGCGGGCATGGTGATTTCGGCACGTACCAATTCTGAATCGCTAACCGAGATGGTCGAGCTCGATGCGGTCAAGCATGCACATCCGTGGTTTTATGGTTGCCAGTTCCATCCGGAATTCACCTCCACGCCACGCGATGGCCATCCGCTGTTTATTTCGTTCGTCAAGGCAGGGCTGGAGCAGCACAAACAGATTCATGGCGAGGCAGGCCTGCGGGTGGTACAAGGCACGAAGGCAAGCGCGTGATTTTCGGAAGTATCAGAGCCCCTCTCCCTTGATGGGAGAGGGGTTGGGGAGAGGGTGGCAGTGCTCGCAATTGCGAACCCCTCTCCCCGGCCCTCTCCCACAAGGGCAAAGGGGGACAAACAAGAACTCCTCAAATAAGGAACACTTTTAATGACCGCCATTGTTGATATCGTCGCGCGCGAAATTCTGGATTCACGCGGCAATCCCACTGTAGAAGCCGATGTGTTGCTGGAATCCGGCGTGATTGGCCGTGCTGCCGTGCCGTCTGGGGCATCGACTGGTTCGCGCGAAGCGATCGAACTTCGCGACAAAGATCCGCATCGCTATCTTGGTCGTGGCGTGCTCAAGGCCTGTGAGCACATTAATACTGAAATTTGTGAGGCCGTCATTGGACTCGATGCGAGTGAGCAAGCGTTCATCGACAAAACCATGATTGAGCTTGACGGCACGGAAAGCAAATCACGCCTCGGGGCAAATTCTATTTTGGCTGTGTCGATGGCGTGCGCAAAAGCCGCTGCCGATGAATCCGGTCTGTCGCTTTACCGCTACCTCGGCGGTGCGGCACCAATGCAAATGCCAGTGCCGATGATGAACATCATCAACGGCGGCGCGCATGCCGACAACGTGCTCGACATGCAGGAATTCATGATCATCCCAGCGGGGTTGCCGACTTTTCGGGAAGCCTTGCGCGCAGGTGTGGAAGTATTTCACACGTTAAAGAAAATCCTGCACGCCGAAAAACACAATACCAACGTCGGCGACGAAGGCGGTTTCGCCCCGAATCTTGCCAATAACGAAGCGGCTTTGCAGTACATCATGAAAGCAATTTCTGAAGCCGGCTATGTGGCTGGCGAAGACATCCTCATCGGTCTCGATTGCGCGGCGAGTGAATTCAGGAAAGAAGGCAAGTATCGTTTCGAGGCAGAAAAACTTGCCTTTAATTCGACGCAGTTCACCGATCTCCTCGCGACCTGGTGCGACAAGTATCCGATCATCTCCATCGAAGACGGGATGGCCGAAGATGACTGGGACGGCTGGGCGATCCTCACAGAAAAGCTCGGCAAAAAAATCCAGCTCGTTGGCGACGATCTGTTCGTGACCAATACAAAAATTTTGCGCGAAGGCATCAGTAAGGGCGTGGCCAATTCGATCCTCATCAAGGTCAACCAGATCGGTACGTTGTCGGAAACATTCGCCGCCATCGAAATGGCCAAGCGCGCAAATTACACCGCGGTGATCTCGCATCGCTCAGGCGAAACCGAGGACACGACCATCGCCGATATTGCGGTGGCGATGAATGCCTTGCAGATCAAGACCGGATCGGCATCGCGTTCGGATCGCATGGCGAAATACAATCAGTTGCTGCGCATCGAAGAAGAGCTGGGCGACGCGGCGAGCTACGCTGGCATGTCGGCGTATTACAACATCCGCTAATGCATTTGCGGGCCACGTGAAATATCTTACCTACGCACTCGTCGGCTTTATCGTTGCCATTCAGTATCCGCTATGGATGGGAAAAGGCAGTTGGCTGCGCGTTTGGGAATTTTC
>JANOQY010000300.1:0-2111 GCA_031414995.1 Betaproteobacteria bacterium
CGCCTCGATCATGCGCGCACGCGTGCGGTCCGACGTCATCCCCGAGCCGGTAAATTTTGACGCGGCCACGCTCATGCCACCAACCAATCCGCGACTGATTTCATCAATTGGTAATTTGTCAGGTCGATTTGCAACGGCGTCACGGATACACGATTGTTCTCGGTCGCGTAAAAATCTGTGCCCGGTCCGGCATCGGCGGCAAGACCTGCAGCACCGATCCAATACACCGTTTCACCGCGCGGGCTTTTTGCCTTCACTGCGCCCTCGGCCTTATGGCGCTTGCCGAGGCGCGTGGTTTCAAAGCCTTGCAATTGGTCGCGCGGAATATCGGGCACGTTCACGTTCAGCAGCATCGGCGTTTTGATGGGATTTTGTTGATAGCGTGCGACCAATTGCGCGGCCACCCATGCGGCGGTCTCAAAATGTTTGTGCGTGCTGCCAACCATCGACATGGCAATGGCGGGAATACCAAGCAAAAAACCTTCCGTCGCCGCCGCCACGGTACCTGAATAAATCGTGTCGTCACCCATGTTCGCGCCGGAATTGATGCCAGAGACGATCATGTCCGGCACAAAATCAAGCATGCCGGTGACAGCCATGTGCACGCAATCGGTCGGCGTACCGTTGACGTGGAAAAAACCGTTGGCTGCCTTTCTGATTGAGAGGGGTCGATCCAGCGTGAGGGAATTCGATGCGCCGCTGCGGTCCCGCTCCGGCGCAACGACCGTCAGTTGGCCAAGTGGGGTGAGTGCTTCTGCGAGTGCTGCCAGTCCGGGCGCGAAATAGCCGTCGTCGTTCGAGAGGAGGATGCGCATGATTTTTCTTGAAATTTACCTGCCAAATTATCGCACACGCAGGTTGTCGGCCACTGTGTTGGTCCGGCGATTTTTCGCTGTCTTCAGGGTCATCGTATAATCTTGGTGCGCCGCAATAATCACGGCGCTTCTCCCTGAAATCCAGAAACTCCAGGAAACCAATATGTCCTTCTTAGCCGACCGCCTCTCCCGCGTCAAACCCTCTGCCACCATCGCCATCACCGCCAAAGCCAATGCCCTCAAAGCGCAAGGCAGGAACGTCATCGCCCTTTCCTTCGGCGAACCCGATTTCGATACGCCAGACAACATCAAGGAAGCCGCGATTAAAGCGATCCGCAGTGGCGACACCAAATACACTGCAGTCGACGGCACGGCAAAACTGAAAGAGGCCATTGTCGCCAAATTCAAGCGCGAGAATGGGCTGACCTACACGACCAAACAAGTCACAGTCGGCACCGGCGGCAAACAGGTGCTTTACAACGCATTTATGGCGACACTTTCGTCGGGCGATGAGGTCATCATTCCCGCGCCATTCTGGGTGTCCTACCCTGAAATGGTATTGCTCGCCGAAGGCACGCCGGTGTTGGTGGCATGCACGCAGGAAACGGGCTTCAAGATGAAAGCGGCGGATCTGGAAAAAGCGATCACGCCAAAAACCAAATGGGTGCTATTGAATTCGCCATCGAACCCAAGCGGCGCGGCTTATACGCACGCTGAATTGAAAGCGATCACGGATGTGCTGGTGCGCCACCCGCACGTGTGGGTGTTGACCGACGATATGTACGAACACCTCGTGTACGACGATTTCAAATTTTCCACCCCGGCGCAGATCGAGCCTTCGTTATACAACCGCACGCTAACCATGAACGGCGTCTCCAAAGCGTACTGTATGACCGGCTGGCGCATCGGCTACGCGGGTGGACCGGAACACCTTATCAAAGCAATGGGTGACGTGCAATCGCAATCCACCTCAAACCCCTGCTCGATCAGTCAGGCAGCAGCGGTTGAAGCGTTGAACGGCACGCAGGATTTCATTCCGAAAAACAATGCCGTATTCAAGCAGCGCCGTGATCTCGTCGTCAAAATGTTAAACGCGGCGCAAGGGTTAGATTGCCACACACCGGAGGGTGCGTTTTACGTGTATCCAAGTTGCGCCGGATTGATCGGCGCGACGACACCGACGGGGCAAACGCTCAAGACCGATGAAGATGTTTGTGGCTACCTGCTTGAGTCGCAGGGCGTCGCTGTCGTGCACGGGGCGGCGTTTGGGTTGTCGCCGCATTTTCGGGTTTCGTA
>JANOQY010000301.1:0-7598 GCA_031414995.1 Betaproteobacteria bacterium
ATGGGTGCTCATGTACAAAGCCTTACTGCCGGCGCAAGTGGGTTCGCTATAGGCGATTACACAACTGTCCCGGAACCAGGCAGTGTGCTTTTGCTTGGCTTAGGGCTGTTCGCACTAGGTTTCATGCGTAAAGGCAGGCAGACAAAGTAATCATGCAATTAAAGGACAAAACAACCCGGCTTCAAGCCGGTTTGTTTTGTCCTTCATCAATTGAGGCGGATATCGGCGGTTCTGAGAAGAGTCAACGGTTCAGCAATTGCCTGAAAGCCTCACCATGCTAGTGCTTGGCTATTTTGCAAGCATCAACTTAAGCTCACCGCTCGCAATCAATCGGATCACATCCTCTGCGCCGCCGACCAGAACGCCTTTGACGAATATCATTGGGAACGTCGGCCAGCCAGTCCACATCTTGAGCGCGTTGCGCCGCCGCCAAGTGTTGAAGTAACTGCCGTATTCGAGATAGTAGTGCGCGATGCCCGCCGCATCGAGCGCCTTGCGTGCTTTCTTCGGCATCGGATTTTGTGACATCCCGACCACCACCACCGGGTTTGCAGCGATGGCAGCGCGAACTTCATCGATGATCGTGTGGTGGTCGCTAGCAATCTGTTCGCGGATCAAAGGATGGATGTGGGCTTCGTCGAGAATGGTACGTGGCATGGATTGAACTCCGTAGTGTGAAGAATGTGAATAGGTTGATGCGCGATTATGGCGTTTGCTGGCGGCTAATTTGCAAGATCGCAGATAAACTGTCCACCACGCACCACGTGTGCCACACTCAAGGCCCATCAGCCAGAAGAATTGACCAACATGTCGTATCAATCCACATTCGTCGTACTTGTCAAAGGTGAACCAAAGCGCGTTGGTGACACGCTCGTGTTTGCCAAACTGGCGGCACAGACCTATCTGCGTCCCGGCAATGCCGTGACAATTCGCTGCCCCTCTCCCAGCGGCGAAGCGCGCGCGGAGCCGATTTTAATTTCGTACGACTACGACAGGCAGGATTGGGTCAACGCGAAGAAATAGCAGTGTGACTAACCGGCATTAGTGAGATGACAATCTGAATCTGTTTGCCGGCTTGCGCTCGATATAGCGAATCCGCCTCTTATAATTAGTCATTCAGTTTCTGGAGCACGACATGACTATCGCCTTGATCGTTCACGGTGGCGCGGGGAGCTGGCGTCCCGGCTCGGATGACGACGCCATTCGCGGCACCACAGCAGCCGTGATGGTGGGCCGTAAAATTCTTGAAACAGGCGGTAGCGCACTCGATGCGGCCATCGCTGCATCCCTCGTTCTCGAAGACAATCCGATCTTCAATGCGGGCACGGGTGCAGTGTTGAATTTTGATGGCTTTGTGGAATTCGATGCCTGCGTGATGGTGTCAGATGCATCGCAAATTGGTGCGGTCTCAGGATTGCAGCGGGTGAAGAATCCGATCCTCGTTGCACGGCAGGTAATGGAACAAACCGACCACGTCATGCTCACCGGTGACGGTGCCACGCGGTTCGCGCGTGTGATGGGCCATGCGGATTACGATCCGATCACGGCCGCGCGCCGCGCTGATTGGGCGGACAAAAAAGCGAAGCTGGAAGTAGCAGTCGGTGCCGATGGTAAAGGCGCAATGAAAATTCGCAATTTCCTGCAAAGTCATCCCGAATACGCGGGCGGCACCATCGGCGTGGTGGCGCTGGATGACAATGGCGTGCTTTGTGCCTGCACCTCGACGGGTGGCGTGACGATGAAGCTGGTGGGTCGCGTCGGTGATACGCCGCTGCCGGGTTGCGGCACGTACGCGTCGAAATTTGCAGCGTCCTCTGCCACCGGCACCGGCGAATACGTGATTCGTGCGCTCGCGACTCGTCAGATTTCGGATAACGTCGAAAAGGGCATGAGTCTGGAGGCCAGCATTGGCGGGGTGCTTGATGCACTTGGCCGCGACTTTGATGCAGACGTGGGGTTTATTGGTATTGATTCAAAAGGCAATGCAGTAGGCGCGCATCGCACCCCGCATATGCCGCACGCCTGGTTCTCTGGGTCGTCGGCGATAGTCGCAAAGATGAGGCAATAGTGCCGACGCTTGATGACACCAAAAAATCACATCCTGCTAGAAACTGAACGCCTGATCTTGCGCCGCCAGTCGTTGTCGGACCTGGACAATATGGCGAGACTCAACAGTGATCCGGATGTCATGCGTTACATCGGCGATGGCTCGGTGTGGACGCGCGCGCAAAGCGAGGCGCGCATCCGACGCATCCTGAAGGTGTATGAAATTTATCCGGGGCTTGGCCTGTGGATCGGTGAGGAAAAATCTACGCGCCGGTTTATCGGCGCTTATGCACTTATCTATATTCCAAATACTATCGAAGTGGAAGTCGGCTACCGATTGTGCAAACCAGCTTGGGGACATGGCTTCGCAACCGAAGGTGCAAAGGCATTGGTGCGCTATGGCATGTTTGAATTGGGCCTCGACCGCGTGGTGGGTCTGACACACCCTGACAATGAGCCGTCAAAAAACGTATTGATGAAATCCGGGTTGCAGGCGCGCGGCACCGGGCGTTATTACGACAAAGAGCTTTGTTATTTCGTGGCCGAAAAATGAGGCTGATTAATCAGTGGGCTTTCCCAGCGCCACCGCGAATGGCCTGATACGCGCCTGAAGATAAAAACACGCCGAACGTAATCGCCGCAATGCCAATGTAGTCGCTAGTATTGGGCCATTCACCCAATAGCGGAATCGCAGTGAGCATCGCCAGCACCGGCACTAGGGACGCGAAGCTTGAGCCCAGTGACGCACCCAGAATCGACACTGCGCGTGCGTAAGCGAAGAGCGAAATAACACTAACGAAAATGCCCTGATAAATCGTCTGCGTGATGATTGGCCCGAGTGGCGCTTGCATAATGCGATGCGGCAAAAACAGTGCGTACACGGGTAAATAGAGTAGCGCCGAAACAACCGACACCACGGCTGCCGCTTGCAGCGGCGTGAAGCCGGCTTGGCTCGCAGATCGCATCGCGACGGTGAAGCTCGCCCAACTTAGTGCGGCCAGCAAAAACAAAAGGTGTCCGCGCCAATGCCCACTGGAAAAATCGGTGAGCCCTGCGCCGATGATGATAAAAATCCCAACGGGAATCAGCATGAGCCCGAGTTTGCGGACGCCGGCAATTTTTTCTTTAAGAAAAAACATCGCCAGCAACGTGGCCCACAGCGGCATCGTGCCGGGAATGAGTGCGCCCGCATGCGCGGCTGGCGCGAATTGCAAGCCGCCTGAAGCGATCAACACATACGGCACACCCGCGCCGCACACTATCACCAGCCACGTCTTCAAGCCAACGCGCTTGAGCCCCCAGCCTTGACTGTAAACGATGGGTGCCAGCAACAAGCCGGCGCAGGCAAATCGCAACGCGGTGATGTCGTATGGCGAAAGTGTCGTTGTGACGCCATAGCGGGTGAGCAATATCCAACCCACCCAAATGGAAATGGCAAACAAGCCCCACGCCGCACCGTGCAGATAGTTGGCGCGTGTTAACGACGAATGTAGGGGCGACACGGAAAACGGCGAGGAGGACAAAAGCATACTTTCTAGGCGGCCCTTCATTTTAACAGAATGGCCTGAGCACTCTCGTCGCCCGCAGGGGCAAGACCCCTTACAATCAGAGCATGCCAACCCCTAAACCATTCAAAATTCCGCGTTCGACACTTGTGGTCATCCACACAGCCAAGCGAGAGGTTTTGCTCATTGAACGGGCGGATCGCCCGGGATATTGGCAATCGGTGACCGGTAGTCAGGAGGCGGGTGAAACGCTCATCCAGACCGCAACGCGCGAAGTAATGGAGGAGACTGGCATTGACGCGACGCATGCGGCGCTAAAGCTCACCGATTGGCAGCAGAAGAACGTCTACGAGATTTATCCCATTTGGTTGCATCGCTACCCACCCGGTACTACACACAACACCGAACACGTGTTTGGACTA
Organism: Betaproteobacteria bacterium; assembly: GCA_031414995.1. GTDB lineage: Bacteria > Pseudomonadota > Gammaproteobacteria > Burkholderiales > Usitatibacteraceae > UKL13-2. The sequence continues at coordinate 3,974 of JANOQY010000301.1, forward strand.
CAGCTTCCCGACCGGGTGAGTGTCACACTGCATGCAGGTGAACACTTGCAATATGTGTGGCTGGATGTCGAAAAAGCCGCGTCGCTGTGTTTTTCAACGTCCAATCGCGACGCCATTCTTGCATTGCCGCGCCGTCTGGCGAAGCCCTGACTTTTTCTGTAGACGAACCCACGCGAACCTACCCGAACTCAATTGACCCATGACCGAACGCATCACCATTGCCACCTACAACATCCACAAGGGCTTGAGTCCGCTCAATCGCCGTCTGGTGATTCACGATGTGCGGGAAAAAGTGCAATCGTTGAATGCAGATATCGTGTTTCTTCAGGAGGTGCAGGGCGTCCACGTCAAGCACGAAAATAAATTTGAAGATTGGCCCAATCTCGCGCAGCACGAACACATCGCCGAGGGTCGCTATACGGATCTGGTTTACGGATTGAACGCACGTAACAAACACGGCGACCACGGCAACGCGATACTTTCGGCGTTTCCGGTGATCAATTGGGTCAATCGCGATGTCTCTCACCACCGTTACGAAGCGCGCGGCCATCTGATGGCGCGAGTCGAGATAGCAGGGTGGAAAGCGCCATTGACCTGCGTGTGTATTCATCTGGGTTTGTTTGCGCGCAGTCGCAAAATGCAGGTCGAACGCCTGATCGAGTTCCTCCATGAGTCCTCGCACGACGGCCCGCTACTGGTCGCAGGTGATTTCAACGATTGGCGTGCAGGGGCAAGTGGCACCAGTAAACGATTGCGCGAGGCGCTCGGCCTCATTGAAGTTTTTGAGCACGCCAACGGTAAACCCGCCCGCACATTCCCGGCGATGCTGCCATTTTTTACGCTGGATCGGATTTACGTGCGGGGCCTTGAGGTGGAAAGTACCGGTCGGCTTCATGGCAAGGTGGACGGTGTGAACTGGCGCAGGATGTCAGATCACGTTGGATTGACGGTGACGCTGCGGCCACGCTAGTGAGAGCACGCATTCAACGACGCGAATCACGTGTTGTGCCGGGCAATCGCATCACACTTCTCAAGAATGGCGCGGATTTTTTTCCGGCATTGATTGAGGCCATTGATGCTGCGACAGCTGAGGTCCGACTGGAGACCTACATTTTCTCTGATGACGTTGCAGGTACAGCGATTGCTGATGCGTTAAAGCGCGCAGCGCAGCGCAACATCACCGTACAGGTGCTGGTCGACGGCGTCGGCTCCCATTTCACACCGCAGACGTTCTTTGACGCCATGCAGCGCGCCGGCGTAGTCGTGCTGGTTTTTCGTCCGGAAAGAAAGTTATTCAGCTTCAAAAAGAGTCGCCTGCGACGAGTGCATCGCAAAATTGCCTTGATCGATGGCCGGGTCGGTTTCGTCGGCGGCATCAATCTGATCGATGATATGACGGAGTGCTTGTCAGAATTTCCACGCTATGATTACGCGGTGCGGGTCGAAGGGCCGGTACTCGCCGATATTTACATGGCGATGGTTCGACTTTGGCGAACGGTATCCTGGTGGAAATTGGGGCGTCGCCCGTTGAAGGACCCGATTCCGGATTTTCCGACGCATGTTCCCTTGGCCTTGCGGAAAGATGCGGACGTTGGGGATATGCGTGCCTTCTTTGCAGTTCGAGATAACTTTCGACATCGACGCGATATCGAAAGGGCCTATTTGACGGCCATCGGCACCGCGCGCCGCGAGGTGTTGATCACCAGCCCCTATTTTTTGCCGGGTAGACATTTTCGTCGCATGTTGATGGAAGCAACAGAGCGCGGTGTGAAGGTAATACTATTGCTGCAGGGACGTGCCGACCACGTGATGCTGCAACAGGCCACGCGCGCCTTATACACGCAACTGCTCGGTGCGGGCATCGTTATTTATGAATATCACCGCAGCATGTTGCATGGAAAAGTAGCCGTGGTTGATGACAGTTGGGCCACCGTGGGATCCAGCAATCTCGATCCATTCAGTTTGTTTCTCAATCGCGAAGCCAACATGGTCGTAATCGACGAAAAATTTGCAGAATCGCTGCGTGCATCAATAATGGAAGAAATTCAATCGAACGCATCGATGCTCAATCCGCAGGATTGGCAGAAGCGTGGGTTGCTTGTGCGTGCGAGTGCGTGGGTCGCTTACGGATTTGCGCGGTGGGTGATGGGATGGTTGGGATTTGCCAAACGGTGGGGCTAACGCTGAATAACGCTGAAGGTTTACACTTGGTTTAAATCTCATACGAAAGGTTGACCATGACCAACGCAACTACCTATCTCGTTCCAGGCCTGCGCACACCTTTTTGCAAAGTCGATGGGCCGCTAAAGAATCTCGATGCAATTCAAATGTCGGTCCCTGTCGCGCAGGCGATGGCAAAGGTCGCCAAGCCCGATCTGATGATATGGGGTACGGTGATTCCGGGCATGCGCTGGAGCAACATTGCCCGCGAAGTCCAGATCGATGCCAAGCTCGATGCAACGACCCCTGCGTTTTCTACCGTGATGGCGTGTTCGACCTCGATGCTCGGCGTATTTGAGGCCGCCGGAATGCTCTCCGATCACGTGCCGTTGGCGATGGTTGGTGGTGTTGAAGCGATGAGTCAGGTACAGATCGGACTCTCGCAAGGATTATCAAATTGGCTGCGCAATGTAATGCAGGCGCGCAGTTTCGGTCAACGCCTCGATGCCGCCGCAAGTATCAAATTTGCCGACATCAAGCTGCACATCCCGAGCGTAAAGAATCGGTCAACGGGAAAGAGCATGGGCGAGCATTGCGAGGAAATGGCAAAGCTCTGGAAGATTCCGCGCCAAGCGCAGGACAAGATCGCCTATCAGAGCCACGCCAATGCCGTAAAGGCAATGGCCGGTGGGTTCTTTGACGACCTCATCATCAGCGTGAACGGGACCGCCAAAGACAGCATCCCCCGGGCCGATAGCACACTTGAAAAACTCTCCACCTTGAAGCCTGCCTTTGATCGTAGCGCGACGGGCACCATCACCGCGGGCAACGCCTCACCACTTACCGACGGCGCCGCCGCGATCTGGGTCGCCAATGACGCGGGCCTTGCCAAGCTGCCCGCGAATCAGCCGCGTGTGAAGCTGGTTGACTACGAAATTGCTGGTGTCGATATTTTCACTGAAGGCTTGCTTATGGCACCCGCCTACGCGATCCCGCGCCTGCTCGCACGCAACGGTTTGACGCTCAACGACATCGACCTCTGGGAAATCCACGAAGCGTTTGCCGCGCAGTTACTTTGCAATGTTGCAGCGCTGGAGAGCGAAACATTCCTGCGGGAAAAAGTGCAGGTGAATAATCCGCTCGGCAAATTTCCATGGGAGCGGTTGAATCCTAATGGCGGCAGCGTGGCCATCGGTCATCCATTCGGCGCGACTGGTGCGCGAATATTGAGTCAGGCGACCAAAGAGCTGGCGGCGATGGGGGCAGGGAAGAAAGCAATCGTCAGTATTTGTGCGGATGGAGGATTGGGGACGGTGGCGTTGCTACAAAGTCTGTAGTGCATTTTTTTGCATTGGTGCAATGCGGAGTGGCACAGCATTCCATCGCGCAGACAAATTATTTTTGGCTGCCAATAACTACAAGCGCCATCGCTGTGGCATTGATGAGCGCATGTGGAAGCGCCGCC
>JANOQY010000302.1:0-25145 GCA_031414995.1 Betaproteobacteria bacterium
AATATCGGCGTTAGAAAGCGCAGTGGCTTGGCCACCTGGCGCGCAGTGCATTTCGGAAAGGGCGGTCATGTTTGCATCGCTTTCAAATGGGCAATCCGGATCGCAGCTGGCGGATGTGAGTCGTAGATGGCAGAGTGCAGCGGGTCGGGCGTGAGGGTTGAGGCATTGTCACGATAAAGTTTGACGAGTGCGGTAATGAGATCGCCCGCATGCGTTTGCTGCGCGGCGTAAGCATCGGCTTCGAATTCATGTTTGCGCGAAATCAGGCTGCTCAATGGCGTGAGCCAAAAGGTGAATACCGGCAGCACCAAGAAGAACAGCGCAAGCGATATGGCTACGTGAGGCGCTGCACCATCAAGCGGGAACCCCACACCTGCGTAAAACCACGGCTTGTCGATCACCCAACCCATCAACGCAAGAATCACCAGCGTGAGCGCAAATTGGCCGATGATCATTTTGGTGATGTGTTTGCGTTTGAAGTGTCCCAGTTCATGCGCGAGTACGGCCTCGATTTCCGACGGCGAGAGACGCGCAATGAGCGTATCGAAAAACACGATGCGCTTGGTTTTGCCGAGGCCCGTGAAATAAGCGTTGCCGTGGCTGGATCGCTTGGAACCATCCATGACGAACAAGCCGCTAGAGGTAAATCCGCAGCGCGTCAGCAAACCTTCGATACGCTCCTTGAGCGATAAATCAGCGAGCGGTGAAAATTTATTGAACAGCGGCGCGATGTAAGTCGGGTAGATCACGATCATCGCGAGGCTGAACACCAGCCATACCAGCCAAACGTAAAGCCACCACAACGGGCCCATTTTCTCCATGAGCCAGAAAGTCACCAGTAAGAGCGGAATGCCAATGGCTGCTGCGAGTGCCAGGCCCTTGACGGCGTCGAGTAGGTACAGCTTCAACGTAATTTTGTTGAAACCAAATTTCTGCTCGATCACAAAGGTGCGGATCAGATCGAACGGCGTGGACACAAATGAGGAGACGATCATCAGCCCGGCGAAAATAGCCAACCCCAATGCATAGGGGCCGCTGAACCAGTTGGCCGCGATTTGCTGGATCAGCAACATGCCACCGCCCACGGTGAGTGCGAGCAACAGCAACAGGTCAAAAACGCTTTCGATCAAACCAAGCCGGTTCTTCTCGATCGTGTAGTCGGCTGCTTTCTGATGCGATTCCAGCGTGATCGATTCCGTGAACTCTGCCGGCACGGCAGCGCGATTGGCGCGCACGTGGGCAATGTGCCGCAACGTGAGCACGCTGCCGAACGCGAAGCTCAGGGCCACGAACAAAAGAAAAATAAGGGTAAAGGCGGGTGCGGTCATCAAAAGTGTCGGTTGTGAATCATGAGAAAATGGGATATCCCACTATTTTACGGCGCATTTGACGCCATTCGACACTCAACCGAGACTTCCGACATGCCACAAGACCAAAACAACCTCATCTGGATCGATATGGAAATGACCGGTCTGGTACCGGAAACCGACCGCATTATCGAGGTCGCCATCGTCGTCACCGACGCCAATCTCAACACCATCGCCGAAAGCCCGGTGCTGGTGCTGCATCAACCTGATGCCGTGCTGGACGGCATGGATGCATGGAACAAATCCACGCACAAAAAATCCGGCCTCATCGACAAAGTGAAAGCATCAACGCTCACCGATGCCGATGTCGAAAACCAGATGATTGAATTCCTGAAACTGCACGTACCCGCCAGCACCTCGCCCATGTGCGGCAACTCGATCTGCCAGGACCGCCGCTTCATGGCGCGTGGCATGCCCAAACTGGAGGCGTATTTTCATTACCGCAACCTCGATGTCTCCACGCTCAAAGAGCTAGCTAAACGTTGGAAGCCCTCGATCATGTCGGGCATGAAAAAGCACGGCAAGCACGAAGCGTTGGCGGATATTTACGAGAGCATTGAAGAGCTCAAGTATTATCGGGAGCATTTTTTGCAGGTGGATTAGGCGCGGATTTTAAAGCAAAAGCCCTAAGACGCCCCACCTATGTGCTTGGATGGTGGCAGTCTTTGCAAAATCTAACCTAGTCATTTCGAACCCGGTTTTATCGGTTGAGAAATCTGCTGCTTTTGTGGTGTAGTGCACATCACCGTGATTTTATTGAACCTGTTATCGCATCGATTGACGTAGTAAACTAATCCAGATTAGTTCACTGCAAGGTCGTCATGCTCATCGTCAATATCCACGACGCTAAAACGCAACTTTCCCGCTTGGTTGAGCAGGCCGCAAAGGGTGAGGCATTCATCATCGCCAAGGCAGGCAAGCCGATGGTGAAAGTGATTCCGCTTGGGAAGGCGGAAACGGGAACGATGAGTCGCTTGGGCTTCATGGCTGGCGAGTGTGTCGTGCCGGATGATTTTGATCAAATGGGTAGCGATGAAATTGCGCGGCTGTTTGCGGACAAAAAAACGTGAACCTGTTGCTGGATACTCATCTTCTGCTGTTGGCTGCGAGTGAGCCTGAGCGCCTCTCGACCAAAGCGTGTGACTTGTTGCTTGATCCTAACAATCAGCTCTTGTTCAGCGCGGCCAGCCTATGGGAAATATCCACCAAGAACGGGCTTGATCGCGCCGACTTTAAGGTCGATCCGCGCCGTTTGTGGCGTCTGCTATTAGTCAACGGCTATCGCGAACTTCCTGTCAGCAGTGAACACACGGTCGTCGTGAATGAGTTACCGCCGCTGCACAAGGATCCTTTTGATCGAATCCTGATAGCGCAAGCGCGCGCGGAGGGATTGTTGTTGTTGACGCTGGATAAGGCGGTTGCGAAATATGGTGAAGGGGTGCGAAAAGTATGAAAGCCCACTTCGCGCTATGGAATCTCGGCTTTCGTCCGTTCTACCTGCTTGCGACGATTTTCGGCGCATTCAGCGTGCTGCTCTGGGCGGCGCAGTTTTCGGGCCTGCTGCGTTCCACATACTTGCAAGGCTCGGTATGGCACGCATACGAAATGCTGTTTGGATTTACCACCGCCGTTATCGCCGGCTTTCTGTTGACGGCTGTGCGCGCATGGACGAACCAGCCGACGGCGAGCGGTGTACCGTTAATGGGATTGGCGGCACTTTGGGTCTGCGGAAGGGTGCTCGTGCTTACCCCGTTTGCCGTGTCGTCTGCCATCGTAAATGCAGCATTTCCTGTCGCGGTCGCTGTGGCAATCGGCATACCGATGTGGCGATCACGCAATCTGCGCAACTATTTTTTGGCCGGGCTGCTGTTGCTGATGGGCGTGCTGAGCCTCGTGGTGCATCTTGCGCTGCGGCCGGACGTCGGCATCACGCCGCGCCTGAGCCTGCAACTTGCACTGGATGTCGTGTTGTTTATCATGGCGGTTATGGGCGGTCGCGTGATCCCAATGTTTACCAACAACGGGATACCAGGCACCAACGCAACGCGCAATATACTCTTAGAGAAGTTCGCTCTGGGCGCGGTTATTCTGCTCTTTGCAGCCGACCTCCTGCAAGTGCCGCAAACGGTCATCGCCGTGATTGCGCTGACGGGTGCGCTCTTGCATGGCGCACGGCTGGCTCTCTGGAAGCCGTGGCGCACTCTCGCCACGCCGCTGGTGTGGATACTTCATGCTGCATACGCCTGGCTTGTTGTGCATCTGCTATTACGTGGCTTGTTTGCGTTGGAACTGCTGGCAGGCACGTACGCCACCCACGCGCTTACCATCGGCGCGATTGGCGGCCTGACCCTGGGCATGATGACGCGTACCGCACGCGGACACACCGGGCGCACATTGGTCGCGGATGGTTTCGAGCTGACAATGTTTCTCTTGATACAAGCGGCGGCGCTGGTTCGCGTCTTTGGCGGGTTCGCGTTACCTGCGTTTTATATGGCGAGTGTTCAGTTGTCGGCATTGTTGTGGGCGGCGGCCATGTGCTTGTATGCGATCCGCTATTGGCCGGTGCTAACCCGAGCCCGTCTCGATGGCAAACCCGGTTAAGGAACACGGCTGATGGCACTCCATCACGCATTTTCCGGCGAAATAGTCGACCTTCGGCCGCTAGGCGCGCCGTTAGTTGATACGCAGTCCACCACGGTTCTGCGTGATGCCCAACTCAAGGTCATGCGAATTGTTTTGCCCGCCGGCAAGCAGTTGCCTGCTCATGCGGTCGAAGGCCCGATTACGATGCACTGTCTTGAAGGCGAGATCGATGTCATCGCCCACGGTTGTTGTAAGACCATGCGCGCGGGCGACTTTATGTATCTGGCGGGGGAAGTGCCTCACGCGCTGTGTGCAAAAGAAGATTCGGCAGTACTGGTGAGTATCGTGGTGCAGAAACCGCTTCTCTGAGCAGACACGATCAAGAGCTGCAAAAGCAAAAGCGTGAATTGAACCGAAAACAAGGTCACGTTGACCCATTTGATTCCCTCCGCCGTGTGACGTTGGGCTGATAAATCTAGCCGAACTTACACGCCGCTATCGCGTTACGCAGCCTAATCCAGCCACCCCTTACTCTTAAAGTAAGCAAACGGCACAACCACCGACACCAGCATTAGTCCCAGCGCAAACGGGTAACCGTAGTCCCACGCCAGCTCGGGAAACCAGCCCCTGAAGTTCATGCCGTAAATACTCGCGATCAACGTTGGTGGCAATAGGGCAACCGACGCGACGGAAAAAAGTTTGATGATCTTGTTCTGGTTGATGTTGATGAAGCCGACGGTGGCGTCCATGAGGAAGTTGATTTTGTCGAACGCGAACGCGGTATGGCCATCGAGCGAATCGATGTCACGCATGATCTGGCGGGCGTCTTCCATTTGATCGCCTTCGAGCAACTTTTGCCGCATCAAAAATGAAACCGCACGGCGCGTGTCCATGACGTTCCTGCGAATGCGACCATTCAAATCTTCCTCATTGGCGATACGCGCGAGTACGTTGGCGGCTTCGACGTCGGTCATTTTTTCGGTGAGTACCGAGGCGCTGATTTTTTCCAATTGGGCGTAGACGCTTTCAAGCGCATCGGCGGAATACTCGGCATCGGTCGCGTAGAGGTCAAGCAGCACTTCGCGCGCATCCTCGATGTAGCCGGGCCGGGTGCGGGCGCGCATGCGCACGAGGCGAAACACCGGCAGGTCCTCGAGATGCAGCGAGAGCAGGGTGTTGTTCTTGAGTACGAAGGCGACGGGCACGTTGCGTGAATCATCTTCGTTCAGTTCCAGCAGGAAGTCGGATCGCAGGTGCAGCTCGCCGGATTCACCTTCGAAAAAGCGCGCGCTGGCCTCCAGATCCTGCATGTTTTCCGGCGAGGGCAATTCAAAATCGTAAAGCGATTTCACCCAGCCACGCTCTATTTCGGTCGGCGCGACCATGTCGATCCAGATCGGCTCGGAATTCTTCAGATCATCGAGCGAGTCGACTTGAAGCTGGTTGAGGCGGCGATTGTTTAGGACAAATACATTGAGCATGATTGGGTTCCGCTGGGGTTGCGGGATTGTAGCAACAAAGATGCAATTCTTGTGCTCTTAAGAACCAATCACGCCGCCATCATCCTTTGTCATCACAATCGTCGCCGATCGTGGTCGTGCACCTGCTTCGCCCGATGGCCACGTGCTGGTCGGTGGACCATCACCGGAAAACGCACCCGGATGTTGAATATTCAAGAATGCGGCTTTGCCATCGGGCGTAAACGTGAGCCCGGTGATTTCGCAACTACGCGGACCGGTGAGAAAACGCCGAACCTGCCCACTCACGCCGTCCATGGCCAACAACTGATTGTTGCCCAGATGAGCGTACGGGCCTTCCGCGCCTGCGCCGAAATCCGTGCCGATCCACAGCGTGCCATTCGGCGCGAATCGCAGCGTGTCGGGACAGGCGAACGCGTCGCCCTTGATATTGCCGCGTTGCAGCGGGTCCAAATGCGCGGGGTCGCCAGCGATTACTGGCAAATCCCAATTAAACGTCGTCGAGGCCGCATTGTTATTCGCTTCGCGCCAGCGAATGATTGAGCCGAACAAGTTATTGTTGCGCGGATTGGCTGCGTCCTTGCCCGGTTTGCCCTCAGTACCGCGCTGCGAGTTGTTGGTCAGTGAGGCAACCACTTCGCCGTTGAACGGGTGAATCACGATCCACTCGGGGCGGTCCATTTTTGTTGCGCCGACCTGATCCCCGGCGAGCCTGACGTGGACAAGAATGTCTGCCTGATCAGCGAAACCGTTTGCCGCCGTCAGCCCGTTTTGCCCGTGGACCAATGGAATCCAACGACCGGTTCCATCGGCATCGAATTTACCTGCGTAGAGTGTGCCGTGATCAAGAATATCGCGATTCGCGGCGCGGTCTTTTGCGTTATATGCGTCGCGGGAAACGAATTTGTAGATGTACTCAAAGCGCTCGTCATCCCCGGTATAAATCACCACTCGACCATCGGGGGCGAGCGTATGGAAGGCGCTCTCATGTGCGCAGCGGCCCAGTGCGGTGCGCTTGACAGGTTTGGATTGCGGATCGAAGGGATCAATCTCCACGACCCAGCCAAAGCGGTGAAATTCGTGGGGATTCTTGTCGATGTTAAATCGCTCGTCGAACTCACTCCAGCGATAGCCAGAACGCGTCAACGCCCGATAGCGCGACTGACGTGGCGTTGGCTTGGCCGAGGGAATCGAAAAGTGACTGTTGATGTTTTCTTCGCACGTGAGGTATGTGCTCCACGGAGTAAAACCGTTCGCACAGTTTTCGATGGTGCCAAACACTTCAACGCCGTTAGGGTCCGCTGCGGTCCGCATCAATGCTGATCCTCTTGCCGGACCACTGATGGATACGGGGGTGCTAGCAGTGATGCGGCGCGCATATTTTGAAGGTCGTATCACGCGCCACGTTGCTCCTTCACGCTTCACTTCGATCACCGACACACCCATCGCGTTTTTCGCCTTCAGCAATTTCTCCGCTGTCCAAGTCTTCATGGCATCGGGAAACAGTAGCCGCTGGTCGAGATACTCGTGATTGATGACCAGCAGGCCATGGTCGGGATTGTTCGATCCGAGTGGCAGCGGAAAAAAATTCATCCCATCGTGATGCATACCTGCTTGCACGGCTTGCTCATCAGCCGTATTGGAGGCGTCAGTTTTAAAGGTTGGCCCATCCGAAATCGGATCGCCCCATGCAAAAAATACGCGCGACGTATAGCCTTCTGGAACCACCACCGTATCCGCATTGGAAATAGGCACTGGCCTGAAGCCAAGCACTGGTGCGGATTTCAGGCCAGTGTTCAGGGATGTACAGGCGGTTTGTGAGATGCCAAGCAGACTCGCGAGTCCGGTGGCCGCGCCAAGTTTGAGTACATCCCGACGGGACAGTCGCAGTGCGACCAAGTCCTGCAGCGTGGGTTCTGCCATGTTACGGTTGTCCCAAAAAGAAATAGAAGTTGGCGCTACGGTGCGGCGCTTTGCCGTAACCAAGAAACAGTGGTCCGAATACGGTATCGAAGCCCGCATAAATTCCGTACGACGTCTTGGTTTTGCCGTCAGACAAAAAGCTGACGTTGCCCGAAGCGCGACCCATTTCCGCCGAGACGCCAGCGTAAATATGTTTGCCAAATGGATTTTGCAGGTTGCTCATTTGTTGGTAGTAGGAAATGCGGCCTAGCGATAATGTTTCGCCGATTAGCTCACCGGGCCGATAACCGGAAAGCTGCAGGAATCCGCCCAACGCGAACTGGTCAAAAATTGGTGCGGTGCCGCCGTTGATGCGCCCATACCGCCCTGCGATTGAAAAAGTGTGGCGACCGAAGGAAATGTTGTCCTGATAATTAAACTCCGACTTTCGGTACTCATCATTTGCCCCGATGGATTTCATGCTCGCGTAATAGTCCACGCTGGCTGTGCGCCCGCTACGCGGGAAATTGGCATCATCGAGGTTGTCGTACATCATTCTGAATCGCAGGCCACCCTGGCGGGATTTGAAATCAGGTAGCAATGCGCCGATATTGACGATGCCATCGGTATTGGCACGCAACACGCCGAAGCGCGCGATCGCATCGCGCCCAAGATCAGCGCCGAAATCGAAAGTAGCACTACGGCTGGTGATCTGGTATTGCCCCGCGCGCCTGCCATCGAGGTAAAGATCAATTGGTCGGCGCGTAAACTCAACGGCGGGCAAAATGCTGAGCGAATTGGCGATGCCGGTACCGCCGAAGGGTTGCTGAAATTGCGAGGCAAAGCGCCGGTCACGCCCGACTTGCAAATCGTGCCGCCACTCGGCACCTGCGGAATTGAATTGTGTCTGCTGGTAGCGCATCAAGAGATTGAAACTTCCCTCGCCAGCAGTATCGGCGGCCATCGAGAGCCCGAAGCGGAGGTAATTTGGCCCCCACGGTTTCTCGAGTGCATTCACGTCGAGGATGTTGCGATTGCCTTCGGTGGTCAGGCCGTAATTGACGCGTTCAAAATATCCACTGCCGTAAACGCGGCTAATGCCAATGTTGAGCTTTTTGAAATCCACCGGCTCACCCGGTTTCACACCGAGCGTGCGCTTCAACTCCTGCTCATTGGCACGCTGGAGGCCGATCACACGAATTTCGTCGATCTTGTCATTGCTGGTATATGGGATCGCAGTGCGCGCGATCTGCATGGTTCGGTGCGCGTTAAAAACTGGCGCAGCCACTGTCAGTTTGCCAAGTAGAGGAGCCAGTTCGCGGGTTGCGGCTGCGCCAAGCGTGATGGCATCGGCAACCAGATTGAAATCGGTGGAGCCGATGGTGTCTAGTGGCGGCGATATCAGGAAATCACCGGCGCGCAAGGATTCAAGCGACTCCCGCATGTTTTGCTCGGTAAGAATATTGATCATCTGTAACGACACGCCAACGATGGACTGAATTTCATTGCGTTTGAGTAGTGGCGAGCTGATATTTACGGCGATGACAATATCGGCCCCCATTTTTCGCACCACATCCACCGGCAGATTGCGGGTGAGACCGCCGTCGAGATAAATCTTGTCACCGATGGCGTAAGGCGCAATCGCACCGGGCACAGACATTGACGCGCGCATCACATCGGCTAAGCGACCACGCTCAAACACCACCATGCGTCCGGTCTCTGCATCGGTGGCGACCGCGCGGAACGGGATCGGCAGCCGATCAAATTCAGTTGAGCTTGGCGAACTACGCGTGATCAAACTGAACAGCGTGTCGAGCTTTTGTCCTGATATTGCGCCAGCGGGCAGCCGCACGCTACCGTCTCGAACACCGAGTTCGAGCTTCAACAGACGCGTTTGATCTTCTTCCTTTCGCTGGAAACTGCGGTCTTCACGCGGGCTGGTGTCGGTCAGCAGGTTGTCCCAGTCGGCCGATTCAAGACGACGTTCGAGTTCGTCAATTGTCGTTCCGGATGCATACGCCGCACCCACCAACGCACCCATACTGGTGCCGGCGATGTAGTCGATGGGGATACGTAACTCTTCGAGCACCTTGATCACGCCGACATGTGCTGCACCGCGCGCACCGCCGCCGGAGAGGGCCAGGCCGATTTTAGGGCGTGGCTTTACGGTGGGCGAGACATCTGGTTGAGGTGCCTGAGCCACCGCGTGTGACGCTGCCAGCAGGACGGCGAAAAACAATGACGAGGGTCGAGCGAGGAACGAAATCATGCGCTTATTGTAGCGTGACGAAATCTGCTTCACTTCGAGATACGAAAAGCAGATTGTTGCCTATGGTTGAAGCAATTATATTTTTATGCAAAACAAGCACCGGCGGGGTTTTTCAGACACTTTCAGTCTGAAAGCCGCCCCCATGCTGCAGTTTGTTATTTTCTGCAGGTTTGACACGAAACCACGCCGCGTATAGCGCGGGCAAAAACAGCAGCGTCAACAACGTGCCCACAAATAGTCCGCCCATGATCGCCACCGCCATCGGGCCGAAGAAGTCCGAGCGCGTCAACGGAATCATCGCCAGTATTGCCGCAAGCGCTGTGAGCGCAATCGGACGTAGACGCCGCACGGTGGCGTCGATGATCGCGTTGAACGGATGATGGCCTTCTGCGATGTCGGTTTCGATCTGATCGATCAGGATCACGGAGTTGCGCATGATCATGCCAAACAGCGCGATGGTACCGAGCATGGCCACAAACCCGAACGGTTTGTTGAAGATGATCAGGAACGGGGCGACGCCGATCAAGCCCAGTGGGGCGGTGAGCAGCACGAGGAACACGCGCTGAAAGCTCATTAGCTGGATCATGAGTGCGGTGACGACCACAAACAGGAACAGCGGCGCACCCGCGCCAATCGAGGCTTGGCCTTTGGCGCTTTCTTCCACTGCGCCAGCCACATCGAGACGATAGCCCGGTTCCAGCTTGGCGCGGATGGGGTCCAAGAGCGGATTGATTTGTCCGGTGACGGTGGCAGGTTGAACCGATGAATCATAAATATCGGCACGCACGATAATCGTCGGCAACCGATCGCGCCGCCAGATCACGCCGTCTTCAAATTCATAGCGCACCTTGGCGATTTGCGTGAGTGGCACAGCGCGGCCCGAACGCGTCGGGACATTCAGGCTTTCGAGCAAATGCAATTTCGCGCGCTCGTCTCCCGGCCCGCGAATCAAAACTTCGATTTGTTTGTCGCGCTCACGGAAAAAAGTGACCTGCGTGCCGTTGAGCGAGCTATTCAAAAATGCCGAGACTTCCTGCGATGACGTACCGAGCAACCGCGCCTTGTCCTGATCAACGTCGAGTTTGACGACCTTGGAGCGCTCATCCCAATCGAATTGCACGTTCGCCAGATTTTTGTTCGCGCGCATCACTTCAGCCACTTGTGCTGCCAGTGCCCGGATGGTGGGAATGTCGTCCCCTGATACCCGGAACTGCACAGGGAAACCGACTGGCGGCCCGTTCTCCAGGCGCTGCACACGCGTGCGCGCGACGGGGAAGCGTTCGTCGAACATATTGATCAACTTGGTGCGCAATTCCTCACGCGATTTCACATCGTTGGCCGTGATCACGAACTGGGCAAAACTCGGTGTGGGCAATTGCTGATCGAGCGGGAAGTAAAAGCGTGGTGCGCCGGCACCGACGTAGCTCACGTAATTGGAATAGAGATTCTTCTCAGCATCCAGGAACGCTTCGAGCACCATGACCTGCTTCTCAGTCGCTTGAAACGACGATCCTTCAGGCAGTTTGATATCGACCAACAACTCGACACGCGTAGAAGACGGAAAGAATTGCTGCTGCACAAATTTGAACGCGAATATCGACGCGAAGAACAATAGCAGCGTGGCCAGCAAGACGGTTTTACGGTGGGTAACGCACCAGGCCACTGCTGCACGAAAGCGCACATAAAACGGTTTTCCATATACGTCGTGATCGATGTGGGTGGCCGGATTATGATTTGCGTCATGATCACTTGCATGCGTGGCATCGGTCGGCACGATGCGAAGCGCCAGCCGCTTTCCGATTAGTGGAATGCGTGCCACCCAGCCTGCCAGGCGGCGAATGCGCGGCGTGATGACGGGTAGGCCATTTTTGTAGTCGGGCAGGAATTTATAACCAAAATACGGAATGAAGATGACGGCCGCGAACCACGAAATAATCAATGCGAGGGATGTCACCTGAAAAATAGAGCGGGTATATTCGCCTGTGCCGGATTTGGCCGTGGCGATCGGCAAAAATCCTGCCGCCGTGATGATCGTGCCGGTCAGCATCGGGAATGCCGTCGAAGTGTAGGCAAAACTCGCGGCGCGCATGCGATCCCAGCCTTGCTCCATTTTGATGGCCATCATTTCGACCGCGATGATGGCGTCATCGACCAGCAGACCCAGCGAAAGGATCAGCGCGCCGAGCGATATTTTGTGCAGCCCGACATCGAATAACGACATGAACAGGAATGTTGCTGCGAGAACCAACGGAATCGACAGTGCGACGACAAAACCGGTCCGCACCCCAAGGCTGAAAAAGGTGACAGCGAGCACGATCACCACCGCCTCTGCGAGTGAGCGCACAAATTCGCGCACGCTACTCGCTACCGCTCGCGGCTGGTCGTTGACCCGATGCAGCTCCAGACCGACCGGCAGCGTCGCTTCAAGCTTGGTCAACGAGGCATCGAGGTGTTTACCCAGTTCAATGATGTCGCCATTGGCGCGCATCGACACACCCAGACCGATTGCAGGCTGGCCTTTGTAGCGCATGCGTGAAAATGGCGGGTCGGCGTAGCCGCGCGTGACTGTCGCAATGTCGCCGATCTTGAAATTGCGTCCATTGGCACGCAGGGTAAAATTCTTGATCGCGTCGATACTCTGAAACGCGCCGGTGGCACGCACGAAAATTTTGTCGGTGGCGGTCTCGAACGCGCCGCCCGGCGTGACGGCGTTTTGGGCCTGCATCGCGGCGATGATCGCGTTGCCATCAACCCCGAGCGTGGCGATTTTGACGTTGGAAATCTCGATAAAGATTTTCTCTTCCTGGTCGCCGATGATGTCTACTTTTGCCACGTCCTTGATGTGAACAAGTTCGCTGCGGATACGATCAGCGTAGATTTTTTTATCGGCGAAGCTGTAGCCCTCACCTGTTAGCGCGAAAATGTTGCCAAAGGTATCGCCGAACTCGTCGTTGAAAAATGGCCCTTGACTGCTGGCGGGCAAGGTATGGCGAATATCGCCGATGCGTTTTCTCACCTGATATTGAATGCCGGGCACATCAGATGCAGGGACTGCATCGTCGATAAAGAAGAACACCTGACTTTCACCGGGGCGGGAATAACTTCTGATGTAAAAGTGAGGCAATTCTTCGAGGCGCTTTTCGATCTTGTCCGTGATCTGCTGTTCGACTTCGCGTGCTGTCGCACCCGGCCAGATGGTGCGCACCGTCATGACCTTGAAGGTAAACGGAGGGTCTTCCGACTGGCCCAATTTTCCGTAGGAGATGACGCCGATCACGCCGAGCAGGATGACCATGAACAGCACCAGCGGCTGGTGTTTCAATGCCCATTCGGAAAGATTAAAGTTTTTCATGGCCAAAGAGTGATGATGAGTTGGTGGCTGATGATTCGCATGCAGTTGTTAAAGGCGATCAGAGGTGATTTGCGACTGGGTCACTCAGGGGCTTCATCGCCAAACTGTATGGCCCGACGTTAGTCGTTCACCGTCCGAACAGGCGATCAATGAGGGCGAGTCTTTGCTTCTGGTCAGGCACAGGTGCGGTCACTGGTGCGTACGCCACCTTGCCGTCGCCGGTCACGATGGGGTCAACAATCGGCTTGACGACTTCACCTTCGCGAAGTTTATGCACACCAGCGGCGACGATAATATCGCCCGCTTTTATACTGCCGTTGTTGGCCTTGATGATCGCCGATGTTTCGCGATACTGGACAACAGTTACCGCTTTCAATGCCACCTTTCCGTCGGCAGCCACCTGCCAAACCCCGGTGGTTTTATCGCGAAGGTAGAGCGCCGATAGAGGCACAGCAAGCGTATCGGCGTCATTGGCCCCGACAAAAACGGCGTACGCCGACATCCCCAACTGGATCGAGTCATCGATCTCCAGCAGGCTGATGCGCAACGCGTACGTGCGGGTAATGGGATCGGCTGCGCCGCCGATCTCGCGCACTTTTGCCTTGTAAAATTTGCCCGGATTGGACCACAAGCCAACGCGCAATTCGCGCGTCACAGCACCCTTGCCTTTGAACTCGGCAAGCTTGGCTTCAGGCACGCTGATCGAAAGCTCTTTTTCCTGTGGGTTCGCGATCTTCATCACAGGTTGGCCCGCAGCAACGACTTGTCCAGCTTCTGCCATCACTTGAGTGACAACGCCGCTGGTCTCAGCAATCAGCGTGGCATAGCCTTCCTGATTGCTAGATACGCTCGATTGCGCGCGCGCAGCATCGAGGCGCGCTTTGGCGGCGTTGGCGATATTTTCTTTTTGGTCAAGGGCCGACTTGCTGACAAAGCCTTTCTTGAACAAATCCTGAAACCGTTTCAATTCAGCGTCGGCGAATTCGGCTTCGGTTTGTTGTGCAGCAACTTGCGCCTTGCCAGCATCGGCGGTGAATCTCACGTCTTGCGAGTCGATACGCGCCAACGGCTGGCCTTTTTTGACCACAGCACCGGCATCGACCAGCCGCTGCGAAATTTTTCCGCCGACGCGAAAGGCATGATCGGCTTCAATCCTCGCATGGATGTCGCCTGCGTAGACATCGCTGTCGATGCCAGAGGTGGCGGGGATCTTATAGGTCAGGGCTGGGCGCACCTTTTCTACTGTGGCCTCTTGTTTGGCGCAGCCGTTCAAGCCGGCGACCAGCAACATGCCGCTGGCAAATGTTGCGGCTAAATATTTGTAATCAATGGCGTTTTTTGTTTTCAGTACAGGGTTTGACATGCTTTTTTCTTTGGATAGCGATGCAAAAAAATAACTGACCAGCGGGTAAGTTACGCCCAAAGCCAATAACTGTCAACTCGCGAGAAACGATGTTTGCAGCCGGTATTTGAGGTGTGCATACTGGTCACACGGCAGACTTTTGGAGGCAGAGCATGACCAAGCGATTTCAACCACCTTTGGATGGGTGCAAGCAAGCAAACCAGCGTGATGACGTAGCCCACGAAAATATGATTGACCGTCGTCTGGCGCTGACCGGCGCGGTGCGTTTTGCGCTGTTGTCGGCTTTTTTAGTAGCTGAACCTTTGCGCTTTGCGTGGGCGCTTTCGCCCGCAGCGCTTGCGGATCTCTCGCAAAAAGACGCCGGATCGGGTGTGAAGGCGGCGCTTGAGCGCGGCGCGCAAATTGCGGTTGAATTACTCGGCAAGGAAAATGGTTTCTGGGGCAATGAACGGGTGCGGATTCCATTGCCGGACTGGATTCAGAAAGCGGAACGTGCGATCAAACTGATCGGACGCGGCAAGGATGTTGACGATCTAAAGCTCGGCGTGAACCGCGCCGCCGAAGCGGCAGTACCACAGGCGAAATCGCTGCTGGTTGGCGCTGTTAAAACGATGTCGGTGCAGGACGCAAAAGCGATTCTTACTGGAGGCGATAATTCGGTGACGCGTTTTTTCCAGGATAAAACGCAGGCGCCATTGAATGAGACATTTCTGCCGATCGTCACTACTGTCACCACGCGCATCGGATTGGCAGCACAGTACAACGCGCTTGCGGAGCAGGTACAAAAAACCGGCTTCGTGAAACTGAAGCCCGAGCAAGCAAGAGTCGAGACGCACGTGACAGCGAAGGCGCTGGACGGGCTCTATTTCATGATCGGCGAAGAAGAGAAAAAAATTCGCACCGATCCTGTGGGGACGGGCAGCGATATTTTGAAGAAGGTGTTTGGTGCTGTCAGGTAAGGATGGAAGGGCGTAAATTCAGGCAGTACGTAAAACGCCATTTGACGGGCTCTTCAGGCATAAAATGACCCAGAAGCCTCGCCAATGCTAGTGTTTAGTAATTTTTAACCTGAATCGTGACAGCAGACGCAAATCTTATTGCCGTCCGGATCACGAAAATAGGCGCCGTAGTAATTGGCGTGATATTGCGGTCGCAAGCCGGGCGGCCCTTCGCAGGTGCCACCGTTTGCCAGCGCGATCGCGTACGCGTGAGCAACTACGGCGCGGTTGCTCGCAAGCAGCGCGACCATTTGGCCGTTTCCAGGCGCTGCGGCGTTGCCGTTGAATGGCTTACCGATCACCAACAACGGACGTGTCGTCTCGACCGCGTTCCAACCCGCCCAGTGATTCTGCGGTTCGCAGAATTTCAGTCGTAGCCCGAGCGCGTCTGTGAGGGCCGAATAAAAACGAAAGCCGCGATCAAAATTGGTGATGCCGATGAACACATGAGAAATCATGAGGTGTTCAAGCCCAATTTCTCGTGCGCTCGACCGCCTGCCGCCATGCCGCCATTCGCGCATCGGCGTCGTTTTTTGAAAGCTTCGGCACAAATGTGCGCTGACTCGCCCATAACGATGCGATTTCATCCTCCGAGCGCCAGAAGCCCACAGCCAGGCCGGCCAGATATGCCGCACCGAGTGCGGTGGTCTCGGTAATTTTTGGCCGCACGACGTTGACGCCTAAAAGATCTGTCTGGAATTGCATCAGAAAATTATTGACCGATGCTCCGCCATCGACGCGCAGTTCAGCCAAGGGAACACCAGCGTCTTCACGCATCGCACCAGCGAGTTCCGCACTTTGAAACGCGATCGATTCAATCGCCGCTCTGGCGATGTGCGCCCGCGTGCTGCCGCGTGTGAGGCCGAGGATGGCGCCGCGCGCATTCGGATCCCAATATGGCGCGCCGAGGCCGACGAAAGCGGGTACCACCATCACGCCGCCCGAATCCGGCACTGATGCCGCCAGCGCTTCCACGTCTGCTGATTGTTCGATGATGCCGAGACCATCGCGTAGCCATTGCACCGCAGCACCGGCGACAAACACGCTGCCCTCCAGCGCATATTGCGCGGGTTTTCCATTGAGCCGCCACGCCACCGTTGAGATCAATCTGTGTTGGGATACGACCGGCACTTCGCCGGTATTCATCAACATGAAGCAACCAGTGCCGTAAGTATTTTTAGCCATTCCGCGCCGATGACAGGCTTGGCCAAACAACGCGGCCTGCTGGTCACCGGCAACGCCGCCAATCGGAATGCCGGGCGGTAAATGTTCGCACGCGGTTTCGCCAATGACCTCACTGGAACTGACAATTTTTGGCAACAGGGCGCGAGGAATGTCCATTGCACGTAATAGCTCGTCATCCCAATCGAGCGTATGGATATTGAATAGCATCGTGCGGGAAGCGTTGGATACGTCCGTGGCATGGACTTTGCCTGCTGTTAGCTGCCAGATGAGCCAGCTATCGATGGTGCCAAATGCAAGTTCGCCATTTATCGCTCGAGGGCGCGCACCAGAAATATTGTCAAGCAACCAATTCAATTTCGTGGCCGAAAAATACGCATCGATGATCAAGCCCGTTTTGTCGCGAATCACCTCGTCGAGTCCGTCACGTTTAAGCGTCTCGCAAAAATTGGCCGTACGCCGATCCTGCCAGACGATTGCAGGCCCCAACGGCAAGCCACTGGCGCGATCCCACAGCACTGTTGTTTCGCGCTGGTTGGTGATACCGATGGCAGCGATGTCTTCTGATTTGAGGGCGGCCTTGGCAATCACCTCGGCAGCGACAGCGCATTGTGTTCGCCAGATTTCCTTGGCGTCGTGTTCGACCCAGCCGGGGAGTGGGAAATGCTGAGTGAATTCGCGCTGGGCCGAAGCGAGTATTTCGCCGTGTCGGTCGAACAGCAGCGCACGCGAACTGGTGGTGCCTTGGTCAAGGGCAAGGATGGTTTTCATGATGAGCGTGCATAGGTTAGGCCGACAGCATTCTTCAAAAGCGAATTTGTGGCAGACAGTCGCCTGTCGGCTGCGGTAAAATGTTAAATTGGTAAAAAGCAGTAACAAACTTCAGCGCAGCATAACGCACAATCGGTAAAACGGAGAACATATGGGACTTCTCGACGACCTCAAAAAAGAGGCCGAGACACTCAAGAATCAGGAAGCCGCCAAGACGCAGTCGATTCAGGCCAATGCAGCAGCGGTTGATCGCGCGTTGCGCAAAACTTTCCAGTACATGAGTGAATTGTTCAAACAGCTGAATGTGGTCAAGCCGCCGTGCTCGCTCGTCTATGATTTACTTACCGTCGGCAAGATCGACGGTCTGGCGCAGAGCGATTACCGCATCGAGTTCCGAACGTCGCAACGCGAAAATTCCGAGCATTTTGAAAACGTCACCATCAATTTCAAGCGCAGCAAAGCCGAACAATTGTCGGTCAGACGCGAAGCCGAACAGATTGAGCGTTTCCGTGATCTGCTATGGCAGAACAACATGCGCTTCACTTCTGAGCCGTTCAAAAATGATCGACGCGTGACGACGCACGAAGTTTTCAAGATCAACTGTGAAGTATTGTGCGGCACCGACGTGGTCGGTGATTACGATGCAGGTGTTATTCGCTTCAAGCTGAAAAACGTCGAAGACTTTGGCCCAACCGTTTACACGCTGGAGCCCGATACCGTCACCGACAAGGCACTGGAAGAATTGGCCAAGCTCTTCATTGGCAAGGATTCAGGGTTCAAGGATTTCAATCGGCGACCTGCCTTTAATCCTAGCGCGACCGGACAGTTCGCCAAGCCGCAGTTTAAAACGCCGCAATATGTCGCAAATCCCACACCACCACCGCAGGAAGAAGAGAAAAAAAGCGGATTGTTTGGCGCACTCAAATCCGTGTTCAAAAAACCGAGCGAATAACGGGTGCTGGGTGTCATTGGATTGGGTTACAAATGAAGAGGGCCGCATGATTGCGGCCCTTTCCATTTGCTGAAGCTCCGCGCCGTTAACGCCGATTCTGTAACGCAGCGATTCGTTCCTGCATCGGTGGGTGGGTGGCGCGCAACGCCATCACATCAATCTTGTCCGAGATGCCGGAGGCAGCCATCGATTTCGGCAATTCCCCCGCTTCTAAACCACCCAGTCGAGCGAGTGCTTTTATCATCGGTTGCGGCGTGCCCATCAAGTTTGCCGCACCGGCGTCGGCGCGAAATTCACGCTGGCGCGAAAACCACGCGACGATGAATGATGCAAGAAATCCAAACACGATCTGGCAGGCAATATCGGTGATGTAGTAACCGATACCGGGGCCAGCGCGGTCGTTTTTCAACACGACGCGGTCAACGAAGTAACCGACGATCTTCGACAGGAACACGACGAACGTATTCACTACGCCCTGAATCAGGGTGAGGGTCACCATGTCGCCGTTGAGGATGTGCGCGATTTCATGCGCCAACACGGCTTCGACTTCTTCTTTCGTCATCGATTCCAGCAGACCCGTGGAGACGGCGACCAATGAGGAATTCTTGAATGCACCTGTCGCAAATGCGTTTGGCGCACCTTCGTAAATGGCGACTTCCGGCATGCCGATATTGGCTTTGTTGGCAAGGCGGCGCACAGTTTCGACCAGCCAGCGTTCGGTTTCGTTGCGCGGGCTTTCAATGACTTGCGCGCCGGTACTCCACTTGGCCATCGGCTTGGAAATGAGCAGCGAAAAAATCGCGCCAGTAAAACCAACCACGGCTGAAAACGCCAGCAGCATCGGCAGATTGAGACCATTGGCAGTCAGGAATTTGTTGACACCCAATAAGCTGGTCACCACGCCCAGCACCAGCATGACAGCAAGGTTGGTGGCAAGGAAGAGGAATACGCGTTTCATGGTTTGACTATTCCCATCAATAAAAAGTTAACGGCAGATTGTACCGTGCGCCGCCGGTGTTCGGGCGATCCCGCTACCGGTCGCACATATCGCAAATTTGGGACGGATTCCTGAAATTCAACTGTCATTGATCACTTCGCAACAACCGCCTCAGTGCCGAAGCAATATAGTCTTCAGCGGCGGTGAAAAGTTCACTCGCTAGATTCGTTTCTGTGCGCGAGCCGACTTGCGCGACGCGCATAAAAACTGCCGAACACCAGCGCCGCAGACATCGTCCAAAATACCGGCATCATGCCCAGCGTGGCGCCGACGGCACCGAATATTAGTGGCATCGCGGTCTGGCTGCCATTGATAAGCGTGGTGCGCAGGCCGAGCGCTTCTCCTGCGCGGCCTGCCGGAGCCGATTCGTGAAGTAACGCCAATACCATTGGCTGCGGCGAACCCAGCCCCAGCCCCAACACAAACATCAGCGCCATCATCATGGCCACGTTGGTCACGAAGGGCAGCAAAAAATAACTCACGCCGGCGATGAGTAGGGCCGCTGTAAGCATCGTCCACGGCTTTACGTGCTGCACAAAAAATGGCGTTGCCAGCCGCACTGCAAACGTTGCAGCGGCAAACGATGCCATGACCAAGCCAATTTCTGACGCCGACAAACCGACCATTGAACCGTGAACAGGGATCGCGAAGTTATATACATCCCAGGCGACGGTGAGCACTGCCATGGTGATATAGAGGCGTCGCAATTGGGGGTCGCGAAGGAGATCAAATACATTGCCTGCGTTGCTGCCCGCAGGTTTAGGTGCAGGCGCCGGGATGGGCAACAATTTCAGTGAGAGTACGATGATTGGTAAAAGCGTAAAAATCGCCAAAAACGCGAAGGTCGCGCGATGGCCAACGCTATCGATTGCGACACCTGAAAACAATGGCGCGATGAACGACGAGGTGGAGTATCCCAGTGCCACGTAGCTGAAATTAACGGTGCGGTCTTCCGGCCGCGAAAGCTCGCCGACTGCATGATAGGCCGCGACATTGACCAGCATGAATGCGAGCCCGACAATCACGCACGACACATACAACACCGTCATGCCCGGGAACAGAAACGGCAACAGCGCACCAACGCCGATTGCGATAGAGCCAATCTGCATTGGCTTGACCACGCCGATCCGATCAATCCAGCGGCCCGCCGCAACCGAAAGAATGGCCGGCAACAGCGCGTACAGCGCGATCAGCGCGCCGACGGTCAATGCTGACGCGCCCTGATAAATTGCGTAGAGCGTTGCAGATACGCGGCTGCCATTGAATGCGATGTGGTCCAGCACCATCAGGATGATGAGTAATGGTAGTGGCCGCATGGCTGAATTGGGCGTTGCGTTTTTTTCTTTCATGTTGGGTGATTTTCGGGCCTATCGGGTCTATCGGGCCGACCCGCGTTGCATCGCCAGTGCCACGCCAATCGACGTGATGACGATGCCGATAAGCGAAATTGGCGTCGGCACGACATCAAAAACGAGGAACTCCATGGCCACCGCAAAAATGGGCGGCAGATAAAGCATGCTGGACACGCGGGTTGCTTCGCCGTGGCGCATCAGCGTGTGCAAGGCATTGACGGCAAGAATGGAGGCGAATACGACCAGAAAAGCGATGGCCCCGAGTAGCGGCCACGACCATTGCACCTTCGCGGGCTCGAACGCGATGCTGAGCGGCACCACCACCACCAACGATGCTGCAAATTGAATGAGCGCACTCGATCGCAAATCGACGGTTGGGCAAAATTTGCGCTGGTAAAGCGTGCCGACGGTCAGTGCCACCAATCCTGTGAGCACGGCAATCAAACTGCCGACGGTGACGGCGCGGATATCGACCTTGTGCCACACGATCAGTGCGACACCAGCGAAGCCGAGCGCGATACCGAACCATTGCCGCTGCGTGACGCGCTCGCCAGAGCTGCGTGAAATCACTGCGGTCGCGAGCGGTTGCAGCGCCAGAATGACTGCCGCAATGCCTGCCGACATCCCCAGATATTGCGCGTAGTGGCTGCCCGACAAATGTATTGCGTGCATCAACAGCCCGGCGACAATGATGTGCAGCCATTCGCGTTGCGTCGTTGGCCATGCGGGCTTCAGCCACAGCACCAGTGGAATCAGGCAAATGAGGCCGAAAGCAAAACGCAGCGAGAGGAAGGTGAACGGCGCCGCGTATTGAATGCCGATTTTGGTCGCGATAAAGCCTGAGCCCCAGATGACAACAAAATACCAGGCGAGCAGCGTATCGCCGCGCCGTTGGCTTATGTGCATATGATTAAAGGCAAAGTGCCCGTCCAGCTTGCCGTTTCAGGCAAAAATGCTCTACCGCCCTGGCCAGTGCTAGAGTTTCACTATTTTGTACCTTGTGTTGAGTCATCCTCGCTTGCGATCTTCCAGAATGAATCTGCTGCCTTGTTCCGCGATCATGATCGTTGGCGAATTTGTGTTGCCTGACGTGATCAATGGCATGATCGATGCATCCACCACCCGCAGCCGCGCGATGCCGTGAACGCGCAGGCGCGCATCGACGACCGCGTTGGCATCCGTAGCTGGTCCCATCTTGCAGGTGCCGACCGGATGGAAAATTGTTGTGCCGATATTGCCCGCCGCGTTGGCCATTTCCTCATCGGTTTGAATTGTTGAACCGGGCATGAATTCCTCCGGCTGATATTTCGCCAATGCGGCGGCGGTTGAAATTTTGCGCGTGAGCTTCATCGAGTCGACCGCGACTTTTCGGTCGTGCGCGGTCGAGAGATAGTTGGGCTGAATGACGGGATAGGTGTGCGGATCGATGCCTTTGATGCGAACAAAGCCACGGCTCTCGGGGCGCAGATTGCAGACGCTTGCAGTAAAAGCCGGGAACGTATGCGGCGGATCGCCGAACTTGTCGAGCGACAAGGGTTGAATGTGGTACTGGATGTTGGCTGATGTTTGTGCAGCATCCGACTTCGCGAACGCGCCCAACTGCGACGGTGCCATCGTCAACGGGCCGGTGCGATGGAGCGCGTATTCCAGCGCCATCTGAGCTTTTCCAAACAGACTGTTCGACCATTCATTCATCGTGAGCACACCTTGCACTTTGAATGCCATGCGTAATTGCAGATGATCTTGCAGGTTTTCGCCAACACCGGGTAACTCATGGACAACGCTGATTGCATGCTCCCTGAGCAAACGGCTAGGCCCAACGCCGGATAGCTGCAACAACTGCGGCGAGTTAATTGCGCCGGAAGCGAGAATCGTTTCACCCGATGCTTCGGCAAAAAACATTTCGTTGTCGCGGATAAATTCGATGCCGATCGCCTGCTGCTTACCCTCACACAGACTGAAACGAATTTTGGTCGCGTGTACTTTGGTCAGTACCGTCAGATTCGGTCTTTTCATTGCGGGTCGCAGAAACGCTTTCGATGCATTCCATCTGACACCCGTGCGTTGATTCACCTGAAAACGCGCTGATCCAAAATTGTCGCCGCCGTTGAAGTCGGGCACTTTTGGAATGCCGCATTGCTCGGCCGCATCGCGCCACGCGTTGAGGATTTCCCAATCCAGCCGCTGCTCTTCAACCCGCCATTCGCCACCGGCACCGTGCAGTTCACCGATCCCGCCGTAATGATCTTCCGAGCCTTTGAACACAGGGAACACATCGTTCCATGACCATCCCGGATTGCCGTTTGCCGCCCATGCATCGTAGTCACGCGCCTGGCCGCGCATGTAGATCATGGCGTTGATCGATGAGCAGCCGCCCAGCACTTTGCCGCGTGCATACAAAATGGAGCGGCCATTGAGTCCATCGCAAGGCTCGGTGCGATAACACCAGTCGGTGCGTGGATTGCCGATGCAATAAAGATAGCCGACCGGAATGTGAATCCAGATCCAGTCATCCTTGCCGCCGGCTTCGAGTAGCAATACGCGCACCGTCGGGTCGGCAGAAAGGCGATTGGCAAGCACGCAACCTGCCGTACCTGCGCCGACGATAACGTAGTCGAAAGTTCCGAAGGGTTTTGTCATGATTGCGAAAGCGTTTTTGAGATGTGCCGTTAGAATAGTGCCATAAGCCGGAAGGCAGACAAAATCAGAATGCTTGATACGCATCGCGCGCAGATAAACGGGAGAGGCTCAGTTGGCAGCATTTGGTTCAATCGGTAAATTTTGGGCGCGTGATGGCAACCGCAGTATCGCGCTATTGGCCATTGCGATACTGGTGTTTTCTTTCCTGTGGAGTTTCCCAAATCGCAGCCAATCACTTATCAGTCTTCTGGAGCGATTGTCGTTTGACGTGCAGATGAAGGTCATCCGAAATATTTATCCGCGGCCAGCTGCAGTTGAGCCTGTGTTGATCGGCATGGACGAGGCATCCGAGGACGTTTTTGAAGAACCGCTGGCCATGTGGCACGCGCATCTCGGCAAGACGATGCGGGCACTTGCAACGGTCAAGCCGGCAGTGGTTGGTATTGATATCCAGTTGCCGCCAAAGTCATTCGACAAGATCAAACCGGGGCTGGACTATGCTTTACTTACGGCACTCAGGGATTTCAAAGCGGTGTCGCCGCTGGTCGTAGCACATACGGTTGATCGCGCCGGATTTATTGCGCGCATTCACATTCCGTTTTTGCGCGCATTGGGGGACGAGACATTTGCGATTGATCAAATTATTGAAGACCCTGACCGGGTCGCGCGTCGCTTCTCCGAAACTGGCGTGGTCAATACCGGTACTTTTCCGATGTTCGCTGCCGAAATTGCGCGAAAAGTTGGACGTCAATCTGGCGAAGGATTTATCGACTATTCCGTGGGTGGGCTGATCCGCTACATTCCGATTCAACAAGTGCTCGAATGGCAGGAATCGAACAATGTAGCAGAGCTCGAGCGCCAATTTGCGGGAAAAGTGGTGCTGATCGGAACCGTTGCCAGATCGCAAGACCGCTGGAAGCTGCCCGTCGGACTGTCTGACTGGGAACGTGGTGGCGCGGGCTATGCAGAGCAGGAGTTGAACCCGACCCAGCCTGGCGTGACCATTCACTTTCAGGTGTTGCGCAACCTGCTCGGCGCAGGTCTGCTGAATCCTCTCCCAACCGTGTGGCAGTGGGTCATTTGCGTGCTGATATTGATGTTCGTTTTCGCACCATCAAATCGATCGACCTATCTATTCGCGTTTGTTTTCGCACCGCTCGCATTTTTTGCGCTTTCAGTGACGTTGATCACATTCAATTGGGTCATTCCTGCGGTAACCTTTGCTGTGGTGTTGTGGATTGCGGTGGGTGTAGGCGCAGTCGCGGAAGGCATGCAAACCCGGGCACGTGAAAATCTGATCAGGCAGTCGTTTTCCGGTAGCGTCTCTCCAACTGTATTGCAGGAAATTCTGGCGGGAAATTTGGCGGGCGGCATTTCAGCGAAAACGGCACTGGTGTGTGTCATGTTCACTGACATCCGTGGATTTACAGGAATCTCGGAGTCGCTTTCTCCGGAAGCGGTAACGTCGCTTTTGACACGCTACTTCGACCGTATGGTCGGATCCGTGCATCGCTTCGATGGCACCATGGATAAATTCATGGGTGATGGAATGATGGTGTTATTCAGTGCGCCAATTGGTCTGCCGAATCCTTGTGAATCAGCAGTCAGGTGTGGTGTTGATATGGTTGAGCAACTAAGGAAACTGAACGAAGAATTTGCGGCGGAAGGTTTGCCGCCCGTGGAAATTGGAATAGGCATAAACTACGGAAAAGTAGTGGTTGGCAATATTGGTTCTACAGAGCGGCACAACTATTCGGCAATTGGTGATGCGGTCAACGTGGCATCAAGGATCGAAGGACTGACAAAGCGCTTGGGAACGCCAATCGTAATGACCGATCAGGTGAGGGCGCAATTGCCTGACGGGTTTGAAATGATTGATTGTGGTGAACAAGCATTGCGTGGCCACAGTTCGATGCAAATATGGGGCGTAAAGGCGGTT
>JANOQY010000303.1:0-8723 GCA_031414995.1 Betaproteobacteria bacterium
GGCATTTTCCGCGTTGGCAGTTAACGCGGCGGGCTTAGGCAAACTCTCGGTCAATTCCGCATTGGGTCAGCCGCTATCGGCTGAAATTGAACTCGTCTCGCTTCAGCCTGGCGAATTCGACTCGATCTCAGGTCGCGTGGCTAGCCCCGAGTCCTACGGAGAAGCTCGCATTGAGTATTCTCCACTCTTGCGGCAATTGCGCTTCACCACTGAGCGACGTGCCAACGGGACGCCGGTTCTGCGGATTACCAGCAACGCGCCGATCAATGAGCCATTTCTGGACGTACTCGTTGAGATGAATTGGCCTGCAGGCCGGTTGTTGCGCGAGTATCCGATCCTGCTCGATCCGCCAGGGTTCAATGAAGCCCGCATTGCGCCGCCTGTTGCGGTCGTCTCACCCGTTAAGCCAACTGCGCCAGTGCAAGCGCCAAGTGTCGCGACGGCACCAGCGACCATTACAGGTTCGCCTTCTGCGAAATCTGAGACTGGCGGCGACACCTACGGTCCGGTCAAGCGTGGTGACACGTTGAGCAAGATCGCCAAAGACATGAAGCCGGATGCAGTCTCGCTTGAGCAAATGCTGGTCGCGCTTTATCGCGAGAACAAAGACGCATTTGTTGATCAAAATATGAATCGCTTGCGTACCGGGCAAATTTTGCGGGTGCCATCAGCGAGTGACGTTGCAAATGTATCGGCAAGTGACGCGCGTAATGAGATCAAAGTTCAGGTAGCAAACTGGAACGCGTATCGGGAGCAGGTTGCAGGCTCCGTCTCCAGTGCACCGGCAAAAGCAGCGGCCAATGAGGCAACCGGCAAGATAACCGTCGCAAAAACGGAAACGCCAACCGCCGCCGCGCCGACGAAGGATCAGTTGAAGATCGCCAAAACTGACGGAACGCCCGGCAAAGTCGGTGGCGTCGGTGCTGCAGGCGGTGCGCAGGACCAAATGAATGCGCTCAAGGAAGAAAAGATCGCGCGGGAAAATGCCCTGAAGGAAGCCAATTCACGGGTGGCTGATCTGGAGAAGCAAATTACCACGATGAAGAAGCTCGCCGAAGTGAAGGGTCTCGGCGCGCCTGCGGATACCAAGCTGGCGGCCAAGCCTGATGAGAAGGCCGCGCCGAAGGTAGAAGCGAAAGCAGTTCCTGCGCCGGTCGTTGCGCCAACACCGGTGCCGCCAGTAGATACGAAGGTCGCCCAAGTTACGCCTCCGGCAACTCCAGTTGTTGTAGCCGATGCGAGCAAAGACGCACCCAAGGTCGATGCCAAGACTGAGCCACCGAAAACTGACGTCGTCGCTGCAGCAAAACCTGCCGAGGCAAAGCCAGTCCCACCGAAAAAAGCTGCTCCCCCACCTCCACCAGAGCCCAACTTCTTTGAAGAAAATGCGCTTGCACTCGGTGCTGGTGGTGCTGCACTGGCAGGTACAGGCCTTCTGCTTTTCGGCTTCATGCGCCGTAAAAAGAAAAGTAAGATCGGTAGCACCAGCATGAGCAAGACTTCCTCGATCATGCCGAGCGATTTGAAGCCCAATACAGTGACGGGCAACAAAGGCGGCGGACTGGTTGATACCGGTAACAGTTCATTCCTTACAGACTTTGACAAGACCGGCCCGGGCAGCATTGACACCGATGAAGTCGATCCGCTTGCAGAGGCTGATGTCTATATCGCTTATGGCCGTGATGCGCAGGCAGAAGAGATTCTGAAAGAGGCTCTCGGTCGCGACAAGAATCGTCACGAAATTACGCTGAAGCTCTTGGAGATTTACCACAATCGCAAGAGTGCGCAGGCATTTGAAAACGTTGCGCGTGAATTCAAGGAAAGCGTCGGCGAGGGCAGCCCGCACTGGGCCAAAGCCGCAGCAATGGGCGCGGCGATTGATCCGCAAAATACACTTTACAGCGGCAGCGGCGCTGCGTACGCAACGACCGGCGCGTTTGTGGCTGGCGGTGCCGCTGTGGCCAGTGCTGAACCGGCTGCACCACCGGATCTCGATTTTGATCTTGGTTTTTCTGATTCTGCTGCAGCACCTGCGCCGGCCATGGATATTTCTCTGGCAACCAGTGTTCAACCAGCGCCACCGGTAGGTGCTGATTTTGATCTGGATCTGAATTCATCCGCAGGACCTGCTTCGCATGCTGATATCAGCAGTGCCAGCGCTGGTGGTGGGCTCGATTTTGATTTGGCACTTGATGAGCCCGCACCTGCTTCAGCCGCTGCGCCAGCTGCCGAATCATCGTCATTCGATTTCGATCTTTCGGCGTTGTCGCTCGACGAGCCAGCGCATCTTTCAACACAAAAGATGCCCGCTACACCACAAGATCAGTTTGCAAGAACGATTGCAATACCACCGGCAGCGGCGGCATCGTTTGGCGACTTGAGTCTGGATCTTGATGTGCCGGCGGCAACAGGGGGCGGTGATACCGGCGCGGTGGCAACCAAGCTTGAACTTGCCAAGGCTTATGTGGAAATTGGTGATAGTGATGGTGCCAAGGAGATTCTCAACGAAGTAGCTCGTGAAGGTTCACCGGCACAACAAGCCGAAGCCAAGAAGCTGCTAGCAGGCCTTTGACGTTTTCGATGTTTTGGAATTAGGGCGCGGAAACGCGCCCTTTGTTTTTTTGGGGGCCATAATCGCTGAGGTCTTGTCCGCACCCTCATCACAGCAAGCCATCCTCCGCTCCCCCATCCACAATTGAGGCTTTCAGAATAAATGCGCATTGCACTCGGTCTTGAATATCGCGGCACGCAGTACTGTGGCTGGCAGACACAGCCCGCAGGCTGTGCAGTGCAGGATCATATCGAGCGGGCAATCGGTAAATTTATTGGCCCGGATGGTGCAGACGTTGCCACAGTCTGCGCCGGTCGCACCGACACTGGCGTGCACGCGCTCGCACAAGTCGTTCATCTGGATACGGAAATCGTGCGTGACGATATTGCGTGGGTTCGCGGCATCAATACCAGCTTACCGACTGACATTCGGGTGGTGTGGGCCAAGCCGGTTACCGGGGATTTTCATGCACGCTTTTCTGCGCTGTCACGCACCTATCGTTATTTGCTCCTGAATGATCCCGTCGGTAGCGCGGCGTTCCACGGGATGGTTGGCTGGTTCCACGCCCCGCTTGATATAGCGGAGATGCAGTTGGCTGCGGCCCAACTGTTGGGTGAGCACGATTTTTCAGCTTATCGCGCCGCTGAATGTCAGGCAGCATCACCCGTCAGAACGATGATTGAGGCGAGTATTGAACGTGTCGGCAGCGGTGATGATGCACACCAGTTAATCGCGCTTACGTTTCGGGCCAATGCCTACTTGCATCACATGGTGCGCAATATCGTTGGTGAGCTTGTGTACGTCGGCGCGGGGCGGCGAAGTCTTGCTGCGTTTATCGAAGTCATGAAGAGTCGTGATCGCAAGCGCGCGGCACCGACGTTCGCGCCGGATGGGTTGTACCTTTGCGATATCGAGTACGATGCAAAATTTGGCCTGCCCCCTTTACGCCGCCGTCATCCGTTTGGAAATTAGCCATGTCCCGCACACGTATTAAAATTTGTGGCATCACATGCGTTGAAGATGCTCTTTGTGCTGCCCGCGCAGGCGCTGATGCCATTGGCTTGATTTTTTATGGCCCCAGCCCGCGTGCGGTGACGATCGAGCAGGCAACATCGATTTCAGTAGCATTGCCGCCATTCGTGTCGACGGTCGCCCTGTTTGTCAATGCGCCAACCGATGAGGTTAATGACGTGATTGATCGCCTGCGCCCATCGTTGCTGCAGTTTCACGGTGACGAAGACCCCGCATATTGCACACAGTTTGGCGTACCGTTCCTGAAAGCCATCCGTGTCGGTGCCGGGACGACTGCCGACGATTTGTTAGAATGTAGTCATGAATTTCACGGCGCACGCGCATTGCTGCTTGATACCCTGGCGCAGGGTTTGTACGGCGGCAGCGGCGAAAGTTTTGACTGGAACGTTATTCCCGACCAGTTGCGTGGCCGCATCGTGTTGTCGGGTGGGTTAATGCCCGGCAACGTCGCTGGCGCCGTTCGGGCCATTCGGCCTTGGGCGGTCGATGTATCCAGCGGTGTTGAAAAAATGGAGGGCGCGGTGGCGCAAAAAGGTGTGAAAGACCACACCAAAATCAAGCAGTTTATCGAGGATGCAAGAAATGCAGACGCAAGCTGAACAATACAATTTTCCCGATGCAAAAGGACATTTCGGCCCCTATGGTGGCGTGTTCGTGGCCGAGACATTGCAAGCTGCACTGCTTGACCTGAATCTCGAATACGAAAAAGCCAAAGCAGATCCGGCGTTTGTGGCTGAAATTCAATACGAACTGAAACATTTCGTCGGTCGTCCCAGCCCGATCTATCACGCCAAACGTCTTTCCGATGAACTCGGCGGCGCACAGATTTACTTGAAGCGCGAAGACCTTAACCACACCGGCGCACACAAAGTAAATAATACCGTAGGACAAGCGATGCTTGCTCGTCGCATGGGCAAACGACGCGTCATCGCCGAAACCGGCGCGGGTCAGCATGGCGTGGCCACGGCCACAGTCGCCGCTCGCTACGGCATGGAATGTGTTGTGTACATGGGCAGCGAAGACATCCGGCGCCAGGCACAAAATGTTTATCGCATGAAGCTGCTCGGTGCAACCGTGGTGCCTGTTGAAAGTGGTTCCAGAACATTGAAGGACGCGTTGAACGAGGCGATGCGTGACTGGGTCACGAATGTAGAAAGCACTTTCTACATTATCGGTACAGTGGCCGGGCCGCATCCGTATCCAATGATGGTTCGCGATTTCAATTCAGTGGTCGGCAAGGAATGCCTTAAGCAAATGCCCGAGATGATCGGTCGCCAACCTGATGCTGTGTTGGCATGCGTGGGTGGTGGTTCAAACGCGATGGGTATTTTCTTCGACTACATTCCTGACCGAAACGTACGCCTGATTGGCGTAGAGGCGGGTGGCGACGGCATTGCCACGGGCAGGCATGCGGCCTCGCTGTCAGCAGGAACGCCTGGGATTTTGCATGGCAATCGCACTTACCTGATTCAGGATGCCAATGGCCAGATTATCGACACGCATTCGGTATCGGCGGGCTTGGACTACCCGGGTGTCGGCCCAGAACACGCGTGGTTAAAGGACAGCAAGCGGGCTGAGTATGTCGCTATCAACGACGACGAGGCGCTGGCGGCATTTCATCGGCTGTGCCGTACGGAAGGTATCATCCCTGCGCTGGAATCCAGCCACGCCGTGGCGGAAGCCATGAAAATGGCACCGACCATGGCCAAGGACCGCGTGTTGCTCGTCAATCTCTCCGGACGCGGCGACAAAGACATGGCGACGGTGGCAGAACGCACACACGCCGCTGCGGGTACCCAGCAATAATGTCGCGCCCAGTGTCAAACTCAGTTTCAAGCTCAGTTTCAAGAATAGCCAACACGTTTGCGCGACTGGCAAGCGAAAAAAGAAAAGCGCTCATCCCGTTTGTCACCGCAGGCGACCCATCCCCAACCATCACGGTGCCGCTGATGCACGCGATGGTCGATGCCGGTGTGGACATCATCGAGCTGGGCGTACCGTTTTCAGATCCGATGGCCGACGGCCCCGTGATCCAGCGTTCCTCCGAACGTGCGCTTAAGTTTGGCGTTGGTCTTAATGACGTGCTTGCCTACGTCAGCGAATTTCGCAAAACGAATCAGGTGACGCCGGTTGTGTTGATGGGCTATGCAAACCCGATCGAGCGTATGGGCATGGAAGTATTTGCCGAGCGCGCATCAGCAGCCGGTGTGGATGGAGTGCTGGTGGTGGATTCTCCGCCCGAAGAAAGTGGCGAGCTGGTTCAGATCATGGACGCGGCAGGTATTGCGGTGATTTATTTGCTCTCGCCGACGTCATCAACTGAACGCATCAAGCTTGTATCGACTGTGGCACGGGGCTACATTTATTACGTTTCGCTAAAAGGCGTGACCGGCGCAGGCCATATCGACACTGGCGAAGTCGCGTCGATGATCGCGAAAATAAAATCACAGACCAAATTGCCGGTCGGGGTTGGCTTTGGCATCCGCGATGGTGAAACTGCGAAGCGCATCGCCGCCTTCGCCGATGCAGTTGTGATCGGATCGCGGCTCATTCAGGAAATGGAAGCGTCAACACCTGAAACAGCGGTCGAAAATGTTCGTGTGCTGCTGAAGAATATTCGCGGGACGATGGATTCATGAGCTGGTTCAGAAAGCTACTGCCGCCGAAGATCAAGATCAACAGCGCCGTTCAAAAGAAAGCGGTGCCTGAAGGCTTGTGGAGTAAATGTCCATCGTGTCAGGCGACGCTTTATTTCACCGATCTGGAAAACAACCAACACGTTTGCCCGAAGTGTAACTATCACAATCGTATTTCGGCGCGTGCACGACTCGACATGTTTTTTGATCCCGAAGGCCGGGCCGAGATCGGCAGTGAAGTGGTGCCGATTGATACCCTCAAATTTAAAGACAGCAAAAAATACATTGATCGACTTGAAGACGCCGAAAAAGCGACTGGCGAAACCGATGCGTTGGTGGTGATGCAGGGGACGGTGATCAGCGTGCCGTTGATCGCTGCAGCCTTCGAATTTAATTTTCTCGGCGGGTCGATGGGCTCGGTCGTGGGTGAGCGTTTCGCGCGTGCTGTCGAGGCCTGTGCCGACGAGAAAATGCCCTTTGTCTGCTTCACCGCTTCAGGCGGCGCGCGTATGCAGGAAGGTCTGCTTTCCCTCATGCAAATGGCGAAAACGACTTCTTGTTTGCATCAGCTTTCCAAGGCGCGCCTGCCGTTTATTTCCGTGCTGACCGATCCCACCATGGGCGGCGTCTCGGCGAGCTTTGCGATGCTAGGTGATGTCGTGATCGGCGAACCCGGCGCACTCATCGGTTTCGCGGGCCCGCGCGTGATCGAACAGACAGTACGCGAAACCCTCCCAGACGGCTTCCAGCGTGCTGAATTCCTGCTCGAAAAAGGCGCGATCGACATGATCGTTGATCGTCGGCAGATGCGCGCCAAGGTCACGCAATTGGTGACGCTGTTACAGAAAGAGCCTGCACCGGTCGTTGCGACGGCGTAGTTGGATAGCTTCGAAAATTAATAAACTCTAGCACTGGCGTGGCTTTCAGGCATAAATGCCGTTGAAAGCCGCGCCAATGCTAGAGTTTTTTGTTTTTTGTACGCAGCAAGTACCCAAGTCAACATTAAGGCACCAACTGCGTACTTTCAAGCATCCAGCATCAAGGTAGCGATAACCCCGAACGCGCCTTCACCGCAGAAATATCGGCCGAATTGATCGATCCGGACGCGTTGACATCGAACCTGAAATTGGCCGCCGTCGTCGTTTGACCGGATCGCGCCTTCACGCCGCTGATATCGCTTGCGGTTACCGAGCGCGTATTGTTTGCGTCACCGGTGAGGAACCCAATCTGCGCAGTGGCACTGCCGGCGCCATTCACACCAGCGAGTGAGATCACCACCCGCTGGTTATCCGGCACAGCGGTGATTGTTACGATCACGTCATTGCCCGATGCAGATGTGGACACCACGCCAATTGGTGCCGACATGGCATTAACCACGCTAGCGGTTCCCGACGCCGTGATCGGCACGTTGAACTGGAACACGATGGTGTGTCCGGTGCCGATAGTGCGCGGCTCCACTGTCGCTGGCGCGCCGACGCCGGTGTCGATGGCGATATCGTAAGGTGTTGCGCCGTGGATCTTGCGTGATTGCACCGCGAGGAAAGCGAGGTCTAGGGTGAAGGTAGCATTCACCGTACAGTCGGCGATGATCGCGTTGGTTGTGAATGTGCCGCTGCTGAATGTGCCGCCGCACGTACCGCCCACGCTCGCGCTGTAACCCGCATCAGGCGAGACCATGAACGTCGTGGTGGTCCCTTGTGCAATCGACTGCACGATGCGTGGCGAGATCGATCCGTTAAGCCCCGCGCTAGGACTCACGTTAAAGAACACCGTGCTGCATGACGTCGCGCCTGCGGTCGTCGATGTTGTACCAGCTGGACAAATCGTTTGCGAAATCGCACCCGCATTGGCAACGAAGAAGCCGGGTTGCGCCAGACCGCACGAAGGCTGTCCCGCGCTGGCCTGGAATGAACCGGCGGCGCAGGGCGTTTGTGTGGTTGCGCTTGATCCGGCAACAAAGCTGCCCGGCGATGCAGGATTACACGAGGTCGCATTGCTGTTGGCCTGGAATGTTCCCGGCGAACAGGCTGTCTGCGAGCTGGAACCTGCCCCTGAAACAAAATTACCCGGCTGCGCCGCATCGCATTGCACGGCACCGCTGTTGGCTTGGAATGTGCCAACCGCACAGGTGCTTTGCGTCGTCGCGCCAATGCCGGATACGAAGTTACCGGGTTGCGCCAAGCCGCAAGAGGAGGCATTGCTGTTCGGCTGGAACGATCCCGCCGCGCAGGCGGTTTGCCCTGTGGCTCCGGGGCCAGCAGCAAAGTTGCCTGGCTGTGCTGCATCGCATGACAGCGCGCCAGCACTCATTTGGAATGTGCCAGCCAAACACGCCGTTTGCGAAATCGCACCTGCCGTAGCAGCAAAATTGCCCGGTTGCGCCTGACCGCAAGACGTTGCGCCGCTGTTGGCTTGGAAGGTTCCTGCCAGACAGGCTGTTTGCGAAGTTGCACCAGCATTAGCAACGAAATTGCCCGGCTGCGCTTGGCTGCAGGAAGTAGCTC
>JANOQY010000304.1:0-2657 GCA_031414995.1 Betaproteobacteria bacterium
TATTCTGTTCGGCTCAGCGGGCGATCCGCACATCGCCGATCACATCACGTTGTGGGGGCTGCGCCTGAAAATTTGTCAGGGTTTTGATCAATATGCCAACGTGCGCCCAACGCGCATCCTGCCCGGTATTGATGGCCCGCTTAAGCGCTGCAGCCCCGATGATTTGAACTGGGTCATCGTGCGCGAGAACTCAGAGGGCGAATACGCTGGCGTTGGCGGTCGCGTGCATCAAGGTCATCCGATTGAGGCCGCAACCGACGTGAGCATCATGACCCGCGCGGGCGTCGAGCGCATCATGCGCTTCGCCTTCAAGCTCGCGCAATCACGTCCGCGCAAGTTGCTGACGGTCATCACCAAATCAAATGCGCAACGTCATGCTATGGTGATGTGGGACGAGATCGCGGTGCAGATTGCTAAAGAATTCCCCGACGTGAAATGGGACAAGGAGCTGGTGGACGCAGCCACCGCGCGCATGATCAATCGCCCCGCAACGCTCGACACGATTGTTGCCACCAATCTGCACGCTGACATTCTGAGCGACCTGGCTGCTGCGCTCGCGGGCAGCCTCGGCATCGCGCCCACCGGCAACATCGACCCCGAGCGTCGCTATCCTTCCATGTTCGAACCGATTCACGGCTCTGCGTTTGACATCATGGGCAAGGGATTGGCGAACCCGGTCGGCACCTTCTGGAGCTGCGTGATGATGCTCGAACATCTGGGTGAACTGCGTGCCGCTGGCGTGTTGATGAAAGTCATCGAAACGGTCACTGCGGACGTGTCTTTGCACACCGGTGACCTCGGTGGCAAGGCGACCACCGCGCAGGTCACACAAGCGGTGTGCGAGCTGCTCACGCCCGACGTGCAACGCAAAGCCGCTTGATCGGAGGCGGCATGAAAAACTATTTCCGTCGTTACGCGATAGGCACTGTCGCACTCGCACTGGCATCGTCTTTCGCACTCGCCAGCGGTAGCGCGTCGGCGCAAGCCTGGCCAAACAAGCCCATCAGTCTGATCGTGCCCTTCCCACCGGGCGGCACCACCGACGTGCTGGCCCGTGCGTTGGGCGAAAAACTGTCAGTGAGCCTCGGTCAGCCTGTTATCGTTGAGAACAAGGCAGGCGCGGGTGCAACGCTGGGTGCGGACTATGTGGCCAAGTCCAAGCCGGATGGTTACACGTTGTTGATGGGGGCCGTTCACCACACCATTGCGCCTAGCGTTTACAAAAAAATGGCCTACGATTTCCAGAAAGATTTCGCACCGATCACCACCGTCGCGTTGGTGCCGAACGTGTTGGTTGTCAACGCCGTCACCCCCGCCAAAAATGTAGCTGAACTCGTGGCGATGGCCAAGGCGCAGCCGGGCAAACTGACCTATGGCTCCAACGGCAACGGCACTGCGCAACACTTGATCGGCACGCAGTTTCAAGCCAGCACGGGCAGCGAGCTGATTCACGTGGCATACAAAGGCAGCGGGCCGCTCGCGGTGGATTTACTCGGCGGACAAATCACCATGTCGTTCGACACCATCACCCCGGTGCTGCAACACATCAAGGCCGGCAAACTCAGAGCGCTGGCAGTGACCACGGATAAGCGATCCGCCGCATTGCCAGACGTACCGACGCTTGATGAGGCGGGGCTCAAGGGTTTCAACATCGGAACGTGGTTCGGCGTGCTGGCACCGGTGGCCACACCAAAGGACATCACGGCGCGCCTCAACACCGAGATGGTCAAAATCATTCAGTCAGCGGAATTTCGCAAAAAGATGAGCGACATAGGAGCCGAGCCCGTCGGCAGCAGCGTTAGTGAAATGGCGCTGCAAATCAAGTCCGAGACCGACAAGTTCGCGAAGCTAGTCAAGGATGCGAAAGTGACGATTGAGTGATCATCGTCGAGTTCTCAGCGCAGTCGATGGATTGACTATGGGTCGGATTGAGACGCTGATTTTTTCTGTGAAATTCGTTATCAGCTTCTTTCGGAAAATGGCTATTTCGCTGGGCATATGGCCAATTTCTTTACAAAGTTGATTATTCGCGATTTGTGACTTAAGTCGATAAATGACGTTTTGCAGTGCTTAGCCCAAGTTAAGCGGTGCTTCTAGCGCAAAGCTATCAAGTCATTTGGTTGTTTAAACCACCTTCACGCTGATGTCCGGCAAACCTGCGAGTTTGCCCAGCATCACGTCGCCGCGCACCACCGGGCCGACGTTCTCTGGCGTGCCGGAATAAATGATGTCACCGGCCATCAGTTCGAATGCGGCGGAAAGGCGGCTGATTTGCTCGGCGACGTTCCAGATCATCTGGTTCAAATCGGCGTTCTGCTTAACCACGCCGTTGACCAGCAACCGGAACGTACACCGGTACGTGAGGATTCTGTTGCGCGCGCAACGCATAGGCACCGCGCAACGCAGCAGTTCGCCCGACAAACGGATTTATAGGAGTGCCCTAATTCTTTGGCGTCTTGCCGACCACGTCCGGCGCGCGCAAAAAATCAAAGTCAACGCCTTGGTCGGCTTGCGTGACGGTCTGCAAAAACAGTTTGAGATAACCGCGTTTTGCGGTCGGTTCAACGATCACGTTATCGCGCGAACGCTGTGCCAATTCAACGTCCGTCACCAGCAAACTGATCTCGCGATTTTCCACACTCAGGCGAATGCGGTCA
>JANOQY010000305.1:0-1585 GCA_031414995.1 Betaproteobacteria bacterium
ATAGAAATAATCTTAATAATTGTTTGATGTGTTCTTATCCAATGCGGGTACTTCAATGAATCCCAATGCCTCCAGTCAGTCCACACCGATGCTTTATCCCGACTTGTTTCACGATCTCGAAAAATCGCGCTGGAATATGGCGAGCGATATTCCGTGGGATTCTTTCGATCCCTCGCGCCTGTCCGACGAGCAGGCAACCACGATCAAGATGAACGCGATCACCGAATGGTCCGCACTGCCTGCGACCGAAATGTTTTTGCGCGACAATCAGGACGACAGCGATTTTTCCGCGTTCATGTCGATCTGGTTTTATGAAGAGCAAAAGCACTCGCTGGTACTGATGGATTATCTGAAGCGCTTCCGGCCAGACATGGTGCCGACCGAACAGGAACTGCATGCAGTGCGTTTTCCGTTCGATCCCGCGCCCGCGCTGGAAACATTGATGCTGCATTTTTGCGGTGAAATCCGCCTCACGCAATGGTATCGGCGAGCCTCCGAATGGCATACGGAGCCTGTGATCAAAAAAATCTACGACACCATTTCCAAGGACGAAGCGCGCCATGCCGGCGCTTACTTCCGCTACATGAAACGCGCCATTGAAAAAATGGGCGGTGAAGCCAAACTCGCGTTCGCCAAGATCGGCGTGTTGATGGCAAGCTCAGGAAAAAGCGGCAAGCCACTGCACCCGACCAATCTGCACGTCAACAAAGCCCTGTTTCCGAACGACACCGTGCAATCCCGTCTACCCGATCCGGAATGGCTGGAGCGCTGGCTGGATACGCAAATCCAGTTCGACAAGGTCTGGGAAAACCGGGTCGTCAATGGCATTCTCAAACAAATGTCGAGCCTGTTCGACCGCACGTTTGAAACCTCGACCGATCTGAATCGCTTCCGCAAAGAATTGATCGCGGGCCTTTCACAGCCGACCGCGAAGGTTCTCGCGGTCTGATGAAATTGGGCATGGCGGTTACAATATCGCCATGCGTCCATCATTCGAAAATAAGTTCTGCGCGCCCGGTGAGCTGACGGTCCGCGCGAAGCTGCTCGACCGAAATCGCGTTTTCACCAACGGTGTATTCGATGTGCTGCATCGCGGCCACGTCACTTATCTGGCTGAAGCGCGCGCCTTGGGCGGCTCGCTCCTCGTTGCCTTGAATGCCGATGCCTCGGTGAAGCGATTAGGCAAGGGGGAAGACCGCCCGATCAATGTACTCGAAGATCGCATGGCTGTGATTGCCTCGCTAGAGTGCGTATCGCTCGTGACCTGGTTTGACGAAGACACACCCTTGCAACGCATTCTTGAAGCGCATCCGGATGTGTTGGTGAAAGGCGGCGATTGGCCGATCGATAAAATCGTCGGCGGAGCGGAAGTGAAAAGCTGGGGCGGTAGCGTGCACGCGATTGCGTTCCAGTTTGAGCGCTCCACCACCGCGATGCTTGCAAAAATCCGCGCCTCGACATGATTGACGCCGCATTCATTGAGCAAATTCGCGCCATCGTCGGCAACGCCGGTGTTATTACCGATGCAGCCGACATCGCGCCTTACGTGCGCGACTGGCGCGGCAACTATGTCGGCAAATCTTCG
>JANOQY010000306.1:0-11440 GCA_031414995.1 Betaproteobacteria bacterium
GGGCACCAATTGGCGTGATCGCCGGCATCGCAATGTATGTCACTGCGTCTGCGCAGCATTCTGCCCACGCCATCATGCTTTCAATCGTGACCTTTTTGGCGATGGTGGGCGCATGCATGGTGAGCGGCATCTCAGGTGCGATTGTGCCACTGACGTTGAAACGCTACGGTGCAGATCCGGCAACGGCGTCGAGCATTTTTCTGACGACGTCTACCGATATTGTTAGCATGGGTTTGCTGCTGGGCCTGGCGACGGTGTTGGTGCGATAAGGCACGATAAGCCGCAAAATGTTCATCAAAAAATTAAAACACAAGCACTGGCGCGGCTTTCAGGCTATTTTAGTGCTGAACGGCAATCCGGGCGCGGACTTACAGTTTCAACCTATTGTGGCGCTAATCGGCACAACAATTTTCACGATCAGCCCTTGACGGGGACACCGAGCGCGTCGCTCTCCATCTGACGGCGTTGCTCTTTTCGCTTCATGTCTAGATATTCAGCTTTTTCCATCTCGTGTAATTGTCTCGGATAGCGTTCGGCTGCGACGAACCAGTCGCTGATGCGTTTTTCAAATTGTGCGCGCGGTGCGAGCGTTATCGTTAGCGCACCCAAGTACGCTTCGATCGCCAGGTAGTACCGCATCGTGTTGCGCTCCACCAGACCGCGCATGCCGCCGATATAAATCGGGCTGCCGTCCTCTTCTTTGCCTGTCACAGTGAAGCCCACTTTGGATCGTGCGATCGTACTGAAATATGCCGACATGGCGAGCTTGCCGGTCACGCCAAATCCGTATGCGTAAGAAAGATGCAAAAAAGTCGTGCCGTTTTCCAGCGGCACGGCCTCCAGCGTAATGCGATAGTCGTGCGTGCTGAGTGGGCCGGCGTCGGCAGTCAATGCCACACGCAGATAGTCA
This sequence comes from Betaproteobacteria bacterium, assembly GCA_031414995.1. Taxonomy (GTDB): domain Bacteria; phylum Pseudomonadota; class Gammaproteobacteria; order Burkholderiales; family Usitatibacteraceae; genus UKL13-2. The sequence goes on from JANOQY010000306.1 coordinate 911, forward strand.
GCTTGCCGGTCGGCGAGCTTCCATGCGAATGCCAGACGATAGGATTCATCAAGCGGTTGGTCGAACTTCTTCCCCACGTTCATCAGCAATGTCGTTGCCTGCTGCTCGCGCGCGACACTGCAGTATTTGGTATTGAGGTGCAGGATAAGAATGTCACACCACACCTGCGGCCCGCTGAGTGCACCGCTAAATTTGTCAAACGGGTGCGGGATGACAGTATAAATGTCGCCCTTCACATCTTTCGATGTCTGATCCGACGCCAACACCAACGGAAGATGGAACGCGTTGTTGGCCAGTTGCTGTTGTAGCGCCACGTGTTGCGCGCGCAACACCGAAGCCGGGCCACTGCTGGCGCTGGTTCCTGAAACAGTGGCAGCGTCGGCCAACGTAAAGCCACTCACAAGCCATAGCGCAACTGCTGCCAGCATCAATACGGCAGGTGTGATTGCAGAAATGCGCGGGCTGTCCTTGCCCGATTGCACTTCGTGCCCGTTTCGCGTCGATGGCTTCGTTGCCATAGTTTCTACTTTCATAACCAATACACCCAGATTCGTGCCGCCTGTTCCTTGACGCGCATCACGAGTGAACGCGCACGCCAGGATTCGGGCGTGACTTGTGTTGATGCGGCAAGGTCTTTCTCGAACATGGTGTTCATCTGCACGCCAAACTCCGTGCTGAGAATGACAGCGTTTACCTCGTCGTTATGCAGGAAGCTCCGCCAATCGAGATTTGTTGAGCCGATGGTCGACCACAAACCGTCAATCAGTGCCGTCTTGGCATGCAGCAAGGCTTGGCCCCGCTCGAAAATTTTCACGCCGGATTTGAGCAGTGCGTCGTAGTACGAGCGACCGGCATGAAAAATCAGTGAGGAATCGGTCTTGCTCGGCAAAATAATTTTGACATCCACCCCGCGCCGTACTGCATCGCCGAGAGCAGTCATGATGTGTTCGTCCGGCGCAAAGTAAGCGTTGGTGAGATAGACCGATGTCTCTGCGCTGCCGATGGCCGAAACCAAGGTGTTGTAAATCTGACCACCGCCGTCATCGGATGAACTCCCAATCGCGCGCACGACTTCTTTACCCTTTTGCGTTTGTGGAGGGAAATATTTTTTGTCTGGCAGGGTTTCGCCCTTTTGCTTCCTCCAGGTATCCATAAACAATTTCTGGAACTCGGCCACTACCGGCCCTTCCACCAGCAGGTGCGTGTCGCGCCACGGCGTTTTTTCTTTGTCGGGGTTTTTAGTTGATCGTTTGCCGCCTGATCCACTCGAATACACGTTGCTGATATTCACTCCGCCTAGAAAAACGCTGGTGCCATCGACGATCAATAGTTTCCGGTGATCACGCTGGTTTACCTGCCAGCCTTTTTTTGCCTCGAGCGGATTGACGGGATTGAATTCAAGCGTCTTGATGCCGCTGTCCTTGAGCCGCTGGAAAAATGACTTGGGCGTATTGAGAGAACCTACGCTGTCGTAAATCAGCGCAACCTGTACGCCTTGCTTTTGTTTCTCAATGAGTGCGTCCGAGAACTGCCGACCCACTTCATCGTCTTCAATGATGTAGGTTTCCATATTGATGTTGTCTTTGGCCGCAGCGATTGCCTTGAGCATGGCCGAATAAGTAGATTCGCCATCCTGAAATAGTGTGGTCCGGTTGCTCACCGTCAACGGACTGCCGGCTACCGCTTCTTCAAGCGCAAGATGGCGCTCGAAAATACCCGTCTCCTTACTGCGGCTACTGAGGTTCGCCAGAATCGCTTTTGTCTGTGTGACCGATAGCGGGCCGCGTGCGCCTTCCATTTTGGCGGGCTGCGCCGAGATTGGCAGCATGTCGGCTGTTGTCTGCGGAAGAGATGCGCAGCCGACAATCATCGATGCCGCACACGACGCCATTAAACCGCGCAGCCAATCAGGCGACGTGGGTGGGATGCAAACAATGGTGCGCACAACCTTTCCCATTTCCTCTTCTTCCCCGTTTTAGCAGTTGAGTTTCTGCATGGAGAATAGAGTGACGGACGTGACACCGATACCGGCGAAACCCGACATGCTGGGTCAGATTTGTCCTACAGCGACTACAAGCGAGCCATCGCATGATGAAATCAAGCAGTGCAGATAGAAATAAAAACGGCACCTTTGCCGGTGCCGTTTTTTCTTGCTCAATCCGAATAATCAGAGCAGGGCGAGCACCTCTTCAGCGTGATTTTTTGTATCAACCGAATCGATGATGTGTGTGATCTTGCCTTTCTCATCAATAATAAAAGTGACACGGTCCGAGAGGCCCACAATGGCCTTTGCCGCAGACATTAGCCCGCCGCCGCCAATTGCACCATAAGCTTTTCCGACCGAGCGGTCGGTATCCGCCAGCAATGGGAAATTGAGCTTGTACTTGGTTGAGAATTTCTGATGCGAGGCTTCGTCTTGCGTTGATACACCCAGAATCGCGGCACCTTTGGCTTTAATGTCGGCGTTGGCATCACGCAGCGAGCACGCCTGCGCGGTGCAGCCGGGCGTATCGTCCATCGGGTAGAAATACATGATGAGTTTTTTGCCGTGATAGTCCTTGAGGCTGACGGTAGTGCCGTCGGTTAACGTGCCGGAGAAGTTGGGGGCGGGATCGCCAGGTTTTAGTTTTGGCATATTGATTCTCAGAAGTAGGGAAAATACAGGAGTAGCGCAATGGCTATGGAAGTTTGATTTCACTTCGCCGCCAGTTCGTGGTGTCACCTTCCGCTACGAGTCGACCTTTATCAATCAGCGCTTCTACGCGTTTGGCAATCAACTCGAAATCGTCTTCGTCCTCTGTAAAGTCGGCACGGTTCGTGACTGACACTTTTGCAATTACCATTGCAACTTTTTGCCAATTATTGCTGGCAGTTGCGAGAATTGCGCTATCGATATTCGCGATATTCAATAGAAGCCCGATCGAGCCAGAAGTCACCAGATCGGACGCAGGCAAGGCGCGGCGGAGCCTTCAACCGGAGCATACTTTTCGTATGTGAGGATTGAAGGCGAGCACGCAATGCCGCATGCGCGCCGATCTGGTGGCTTCGGGCGTGTGAAGAGATCACCAATGCACGCCTTGTGTAATCTGCGCAAACGCCATCGCCTCCGGCGTCATCTCCACTTCCTTCGCAACCTCGCCCTTCTTGCCTTGCGAAGCTGTGGAATCCGGGAACATACGGAACGCAGCATTCAGAATAATTTTGGTGAGCTTTGGCGATACGGCATGCAGTACCGCACCAGCAATACCCAGGCGCGTTGCGATGCGCACAGGCTTGTAAACGATCGCTTCAACGACCAAATCTGCGGCTTGCTCAGGTGAGAGCGTCGGCACGCTGTTGTACATCTTTGTCGGCGCGATCATCGGTGTACGCACCAGCGGCATGTTGATGGTGGTGAAATGGATATGATTATCAACAAATTCGGAAGCGGCACAGCCGGTGAACGCGTCGAGCGCGGATTTTGATGCGACGTACGCCGAGAAGCGTGGCGATTGCGTGAGCACCCCGATGGACGAAATATTGATGATGTGTCCGAAATCCTGCTTCATCATGATCGGCAAAAAGCCCATGATCAAACGGAGCGAGCCGAAGTAATTGAGCTGCATCGTACGTTCGAAATCGTGGAAACGCTCGAAGCTGTTGGCAATACCGCGACGGATCGAACGGCCAGCATTGTTAACGAGGTAATGGCAAGCGCCGTAGTCCTTCAACACAGCAGCGACCAGTTTGTCGCAACTGGCCAGATCGGCGAGGTCGCACGCATAAAACTTGGCGTGTCCACCGGCTTCCTTGATTTTCGCGAGAGTTACCTGCGCTTTTTCCGGGTCGCGCGCAACGATCACCACTTTGGCACCGGCCTCGGAGAGCTTCAGTGCGGTCGCCTCGCCGATACCTGATGTGCCGCCGGTAACAACCACGACCTTGCCTTTGATTTTGCCTTCGAGCGTGCGATCAATAAACAGATCAGGATCGAGATGACGCTCCCAGTAATCCCACAAGCGCCATGCGTAGGTTTCGAGTTTCGGTACGCTGATGCCCGAGCCTTTCAGCGCCTTGACGGTATCGCGGTTATCAAATTTGGTTGGGTAGCTGATAAAGCTGAATACATCTTTTGGAATACCCAGATCATTGAGAATTTGATTGCGGGCACGGCGCACCGGTGCGACCGACATCAAGCCGTCGAGCACGTAGCTGGGGATAAAACTCAACATTTTTGCATTCACGCGCATCGTCATCTGCGGTGCGTGCGCGGCTTTGGCGAACAGGTTGAGGATTTCACCAATGCGCATCGGTTCCGGGTCTGTCAGGTGGAAACACTCGCCATCGAGACCTTTTTTGTGAGCGATATGGTCCATCGCGTCGACGACGTAATCGACAGGGATGACGTTGAGCTTGCCGCCTTCGATGCCGATGGTCGGCATCCATTGCGGCAAGGTGTCGCGCATTTTCTGGATGAGCTTAAAGAAATAATACGGGCCGTCGATCTTGTCGATTTCGCCCGTTTGTGAATGGCCCACCACCATGCCGGGGCGATAGACGCGCCACGGCACTTTGCACTCGTTTCGCACAATGCCTTCACTGTCGTGCTTGGTGCGGAAGTAGGGGTGATCGAGTTCTTCGGCTTCTTCGAACATATCCTCACGGAAAGTGCCGTCGTACAAGCCTGCGGCAGCGATGGAGCTGGTGTGCTGAAAGCATCCGGCCTTAACGGCTTCGGCAAATTCGACTGCGTTACGCGTGCCGTCGATGTTGGCGGTTTGCTGACTGGCCGCATCGGCGGAAAGATCGTAGATCGCGGCGAGGTGAAAGAGGTGCTTTACCTTGCCTTTTAACTTTGTGATGTCCGCCGCCGTCACACCCAGTTTTACTTTGCCAAGGTCACCGACAATTGGCACGACGCGCTTTTGCGATGCGGGCAATCCCCACCACGGATAGAGCGCTTCGAGTTTTTTGATGGAGTTTTTACGCACCAGCACGTAGATTGTGCCTTCGCGCTTCAGCAGGTTTTTGACTAGAAATTTGCCGATAAAGCCGGTAGCGCCAGTGACGAAGTAAGTCATGGTGGTGTTTCCTCCAAAGGAATGTTGTGCAGTTGTTCTTATATTGGGGCCAAGAGTTGGTCCTCGGTGAAATCATACACTGCGGGCACGACACAGGTTAAGCGGGTGGTGCAAGATTTCTGCCCACGCCACTGTATGCTGCACTGCCGCATTTACGCTCGCACTTATGGCGACTCCATGTTTAGTGTGATTGCTCTAATGCGAGTGCATAGACTTCAGCCATCATCTAATCAATCATTTACAGGAGTGATCAACATGGCCACCAAACGAGTCGTAAAGAAAACAGTTGCACAAACCAAAGCGCGCGCCAAGACAGTTGTACGTAAAGTCACCAAAACGGCGAAGGTTGCAGTCGATGTCAATCCAGTCAAAAAAGCAGTTTTAGCTGGTTTGGGCGCGGCCGAGCGCATGCAGAAGCGTGTGAAGGTCCAGAGCACCAAGATCTACGGTGGCATGGTCGACGTTATCTCGCGCGAATCCGGACGATTGAGCGGTTTCAGCAATGACACGGCGAAGGCATTTGCCAAGAAAGCCAATTTGTTTGTTCGCGAAGGCAAGAAAATCCAGTCTAACGCTGAAGCCATTGCGACCGCGAAAGCGCTGGAGGTGACTAAAGAAATCAAGGCGCTTGCGGCAAAGTCGGAAAAAGCATTCAAGAAAAACGTCAAAGGCACCGTGAATACGACAATGGCCAACGCCAAAGACGGCATCACTAAGCTTGAGCACGTTTTTGAAGCCCGTGTTGCCAAGACCCTGAATACCTTCGGCATCCCATCAAGCCAAAACGTGCGCGAACTGCAGGCACGAATGGCTGATCTGCAAAGAGCGCTGGTGCAATTGAACAAGCGTGGTGTTCGCGCGTAATTTTTGCAGCTGCTTCCTGATGTGTTTGGAAGCTTGCGGCAATTAGTAGCAAAATGGGGAATATCGGTTGATATTCCCCATTTTTACGTAAAAACAACAACACAATAATTCGGAGTGAGCTTGAGTAAGCCCAGCCAGCAACGCCAACGTCGTTCGCAAAAATCGCCTTTACCCGGTAAACCCACAAAAAAAATTGGTCTTGCGCTGGCAGGCGGTGGGCCACTCGGGGCAATGTACGAAATCGGCGTGCTGATGGCGCTGGATGAAGCGCTTGAAGGCTTGAATCTCAACGACATCGATGTGTACGTCGGCGTATCGGCTGGCAGCTTCATTACCGCCGGGCTCGCCAATCAACTGACACCGGCTGAAATTTACCGCCTGTTCATTGAAAACAAAGCCACGGACAAAAAAACTGGTGCGCTAAAACCTGAAGTATTTTTGCGCCCCGCCACGCGTGAATACTGGCGTAGCGCAAAACTGGTGCCACGCTTGGCGGCAAAGGCGATTTGGGATTATGTTTCGCGGCCTTTGTCAGGGAGCCTGATGGGAAGTTTCGGCATCCTCGGCAAGGCGCTGCCGACCGGGATATTCGATAACCATGCCATCCGCGAATTCTTGTGCAAAGTATTTAACGAACCCGGACGCACGGATGATTTTCGCAAACTCAAGCACCAGTTGTTTTCGGTTGCGACCGATCTCGACACCGGCGAATCAGTGCGTTTCGGCAGCCCCGGGTTTGACCATGTGCCGATCTCCAAAGCGGTGCAGGCAAGCGCTGCATTGCCGGGTCTGTTCCCGCCGGTGCGCATCGGTGGGCGTTATTACGTCGATGGTGCGTTAAAGAAAACACTAAACGCCTCAGTGGCATTGGAGGCCGGCGCGCAATTGGTGTTGTGTGTGAATCCGTTGGTGCCGTTCGATGCGAATCTGGCAAAAAGCCGTGCCGGCGCCAACCAGCAGTCGCATATGAAAAAACTTGTCGAGGGCGGATTGCCCGCAGTGCTCGCGCAAACCTATCGCGCTGTCATCCATTCAAGGATGCATGTGAGTCTGGCCAACTACATGACGCAATATAAAAATGCCGACGTGGTCTTGTTCGAGCCGCGCAGTGACGACGCTGAAATGTTTTTTACCAATATCTTCAGCTACGCCACACGTCGGCAAGTGTGCGAACACGCCTATCAGCGGACCCGTCAGGATTTATTGAAACGCCATTTTGAACTAGAGCCTATCCTGGAAAAATACGGCATCACGATGAATCTCGATGTATTGCGTGATGAAAAACGCACACTCGATCACGGTCTGTTCAAGCGCACCGCCAAGCTGCGTCGTGAAGAACGCTTGTTCGGTGCAACGCTGGACTTGTCGGACGCCGTTGCGGATCTTGAACGCTGGGTCGGCAGAAATGCCGCCAAACCAGCCGCTAGGATGCGCGCCGCTTAATAGCAATAAAAAACGTAGATCGCCATTTGACGGGCATCTTGAGCTTAAAGTAGCCTGAAATGGTTACCAGTGCTAGAGTTTGGCGTGCTTAGCAAAGAATGCCGCGACAATCTCAAGCGCGCTGTTGATGTCGTCGCGCGAGACATCCAGATGTGTGACCCAACGTTGTTTTCCGTAGGCACCCGAGACAAATACGTCGTGTGTTTTTAGATGCGCGTTAAAGGCATCGAGTAACGGCGCGGGTACGTCTGCCCACAGAATATTTGTCTGCGGCGCATCGATTTTCAATTGCCCGCGTGAGGATTCAACCAAGCCGTTTGCCAGCAGGGCCGCATTGTCGTGATCCATCTTGAGACGTTCAATGTGGTGATCAAGCGCATAACTTCCCGCCGCTGCAATAACACCCGCCTGCCGCATCCCGCCGCCGATCATCTTGCGCATGCGCCGTGCTTTGGCGATCAGCGGCTTGCTGCCCAGCAATAGCGAGCCCACCGGCGCGCCCAGGCCTTTGGACAAACACACCGAGACCGAATCGAATGAGCGACAAATCTCCTTTGCCGCGTCGATTGCCGTGCCGGTTGATGCCGCCGTGTGTACAGCTGCATTAAACAAGCGCGCGCCATCGAGGTGGGTGTACAGACCACGCGCATTCGCAAGCGCTTTTACTTTCGGCGCGTAATCAGCGGGAAGCACTTTACCGCCCCAGGTGTTTTCCAGCGCAATCAAGCGCGTGATCGCATAGTGCGCGTCATCTGGTTTGATCGCCGCTTCGATTGCGGCCAAATCCATGGTGCCGTCGGCGCGTTGATCGAGCGGCTGTGGTTGGATTGAGCCCAGCACTGCCATTCCCCCTGCTTCCCAGCGATACGTGTGTGCCATTTGGCCCACGATTACTTCATGGCCGCGCTCGCAATGCGCAAGCAGTCCGAGCAGATTGGTTTGCGTGCCGCTAATGCCATAAAGTGCCGCTTCAAATCCCAACATCGCGGCGGCTTTTTCTTCAAGCGTATTGACGGTTGGATCTTCGCCATACACGTCGTCGCCGACAGGCGCGTTTCGCATCGCCTCGCGCATTGCAGCCGTTGGGCGGGTAACGGTATCGCTACGAAAATCCATAGTTAGGAGTTCTTCTAAACGCCGCAAAAAATATCACGCGTGAGACTGATCATTTTAAGGATGCGTTCATCCTCGATGCGATAGAGAACTTTGGTGGCAACTTTGCGCGATTGGATCATGCCACAGGCCCTGAGTATGGCGAGATGTTGCGAGATATTGCTTTGCGTCGAGCCGACAGCATCGGTTATGTCCTGCACCATCATTTCGCCCGACGAAAGCAGGCACAGAATTTTGATGCGCAGCGGGTGCGACATCGCCTGCATCGCGACCGCCGCCTGCTCGATATTCTCAGCCTTGCCGATGAGCGCGAAAATATCTTGCGGTACTGTTTCCGTATCTATTTTCTTGGGAGCCATCACCACGCTCGCGTAGAGGTGAACGTTTTCATCGTATTACGAACCAAACGCGTTCAGCCCCGTTTGTGCACGTCCGAGAATGAGGGCATGCACATCGTGCGTGCCTTCATAGGTATTCACCGCTTCCAGATTCATCATGTGGCGGATCACGTGGTACTCATCGCTGATTCCGTTGCCGCCGTGCATGTCACGTGCCACACGCGCGATGTCGAGCGCTTTGCCGCAGCCGTTGCGTTTGATGAGTGAAATCATTTCCGGCGTGGCGCGGCCCTCGTCGAGCAGACGGCCCACGCGCAGCGAGCCTTGCAGCCCTAGCGAAATTTCGGTCTGCATGTCAGCGAGTTTTTTTTGTACTAGCTGTGTGGCGGCGAGGGGCTTGCCAAACATGATGCGGTCGAGCGTGTATTGCCGCGCCGCATGCCAGCAGAATTCTGCTGCACCCATTGCGCCCCATGAAATTCCGTAACGTGCTTTATTCAGACATCCGAATGGGCCCTTCAGACCCTTCACGTTCGGCAGCAGATTTTCTTCCGGCACGAACACGTCATCCATCACGATCTCGCCAGTGACCGATGCGCGCAGGGAAAACTTGCCTTCTATTTTTGGTGCCGACAAACCCTTCATGCCTTTTTCGAGTACGAAGCCACGGATGGTTTCTTTGTCTGACATGTCTTTGGCCCAAACCACAAACACATCAGCGATGGGCGAATTGGTAATCCACATTTTGGCGCCGTGCAACTGATACCCACCGGCCATTTTTCTCGCACGCGTTTCCATCGAGGAAGGGTCCGACCCCGCATTCGGTTCGGTAAGGCCGAAGCAGCCGACCATTTCACCGCTGGCCAGTTTTGGCAGCCATTTTTCGCGTTGCGCTTCGCTACCGTAAGCGTGGATGGGATGCATTACTAGCGAGGACTGCACGCTCATGGCGGAGCGGTAACCTGAATCAACACGTTCAACTTCGCGTGCGATCAATCCATAAGCAACATGATTCACGCCCGCGCAACCGTAGCCTTCGATGGTGGAACCCAGAAAACCCAGCGCGCCCATTTCGTTCATGATTTCGCGGTCGAAGGTCTCATGGCGGTTCGCCATCAGCACGCGCGGCAGCAGTTTTTCCTGGCAATAGACATGGGCGGCGTCGCGAATCATGCGTTCATCAACGGAGAGCTGGTCATCGAGAAGAAATGCGTCGTCCCATTTAAATTGGGGTTTGAGGTCGTTTGGTTTCATTTTTGAATCTCAAGGCGAGAAACACCTATTTTACGCCGAAGGTTGTGATCCCGGATTCATCATGGGGGATTCGTAGCGAGTGAAACAAAACTAGATCTAGTATCCACAACCTGTTCAAAGCGTTTTCAGCCCGAACGCCTCTCCGATGCTTGAGGCAAATACAAGGGCTGGCGGGAGTTTCAGCCGAAAAGTGTCTCGGAAAGCCCACCAATGCTGGCTCTCACTATTAAATTGTGGCGAACCCGTACAATCTCACTTTCCCTTTTCTCATCATGCGGCCAGCCACCATGTCCCAAAAAACAAAATCCATTACCGCCAACGATCTCTGGAAAATCCAGCGCCCTGCATCGCCTTCGCTCTCGCCCGACGGCGCACAGGTGTGCGTGGCGGTGACCAAATACCATATGGATGAGAACAAGGGCAGCACACATCTGTGGCTGCTTTCAACGTTTGGCGGC
>JANOQY010000307.1:0-1945 GCA_031414995.1 Betaproteobacteria bacterium
TCAGCATCTCGAACCGATAGTGTTTTGGCGACGATCTGATGCGCTAGCTCGACCTGTTTGAATTTAGATAGCGCCAGCAAGGCGCGAGCGTGTCCCATATCGAGCTTGGACTCCATCAACATGTCCTGCACCGGTTTGGCAAGTTCGAGCAAGCGCAGTAAATTCGTTACAGATGCGCGTGACCGCCCAACGGCTTGAGCAGCCGTTTCGTGCGTTAGCTTGAACTCTTCAATGAGTCGTTTGATACCTGCGGCTTCCTCAATGGCGTTGAGATCCTCACGTTGTATGTTCTCAATCAGGCCGATGCCCAGAGCATGTTCATCAGCGATTTCACGCACCAGCGCCGGTACGCTGGCGAGGCCCGCGATCTGTGCTGCGCGCCAGCGACGTTCACCGGCGACGATTTCAAACTTGCCTTCCGAAACCTCGCGAACAAGAATTGGTTGCACGATGCCACGGTTTTGAATGGATTGCGCCAGACCTTCCAGTGCCTCCCGGTCCATGTGTGTTCGAGGTTGGTACTTACCTGGCGTGAGGTTGCCGATGGCAATTTCGCGCAGTACGCCATCCTCCTTGCCGGCGCTTGGTTTTCCACCACCGAGAAGTGCATCCAAGCCACGCCCAAGCCCTTTTGGTTTGATCATGCTGCTTCCTTAATCGCTATGCCCTCGCGCGCAAGCAGCTCGCGCGCGAAGGCAAAGTGTGCCAGCGCCCCTTTCGAGGAAGGGTCATGCAGGATTACCGGCTTGCCATATGACGGCGCTTCGGCGATGCGGATGTTGCGGGGGATAACGGTGTCGAATACTTTGTCGCCAAAGTGATTTTTGATTTCGTCCGATACCTGTGTCGTGAGTGAGGAGCGCGGGTCGTACATCGTGCGCACCAGCGCTTCGATTTCAATCACAGGATTCAGATTCGCCTTCACTTTGCGCAGTGTACCAACCAAATCGCTCAGGCCCTCAAGTGCATAGTATTCGCATTGCATGGGAATGATCACGGCGTTGGCGGCGGTCAACGCATTTACCGTCAGCATATTCAAAGCGGGCGGGCAATCGATCACGACAAAAGTGTAATCGTTATCCACTTGTGCAAGCGCTTCCTTCAGGCGGAACTCTCGTCGCTCGATATTGATCAATTCAATTTCTGCGCCAGCAAGCTCGCGGTTGGCTGGCAGTACATCGAAACCACTTTCAGTCTGCGCCCTTGCCTCAGCCACCGCATATTCGCCCAGTAGTACGCCATATACGGTTTTCTCCACTCCATTCTTATCGATACCGCTCCCGGTTGTAGCATTACCTTGAGGGTCAAGATCGATCAGCAATACACGTTGGCCAAAGTGCGCGAGCGTAGCCGAAAGGTTGACGGCCACTGATGTTTTTCCTACGCCACCTTTTTGATTTGCAACCGCAAAGACCTTCATCGCCGCCTTATTTTTCGCTTGTTTTTTTGATGATCACTAGATGCCGCTGCCCATCAACTTGCGGCACGTTGAGAGGGATCACTTGTGCAACGACGAAGCCAATTGGCAGGCGCGAGATCTCGTCGAAGGGGTGCACACCTTTCATTGCAAGCATTCTTCCATCATCAGTGCATAAATGACCAGCATCTTCGATAAAGTCTTTTAGTTCTGCGAACGCCCGTGAAACGACGACGTCGAAAAGCCATGATGGCCGATATTTTTCAACACGGTTTGTTACTACATCCGCGTTGCCAAGGCCAAGCTCGCCAATCGCGTGGCGCACAAAAGTGGTCTTTTTAGCGATCGTATCAAGCATTGTTATCCGCGTGCCTGACTTGGTGTCGCGTAACGCGATTGCTAACGGAATTCCAGGCAGTCCGCCACCCGTGCCCACGTCCAACAAGCGCGTGCAGGCACCAACCTGCGACAAAATGGAAAGGCTATCGAGAATGTGCAGCCCGATCATGCGTTCCGGTTCACGCACTG
>JANOQY010000308.1:0-10024 GCA_031414995.1 Betaproteobacteria bacterium
AACGATCTCTGGAAAATCCAGCGCCCTGCATCGCCTTCGCTCTCGCCCGACGGCGCACAGGTGTGCGTGGCGGTGACCAAATACCATATGGATGAGAACAAGGGCAGCACACATCTGTGGCTGCTTTCAACGTTTGGCGGCGTCGGACGTGAACTGACCCAATGCGGTGAGAAAGACGGGCAGCCACAGTGGTCGCCGGATGGCACGACGATTGCGTTTGTCGGTAAACGCGGTGAAGGCAAGACCGCGGATGACGAACCACAGCTCTACGTTATTGCGCCCGATGGTGGCGAGGCGCAGCGGATTTCAAACATCGCGACTGGCGTATCCGCAATCAAATGGTTTCCTGATTCGTCAAAGATCGCGTTCATCTCATGGGTGTGGCCTGAGCTCAAGGGCGAAAAGGCGCAGGCCAAACGATGGAAGGAGAAGAAAGACGACAAGGTCAAGGCGCATGTGGTGGACCACACCTGTTTTCGCCATTGGGATCGTTGGTTGTCCGACGGACGCGTGCCGCATGTGCATGTGCTGGACATCAAGAGTGGCAAATGCCGCGACGTCTTCGCAGGGACCCACTATGCACTGCAAACTTCCGACCCCAATCAGGCCGATTTTGATATTTCGCCCGACGGCAAGCGCATCGCGTTTTGCTTTAATCCGAACAAGGATCCGCGCGGTGATCAGGAACATCACATCGCTGAGTTCGATAGCAAGAAAGCAACCTTCAAGACACTGACGTCAACGTCGCCGTTCTCACATTACGCACCCGCGTATTCCCCCGATGGCGCGTCGATTGCGTTGCTGGTGCAGAACATCCGGCGTTCGATGGATGACGATTTCAAGGTCGCGTTGATTGATCGCGCGAGTGGGAAGGTCAAGGTGATCAGCCATTGGGATCGCAATGTCAATCCGCCGTTGCGCTGGGCCGCAGATGCGAAGAGCCTATATTTCACGGCGGATGAATTTGGCCGCTTGAACGTTTGGCGCTTGCCCGTCAGCGCTAAACAGCCTGCGTTGGTCGCGCAAGGCGGCACGGTGACCGATTTTGATGTGAAGGCGGATAAGGTTGCATTTGTGCGCAACAACATGTCGGCAGCGCCCAAGGTATTTGCGTGTGATGCAAATGGAGAAAACGAAGCGCCGATAGAAACGTTCAACGATGCCTTGATGGCGAAATTTAAATTGGGCGAAGTCAGAGAACACACCATCAAAGGCTGGAACAACGAGCCGGTGCAAATGTGGGTGGTTTATCCGCCGAATTTTGACGCCAAGAAAAAATGGCCGCTACTGCACAATATTCACGGTGGTCCGCATTCGAACTGGGGCGACAATTTTCATCAGCGCTGGAACAATCAAGTGTTCGCCGCGCAAGGGTATGTGGTCGTGTGCGTGAATTACCACGGCTCACTTGGCTGGGGAAATAAATTCCTCGAATCCAACACCGGCACCTTCGGCAGCAAGGAACACGCCGACGTTGAGGCCGGTACTGATTTTATGTTGAAGCAGGGTTACATTGACGCCAAACGCCTCGCCGCGAGTGGCGGCAGCTACGGCGGCAAGATGGTGGCGTGGATGAATGGCCGCAATGGCGCGAAAAAAGGCGGGGACCGCTACAAGGCTTATGTCTGCCATGCCGGTTGCTTCGATTGGGTGTCGATGTACGCGGGCGATGCTGGCTATTGGTTTAACCATTCGCTCACCACAAACTACTGGGACGACCCGAAAAAATTCGCCGCTCAGAATCCCATTACGTTCACTAAACACATGAAAACGCCAACGCTGGTCATCCACGGTGCGCTCGATTACCGCGTGCCCGATGCGCAGGGGTTGGCCTACTACAGCACCTTGAAAACGCTCAATGTGCCGTCACGGTTGGTGTTTTTCCCCGATGAAAATCACTGGATATTGAAGCCGCAGAATTCACGGCTTTGGTACAACGAATATTTTGCGTGGCTGGATAAATATGTAGGGAAGGGTCCGTCGAAGCAGAAGTAACGTGCGTGGCTTAAAGCTTCAGCTTGGTTTTTTCAGCCGGTGCATCGCACTGCACATCGGCACCCAAACGGAATAGCGCTTCGCGCATTTCGGCAAGCTTCAGATCGATGTCGTCGTCGGTCTGGTCTGGATCGTGGTGAAACAGGTGCAATCGTTTGACCTCTGCCCTGAACGCAAGGTCAGCCACTTCGCTCACGCAGGAGTGACCCCAATCGACCTTGGACGGATACTCGTGATCGCGATAAGTGGTGTCGGTGATGAGCAAGTCGGCACCCCGAACGAAGTTGGCCAGCCGCTCGACATAGGCCAGGTCATAACGCGGGTCGGTCTTGAGATAAAGCTCGTTGTCGGTGATATAACAAACTGTCCTACCGTAGCAGCTGAGCTTGTAGCCGAGGCAATAGCCGGGATGCTTGAGTAGCATGGTGTCGATGCGCACCGGGCCGAATTCGAGCGTTTCTTCACGCAAGTCGTGAAATTGCAGCCGCGCGCCGAATTCGCGAATCGTCACTGGAAAATAAACGCTTTCCATTTGCGCCGCAACGGCGCGCTCGATGGTGAGGTCGCCCTGATACGGACCGAATAAGTCAATCTGGTTGCCGCGCACGTACAGCGGGCCGAAAAAAGGAATCGTGTTGATGTGGTCCCAGTGCGTGTGCGAAATAAAAATCCGCGCGGACATGCGCGGCACTTTTGCCGCACTGATGCTGTCTGATAGCTGCTTGATGCCGGAGCCGCAGTCAAAAATGAATAGCGGCTCGCCGCTGACCTCGATACTTACGCACGACGTATTGCCGCCGTAACGCAGCGAGCCCGCGCCGCAAACCGGCAGCGTACCGTGCACGCCCCAGTAGCTCACGGTCACATTCTCGGACAGGATTTCATCAATTTGCCGCATCAGCGTTTCGCGCCGGATCGGCTTCACGATATAGCCGTCTGCACCGAGTTCCTTGGCGCGGCGACGATCAAAATCGTAGGACTTCGACGTGCACATGATGATTTTGATCGAGGCCAGATCAGCGCGTTTGCGCAATTCGCGGCAAAGCTCGAAGCCGTCCATCTCGGGCATGATGACATCACTGATCACGCAGTCGGGCCGCTCGATGGGAATTTCGCGCAGTGCCTGCACGCTCGAATCGTATGCCTTGACCGTATGCCCCTCGGCCTCGAGCACGAGCGTCATCAGCCTGAGCATGAACTCCTCGTCATCTACGATCACGAACTTCATGGCTGCATTCTCTGTTGTGGTGTCCGGGGTTTAATCCGGTGAGGCAGGTGCGCAGTCTGTATCGTACCTCAAGGCGCGCATGATGGGCTGGTACCACTCCCTGATCACGTTAGAATTGTGTCATCAGCGTCTGTGGAAAACGAAGCATATGGCACTTTTTGGGCTTTTTGGCAGGAAGAAACTGGGCTACTCATCACCGTGGTTGCAACTAACCGTGGTCTACGCAACTTCGCCAAGCGGGTTGGAGCCTGTGCACAAATTTGCCGTGCGGGGCAAGGTTCTCACATCAGGCCCGATTGAATTTGAGTACATCGAACCCGGTTCATATGTGGCATTTTTTCCGGGAACGGCGGCAGGGTTGGCGCTGGGAAACCAGCTTGCGGATGATTTACGCGTGATCGCGCAAGATAAAGCGGTACCGAATTTTGGTGTCGGCGTTCAGCAGGGCGAGTGCCTTGCGCAACTGCGTGGCACGGGTCGGTTTGTGGCAAAACCTGCGGGGAAAGTTATTTCCCAAGCGCTGGCGCTGGCTATCGAAGAGGCAAACGCGCACGCTTGATATAAAAATTAAACCCTAGCATACACGGGCTTCTCAGGCATAAAAGCCGCCGAGAAGGCCGTGAATAGGCGTTCTATGTTTTTATTCTGTAGCTGCCGCTCGCAGAATCCGTGTATCGTCGCCAGATTCCTTCCAACGGTCCTGAAATCCTAAAACGTTGCATCAGGTGGGCGATCGCGAGCAGCAATCCATAAAGCACGATTGCTGTGACGAACAATTCAAACTGTCCGAACGCCGCGCCAAGCCCATAGCCGAAACCGTTGAGCAGCAATGCCATCAACACCGATTGGCTGACATAGAACGTGAGTGCTAGCCGTCCCGCAGGCGCAAATAATCGAATCAAGGCCAGGCCCGGTTGACTCGCTCGCACGAGCGCAAACGCCGCCACATACGACAACGCCAGCACCGGTGCAAACGATCCCAACAAGGCTTGCCACATCGTTGTCGGCATCCACGGGTTCGACGCCACCGACAATTGCGAAATCGCAAATGCGATATTGATTGGCAGACCGACGAGTAGCCCAAACCAAAATACGCGTTGCCAAAAAGAGCGATATCGCGCTGGATAACGCAGCCATTTGAGTTGCGCTGTGAGTGCGCCAAGGAGAAATAACAACATCACTTGCGGCAGCACAAATATGTATGTGGCGGTCACGATAAAGAAATCGTTGGCGCGTTGTATGGTTGCGGCTATGTAATCGGCTTCGGTGTAGATCGCGAAAACGCGCTCGCCATCCTGCTCGGCTTCCATCTGTGTGGCGTGACTGTCGCTGGAGGCTTCGCTGGGGTTTTCGGCCAGACCGCTGGAAGAAACTCCTGCAACAACTGCAAATAGAACGCTCGTGACGAGGACAATAATCAACCAGAATTTCGCGGCGCCCAGTAGCGTGCGTGGCCCCTTCCTGATGTGCCGCCGTAATAAATATCCGGCGATTGCGTAGCGCGCCAGAATATCGCCGAACCAAAGCAGCAAGCCATGGGCGATGCCCATGAGCAACATGAAATTCATGCGTCGCGTGAAACGCGCATGCGCATTGATGCCGCGTGCGGTCCAGCGCCGCGTTTGCACGGCAAACCCAACACCAAAACAAAAACAGAAGATTGGATAAAACTTGTATTCAAACAAGAGCGCTGTGAAAAACAGGCACACTTCATCAGCAATGCTGCTGGTCTCGAAGAGCACGCCGAGTGACGGACTGCCGACGCCCCAGACGAAGCTTTGGATGTTGACGGCGAGGATGCCGAAAAGTGCCAGCCCGCGAAGGGCGTCGATCAGATCGTCGCGCTGCATCACGGTGCTGTTTTAAACATGGTGACGCATTAGCGCGTCAATGTCGTGCGCCTCTTAGCTGCTTGACCAGCATGAATTCGCAGACGGCCAGCATCGACGCAAAACAGATCAGCGACCACACGGGCACACTGATGCCAAACAGTGGTGGATATTGATCCGCACAGCCGCCGTAGGCCGCCAGAAATTCCGGCCACCAGCTTCGCATCGGCAAGTTATAGACGAATATGCCGACTGGGTCGCTAAGGCAACTCGCCATTGAATCGCCTTTGCTGACCTGCCAGATGGCCAGTCCCGCGCCTGCTGCCGAGAGCAATCCCAGCAGCCCTGCAGTGATCATTGCGCCGATTCGATTTGGGCCGACGATAGCCGCCAACAACGCGACCGCCGCGATCGCCAAATAGACGTAGCGCTGCAAGATACAAAGCGGGCAGGGCTGTTGTTCGCCGGGGCCGTATTGCAAAAAATACGCCACGCTCAATACTGCAACGCAGATCAACCCAATACCAGCGAAGATCCACCGCGACGTCTTTTCCGACACTGCAATTTGACTATTCATGCCCTGTAGAGCTCAAACCAGCACCCTGAGTTCCCGCAGCATGACCGATAGCATCGCCAGATCGCTTTCACGCGCAGATTTCAAATCTGCCATCACTTCCCGCATGCGCATCAACGCCTTGTCGTGATGCTTCTCCCATGCATCGATCAACGCGGCGGGATCAGATTCTTCCGGAGAGTGCTTCAACACGCCGCTGGCAAGCTGCCGTTGCAGATTGGCGAGGTCGTCGCGCATCGCGGCACGCGCCATCGCCTGCCAGTGTGATTGGTACGGCAGACTGGTGATCTGGCCAGCCAGCCAACGCAATCCAAGCTTGCCCACCAGCGTGAAGTACACCGATGCCGCCAGCGCGACCTCTCGTTTCAATTCTTGTGAAATTTCGACAATATCGAGTACCGAGTACATGGCGTCCAGTCGGGCGGTCGCCGTGGCGAGATCCGCTGGAACACCTTTGGAGGTGAATTTGGTCTCGACTTCTTTCAAGGCCTTGGAATCCTCACTGGAGAGAAATTCCGGCAAACGGTCCGAGATAGTTGCTACGCCGGGTGCAAAAAATTCCAGCACCTTCGCGATGGGCATGCGATCTGTGCGACGACGCAAGAACCACAATGTTCCGCGCAACACCAACCGACCAGCGTCGATCAGCATGTCGTTTTGCACGCCAGCCGGTACCTTACCGTCGAGCGCATCGATACGGTTCCATAGATCACCGAGAAGAAAAATATCGCGGGTGAGAATAAAGCAGCGCACCACTTCCGGCGCGGTTGCGCCGGTTTCCTCCTGCATGCGGTGCACGAACACACTGCCGGTGCGATTGATGGTGCTGTTGGCAATTTCTGTCGCGATAATCTCGCGTTTTAGCGGATGCTTCTGCATCACGCTCGTGTATTTCTGCTGCAACGCCGTCGGGAAATACGTGATCAGCGCATCGGCGACATATTTGTCATCAATCAAATCCGTTTTCAGCAGCTCATCAAATAATTCCATTTTGCTGTACGCCAGCAACACCGCGCGCTCCGGCGACGTGAGCCCTTTTTTGTTCGCCTTGCGCTCACTCATTTCTTCGTCGCTCGGCAGAAATTCCACCGCGCGGTTCAGGCGACCAGTTTTTTCCTGATGACGGATGAAGCGCGTCTGTGCATCGATCAGTTTTTCACCACGCACACCAGAGATTGAAAGCGTCTGCGTCTGAAAATAATTATCCTTCAGCACCAATTGCCCGACTTCATCGGTCATCTCTGCGAGAAAGCGGCTGCGGTCCGCTTCGGCAAGCTTGCCCGCATCAATAATCGCACCGACAAGAATCTTGATATTGACTTCGTGATCCGAACAATCCACGCCCGCTGAATTGTCGATCGCGTCCGTGTTTATGCGTCCACCAGCCAGCGCGTATTCGATCCGGCCCAATTGCGTAAAGCCAAGATTGCCGCCTTCGGCCACGACCTTGCAGCGCAATTCATTGCCGTTGATGCGCAATGCGTCAGTGGCGCGATCGCCGACTTCGGCATTCGATTGATGGCTCGCCTTTACGTAGGTGCCGATGCCGCCGTTGTAAAACAAATCAACCGGTGCTTTGAGGATCGCGCGCATCAACTCGACCGGCGTCATGTTGTCACCAGTGATGTTGATGTCCAGCAGATCCTTTACCTCGGGCGTGACGTTGATGGTTTTGGCACCACGCGAGTGAATGCCGCCACCCGGTGAAATCAGGGACTTGTTGTAATCGTCCCAACTTGAACGTGGCAACGCAAACAGGCGCTCGCGTTCCTTGAAGCTCTTGGCGGCGTCAGGGTGGGGATCCAGAAAGATGTGGCGATGATCGAACGCAGCGACCAGCCGGATGTGCTTTGACAACAACATGCCGTTGCCGAACACATCGCCCGACATATCGCCGACACCTGCCACGGTGAAATCGGTGGTCTGTGTGTCAATGCCGTCAGCGTGCGTATCGGTGATTTCGCGGAAGTGGCGCTTGACGCTTTCCCATGCGCCCTTGGCGGTGATGCCCATTTTTTTGTGGTCGTAACCAACTGAGCCACCCGACGCGAACGCATCGCCCAGCCAGTGGCCGTACTCGGCGGAAATCGCATTGGCGAAATCGGAGAATGTGGCAGTGCCTTTGTCGGCGGCGACGACGAGGTACGCGTCGTCTGGGTCGTGCCTCACCACATGTTGCGGTGGCACCACTTTGCCTTTGACGAGGTTGTCGGTCAGGTCGAGCAAGCCGCGCAGAAAATTCTGATAACAGGCCACACCTTCTTTCATGTAGGCCTCACGGTCGCTGGCAGGCGGCGCCATTTTCAGCACGAAGCCGCCTTTGGAGCCGACCGGTACGATGACGGCGTTTTTGACCATCTGTGCTTTGACGAGTCCTAACACTTCAGTGCGGAAATCCTCAGGTCGATCTGACCAACGCAATCCGCCACGTGCGACGCGGCCACCGCGCAAATGGATGCCCTCGAAGCGCGACGAATACACAAAAATTTCGAATAGCGGCTTTGGCTCGGGCAATTCCGGGACCTTGGCCGATTCGATTTTGAACGACACATAACTCTTGCGGGCACCCTGATTGTCGGGCTGGTAATGATTGGTGCGCAAGGTCGCGCGCATCACCGCGAGAAAGCGCCGCAGGATGCGGTCTTCATCGGCGTTGGAAACTGCATCGAGCGTTGTGTTGATCGCCTCGATCAAGGCGCGTTCATCGCCAATGCGCTCGCCGCGATAAGCGGGATCAAATCGCGCGTGGAAAAGCTGCACCAACTGTTGCGCAACGGTCGAATGTTTTTCTAGTGTCTGTTCGATGTAATGTTGGCTGAACGTAAATCCGGTCTGCTTTAAATATTTGGCATAGGCGCGCAAGAGCAGAATTTCATCGGTGGCAAGTGAAGCGGCGAGCGTTAAGCGATTGAAGCCATCGTTTTCAACGCTTCGCTTCCAGATGCGCGCGAAGGCAGCTTCAAATTTCGATTTGATGCTGTCCAGATCGAGGTCAGCAAAATTATGGGTGAGGCCGAAATCGTGAATGTGCAGGGGCAATAAATTATTGCGGGCGATGATGTAGGAACGCTCGTTCTCAACCTTGACCCCCATGTTCTCAAGCATCGGCAGCGAGCCAGAAAGCGGCACTGCGTCGCCCAGTTTGATGAGGCGAAAGCGTAGCGCGTTGTTATTTGCAGTAGCCGGGCGATACAGCGACATGCCAATCGGATTGTCCTCAGTCAGGCTTTGCGCGGTGACGAAATCAGCGACCGCCTGTGTTGCGTTCACGTCTTCGCGGTACGCTGCCGGGAAGGGCAACACAAATTCGCGGCGCGCCTGATTGGCGACATCTTCACCCAGCCCCGGCGTCTGGCTCACCAGCGTAAATACGCCGTCTTCCCATTTGCGCAAGGCAAAAATCACTTCTGCTTCGAGCGCCTTGATGTCGGTTTGTGGTGCGGCACCCGGGGAAGTGCGGATCAGCATGTGAATGCGCGCGAGCACGGATTCGGATAACTGCACATTGAACTCAGCGCTGGTGCCATTGAATGCGCGTTTGAGAATCTCCTGCAATTTCACGCGCGTTTCGGTGTTGTAATTTTCGCGTGGCAGATAAATTAGGCACGAATAGAACCGGGAATAAATATCGCGACGCACAAACATACGCGTGCGGGCGCGCTCGCCCAAACGCAAAATACCCATGACCGTATCGAACAATTCGTCATCGCCGATCTGGAATAATTCATCACGCGGGAACGTTTCCAGAATCGAGAACAGATTTTTACCGGCGTGGCTTGACGGCGGGAAACCAGCGCGTGCCATCAGGACAGAAATTTTTCGGCGCAACAGCGGAATATCGTGCGGGTCTGCGTGATACGTCGAGGATGTGTACAAGCCGATCATGCGGCGCTCGCCGATCACGTTGCCTTTATCATCGAAGCGCTTCACGCCGATATAGTCAAGGTAGCCGGGGCGATGCACGGTGGCGCGCGAATTTGCTTTGGTCAGCACCAGCAATTGCGGTTTTCTGGCGAGCGCTTTCAGCTCTGGCAACAGCTCGTTGAAGCTTTGCGAAACGCCACCCAGTCTTGGTTCCCGCAAAATACCCAAGCCCGATTTGGGTACGATTTTCAGCACGTCAACGCCGTTTTGCGTCGATAGTTCGTAGTCGCGGTAGCCGAGAAACGTGAAATGGTTGTCGACCGTCCAGCTCAGAAATGCGCGCGCCTCATCCAATTCCTCTAGTGGAACAACCCGCGCTGCGCCGCCCATGTCCGATAAAATCTCGGCTATCTTTGCCTTCATCGCAGGAAAATCCTCGACGGCGGCACGCACATCGTCCAATACCGAAACCAGCCCATCGCCCAGCGCTTTGATGCGTGCCGGATCGGTGACACGCTCAACTTCGACATGAAT
>JANOQY010000309.1:0-2754 GCA_031414995.1 Betaproteobacteria bacterium
GCTGCCGTAGCCTTCACCGGATGCGACATCAAGTACGTTTTTACCAGCCAGCATCGGCAACACAAAGTGGTAGCGATGCCAGTGTTCGGCCCACATTTCGCCCGGCAGATCGGGTAGAAATCGTTCGCCCGTAAATGAAAGTTCTGTTGTCATGCAGTCAATTATAAGGTTCCCGATGCGCCATCCTTACAAAAGCCCAAGCACAAATGAAAAAGCCGCATGCAAAAAACGCATGCGGCTTTGGGGGACACTAAAAAACTAGAAGCGGAAAATCGCGCCCAGCGAAACCACGTCGACTTTCAATTCGCCGCCCGTGGAGTCATCGCCCAGCTTGCGAAATGTCTCTACTTCAGCGCGCAGGCCAATCGCGGGGCTGATGTCATATTGCAAGCCGACACCAAAGTGCTGCCCGGTCTTGGTCTTGTTGCCACTGTTGCTGGAGAGTACAACGCTGCCAGTGGAGCCAAAGGACGCTTCAGTTTTGGCTTGCATCACGCCAAGGCGACCGTACACCGAAAATTCCTGTGTGATAGGTGCTGATAAAACCACATCCAAACCATAACCTTTGGACTGGTAGTTGGCACTTACCGTACCGACCGATGGCGTAGACACATTGCTGCGGGTGCTGTATTCGCCCAAGTCAGTGTAAAAACCTTCGATCGCAACGGCTGGAGAAAACCGGTAGCCCAGCGCGAATTTATACATGCTGTCTTTGTCGTCGGCCGATGTTGTCACCGCGCCGAAACCGAGGGTCCGCAAAAAGTCGGTGACCTCGCCGCCGCTGACGTTGGATTTGGTTTGGCCGGCAGAAACGCCGGCATACCATGATGAAGACTGTGCCTGTGCTTGAGCAGAGCCAGCCGCAGAAACGGCCAGTACGGCCGCGATGATTCCAAGAGCATTTTTCATTATTTTCCTTATGATTGATTAGAGGACCACCCATTTCGAGCGGCAACCTATGTTAACCGCTCGCAGTGTCAGATATGTGGCAATACAGAAGGTTCCTGCCTTTTTGCGCCAATCAACCTATCAAAAAACGCAAAGTGCGCGACTGGCGTGCCGTTTCAGGTGTTTTTGGTCTGAGAAGCGCGCCAGTGCTAGAGTTTTACTTTTTTATCTTTTTAGGTAAGTACGGACAATTGCCAGCACCTAACCCCGCTCCGTCACACTCCGCTCATCCGCGAACTTGCCCAAATCCACCCGCGTCTGCGGTTTCCAGCCCTTAGCCCGATGTTCGGCTTCCACCGTCGTAAAAATCCCGCCCCGTACCCAAAATTTCGCCGTCAACCTGGCGTAACGCGGTGAGATGGCCTTAACGATGTCGTCGAGAATTTCATTCGTCACGGCTTCGTGAAATTTGCCTTCGTCGCGGAACGACCAAATGTAGAGCTTCAAGCTCTTCAGTTCGACGCAGCGTTTGTCCGGAATGTAGTCCAGATAAAGAGTCGCAAAATCGGGCTGGCCGGTGATCGGGCAGAGGCAGGTGAATTCCGGAATCTGCATGTGGATCACAAAATCGCGCTTGGGCTGCGGATTGGGGAATGTTTCCAGCGATTTCGCGGCAGGCGCGGTCGGCTTGTCGCCTAATTTTGTCAGACCCGCTGACGTTTCTTTACCACTCAATGACTTAGCAACAACTTTTGAGGTGGATTCTTTTTTTCGAGGAGCCTTCATGGATTTGCCTATGTCGATACGTTAAAATCATGCACATTGTATTTCACCGAACCCGCCCGGCGCTACGTTGGCGCGGGTTTTGTGCAATTTGAGCGGCGAGCGGCCTAACATCCTGCAAGCGCCCACAGAAAAACAGGAAAACGAGTGCGTCTTACACAAATAAAACTTGCCGGTTTCAAATCGTTTGTCGATCCCACATCGATCCTCGTCCCCGGCCAACTCGTTGGCGTGGTCGGGCCGAACGGTTGCGGTAAATCCAACGTGATCGACGCAGTGCGCTGGGTGCTTGGCGAGTCATCCGCCAAGCATTTGCGCGGCGAAAAAATGGAAGACGTCATTTTCAACGGCACCAGCACACGCAAGCCCGGTGGTCGCGCGGCGGTGGAACTGGTGTTCGATAATTCGCTTGGCCGCATTGGCGGGCAGTGGGGCCAATACAGCGAAATCTCCGTCAAGCGCGTGCTCACACGCGACGGCAATTCTGATTACTACATCAACGGCCAGCATGTCCGCCGCCGTGACATCACCGATATGTTTTTGGGCACTGGCCTCGGGCCGCGTGCGTACGCGATCATCGAGCAGGGCATGATCTCGCGCGTGATTACGTCCAAGCCGGAAGAGCTGCGTGTGTTTCTGGAAGAAGTGGCCGGCGTATCGAAATACCGCGAACGCCGTCGTGAAACGCAATCGCGTCTTGAGGATTCCAAAGAAAATCTGAACCGCGTCAGCGATATTCTTTCCGAACTCGACAAGCAAGTCACGAAGCTCACCGATCAAGCCGCAGTGGCCGCGCAATACAACGAATTCAACACCGAACTGAAGCTCAATGAAAACCTGTGGGCTTATACCAAGCAGCGCGAAGTCAAGGCATCCAAAGAGCGCTACGCCAACGAGATCATCAAAACTGAATCCGGGTTTGAAGGCGAGACCGCCAAGCTGCGTGAAGTCGAAGCGGAACTCGACAAACTGCGTCAGGATCATTACGTTGAGACCGATCAGCTCACTGCTGCACAGGCGGCAATGTTCGAAGCCAATTCAAAAGTTGTTCAGCTTGAGCAGGAGATCAATTATCTGGGCGAC
>JANOQY010000310.1:0-3983 GCA_031414995.1 Betaproteobacteria bacterium
GTTTCAAGACCGGGTTTTACAGCTCGCCACATCTTGTCAATTTCAATGAGCGTGTCCGTCTCGATAGGCAATCAGCAAGCGACGCCGATCTGGTCACTGCATTCGAAGCGGTGGAGCAGGCGAGCGAGTCGCTGACGCCCACCGTGCCGCTCACTTATTTCGAGTATGTGACCCTCGCCGCACTGTGGATTTTCGCTCGTGAAAATCTCGACGTCGCGATACTCGAAGTCGGCATGGGCGGACGACTCGACGCGGTCAACATTGTCGATGCCGACGCCAGTATCGTCGTCAGTGTCGATCTGGACCACCAAAGTTATCTCGGCGATACCGTCGAGAAAATCGGATTGGAGAAAGCGCACATTTATCGCGCGGGTCGCCCGGCAATTTTTGCGGATGTAAATCCGCCGCAATCGCTGTTGGTATACGCCATGGAAATCGGCGCTGACCTGCGATTGCACAATCGTGATTACCGCTATACAAAAATGGAGGGCCAATGGCAATTCCTGGGTCGGGATTCTGCGCGTCATTCCCTGCCGTTTCCGGCGCTGCGGGGCGGTTATCAATTAAAAAATGCATCGGCCGCGCTGGCAGCACTCGAAAGCTTGCACGACAAGCTGCCCGTTTCGCAGAACCATATCAAGCGCGGGTTGCTCGAGGTCGAATGGCCGGGTCGCATGCAGGTGTTGGCGGGTCGCCCGACCGTGGTGCTGGACGTTGCGCACAATCCGCATGCAGCGCGCGCGCTTCAAGATGCATTGGGCACGATGGGCTACTTTGAAAATACCATTGCCGTGTTTGGGATGCTAAAAGACAAAGACATCGACCAGGTGATCGACATTATCAAAGGCCGCATCGATTTCTGGTGTATCGCCGGTCTGGAAAAAACGGCGGGTGAACGCGGCGCGACTTCGGCGATGCTGGCGCAGAAGCTCGTCGCGCATGGCGTCGATGGCAAGTATGCGCAGCATGTGGATATCAAAAGTGCGTTTGCCGCCGCGCGTGAGAGGGCAGGTCAGAATGATAGAATTTTGGTGTTTGGATCGTTCTACACGGTGGCAGAGGTTCTGAGTGTCACGCGGTAAGGACGCTTCTGTTTTCTGACCATTTTTCGGTCACGGCACGACAACATTTGACAAGCACATGGCATCGATAAAATCTCCCGAACTCAGCGCAACTGAAATTGAATTGAAACGTCGGGGCCGGCGACGCCTCATTGGTGCCGCGACGATTGGCTTATTAGGAATTGTCTTTTTGCCGATGATTTTTGATGGCGAGCCCAGGCGTAGTCCGGCAGGTTCCACACTGAAAAAGCAGGAAATCTCAGTGCAGGTTCCCTCCAAAGAAGGACAACCGACACTGGCGACACCCACAGCCGCAGGCGCGACGGCGAAGGCACCGGTGGGGCCCGTAACGCAGACTACCGGCGACGTCGCCCCACCAGCCCCTGTCGTCAAACTACCCGTGGCAACGGTCGCGACCGCGATTGAGAAGGCGCAACCCGCCGCCAAACCGCCCGTCGCCGCTGCGGAGATCGCAAAAAAAGGCTTTGCCGTGCAACTAGGCGTATTTGCCGACGCAGACAACGCCAAACTCACCGTGGCAAAAATGACTGATGCCAAGCTGCCGGTGTATTCGGAGAGCATTCCCATTAAAAGCGGCACTGCCACGCGTGTGCGTATCGGGCCGTTTGCCAGCCGTGAGAGTGCTGACGCCGCGCTTGTGCAAATCAAGCTGGCAGGCAGTGACGGCAAGATTATTCCACTCCAATAGCAACTCATGAACGAACTTGATTACGCCATCATCATTGTGGTGCTGGTGTCGATAGCTGTGGGCGCATGGCGTGGCGCGATTCGTGAAATCATCAATATCGGCGCATGGGTGGTGGCATTCATCCTTGCGCACGCCTTTAGTGGCGAACTGGCCCCGTTTTTTGCCGACTGGATGGCAGAGCCGGTTTATCGGATGGTCGTCTCATGGCTAATTATCTTTGTTGCGGTGTTGATATTTGCAGCGCTATTGGCGAGTTTGCTTTCAGAAGTCGTGCGAAAATTAGGCTTGAGCGGGTTGGATCGGATAGTAGGGGCGATGATCGGTTTGCTGCGCGGGATATTGGTCATAGTCGTGCTGGCGCTGGCGGCTGGCATGACCAAATTCCCCCAGTCGGCGCTATGGAAAAACGCGGCGTTGACACCACCTGTAGAAGTCGCCGCGTTGTATGCGCGGGCATTGCTGCCGCAAAGTCTGGCGTCGAGGATTCAGTATCGCGTTCCGCCTGCCGCCAAGACTTGAGTGCCGAGGTGGTGGGTGCTAAGGCAGCCCGTCTCCGCAAGATTGAATCAAAAGAGGGTTTCACATGTGCGGCATCGTTGGGATTGTTTCTAAAAGTCCGGTAAATCAGCTGTTGTATGACGGCCTGACGGTATTGCAGCATCGCGGGCAGGATGCTGCCGGCATTGTGACGGCTGATGGGCGCACCTTTCACATGCACAAGGACAAAGGCTTGGTGCGTGACGTATTCCGCACCCGCGATATGCGCGGGCTGACCGGCAATATGGGCATCGCCCATTGCCGCTACCCGACTGCAGGATCGGCCGCGAGTGCCGCAGAATCGCAGCCGTTTTATGTCAATTCCCCGTTTGGCATCGTGCTGGGACATAACGGCAATCTCGTCAATACCGCAGAGTTGCAGCGCGAGCTTTTTCAGGACGATTTGCGGCATGTTAATACCAATTCCGATTCGGAAGTGTTGCTCAATGTGCTCGCACACGAATTGACGCAGTCAGCAAAAGGCCAGCGGCTTGATCCGGATGCCATCTTCGCTGCGGTTGCCGGGGTGCACAAGCGCGCACGCGGTGCGTATGCCATTGTGGCCATGATTGCGGGTTATGGTTTGCTCGCGTTTCGCGATCCGCACGGTATTCGTCCGTTGATTATCGGCAAGCATGAAAGCGAAAATGGGGTTGAATTCATGGTCGCCTCAGAGAGTGTTGCGCTCGATACGCTGGGTTTTGAGATCATGCGTGATGTGGCCCCTGGAGAGGCCATCCTGATCGACACCTCCGGCAATTTCTTCAGCCGTCAGTGCGCTGAGAATTCCTCTCTCAATCCGTGCATTTTTGAATATGTGTATCTGGCACGTCCCGATTCGGTGATCGATGGAATTTCGGTCTACGAAACGCGCGCCTTGATGGGGCGCTCGCTTGCTGAAAAAATCAAGCGCGAGCACCCGGATCTCGATATCGATGTTGTCATTCCGATTCCGGATACCAGTCGTCCGTCTGCGGTCGAAGTAGCGCAGGTGCTGGGCGTGAAATATCGCGAAGGCTTTATCAAAAATCGCTATATCGGTCGCACGTTCATCATGCCGGGGCAGGAGGAACGCAAGAAATCGGTACGGCAAAAACTCAATGCGATGGCGATCGAGTTCAAGGGTAAAAATGTGTTGCTGGTCGATGATTCGATCGTACGTGGAACCACATCCCGGGAGATCGTTCAAATGGCGCGCGACTGTGGGGCCAAAAAAGTTTACTTTGCCTCCGCAGCGCCTCCAGTGCGTTTCCCGAACGTGTACGGCATCGATATGCCGTCCCGTTCTGAATTGATCGCGGCTGACCGTGACGCCAGCCAAATTGCTGCTGCCATCGGCGCTGATAAAGTGTTTTACCAAGAGCTGTCGGATTTGATCGCGGATGTGCGCGCCTGCAACCCGCATATCACGCAGTTCGACGCATCCTGCTTCGACGGCAAGTACATCACCGGTGGCGTATCGGCCGAATATCTGGCAAGCATTGAGGCCAATCGTGCTGAGGGCGAAACCGCAGGGCAAAGCGATGCGTACGTGCCGGGTCAGGAGTCAAATCAGCTTGACCTCGGTTTTTCGACGGTCAACTAATGGCAAACGAGCCGATAAAATCCGGATTCGATACGCTCGCCGTGCGTGCTGGCCAACTGCGTAGCGATTTTCAGGAAAATTCCGAAACACT
>JANOQY010000311.1:0-2190 GCA_031414995.1 Betaproteobacteria bacterium
GCCTTGGCAAGATTGGCAAAACCATTTTCGTCGGCAACGTCAAGCCGCAGTGCGGTCGCGCCGACGGATGTGAGCAAAGCGTCCTGTTCCGGTGAGCGACAAGTGCCAAGCGTGAGCCAGCCATCGCGCCGATATTGACGAACGAATTCGAGGCCAAGGCCGCGTGATGCGCCGATGATTAATACTGATTTCATGTTATTTATTCAAACTCTAGCACTGGCGCAGTTCACAGGCATAAAACACCTGAAAAACCGCGCCAGTGCTAGAGTTTTTTAATTACATCATCTCAACTGCAATGGCTGTGGCTTCACCGCCACCAATGCAAAGTGAGGCGATGCCGCGCTTGCCGCCACGCGCTTTGAGGGCGTGCAACAGGGTGACAATCAAGCGTGCACCCGACGCGCCAATTGGGTGGCCCAGCGCGCAGGCACCGCCATTCACATTCACTTTTGCGTGCGGCAGGTTTAGGTCTTTCATCGCCGCCATGGTCACCACTGCAAATGCTTCGTTGATTTCGTAAAGGTCCACATTTTCAGGGCCCCAGCCGAGTTTCTTGTGCAGCTTGTCGATAGCGCCAACTGGTGCGGTCGTGAACCACTCCGGTTCATGCGCATTCGAGGCGTGGCCGACAATGCGGGCGATTGGCTTGAGACCTCTAGCCTTCGCGTCGGATTCTTTCATCAAGATCAACGCCGCTGCGCCGTCCGAGATGGAAGACGAGCTCGCCGCAGTGACGGTGCCGTCTTTATTGAACGCAGGTTTCAACGCAGGGATTTTCTCCGGCTTGCACTGGCCCGGTGGCTCATCGGTATCGAGCACGACATCACCCGCTTTGCCTTTGACGGTGACGCCGGCGATTTCTGCTTTGAACGCGCCGCTGGCAACTGCCGCCTGCGCGCGCCTCACGCTTTCTGTTGCGAAGGCATCCTGATCCGCACGCGTGAAGCCGTATTTGGCCGCAGTGGCATCAGCGAAGATGCCCATCGACTTGCCGTCGTAGGCGTTTTCCAAACCATCGAACGCCATGTGGTCAAGCGCCTTGACGTGGCCATAGCGAAATCCCTGGCGCGCTTTCGGCAGCAGATATGGCGCATTGGACATACTTTCCATGCCGCCTGCCACCATTACATTTGCCGAGCCAGCCAAAATCGAGTCGTACGCGAGCATCACGGTTTTCATGCCGGAGCCACACACCTTGTTCACGGTCGAACTCGCGGTGGAATTCAATAGTCCAGCGCCCAACACAGCCTGACGCGCAGGTGCCTGACCGAGAGCCGCAGGCAATACGCAGCCGATGAGCGCTTCGGTAATGTCCTCCACTTTCAAGCCCGATTGTTCGACAGCGGCTTTGATGGCGATAGACGCAAGCTGCGGCGATGACAACGGCAAGAGTTGGCCATTCATGCTGCCAATGGGAGTGCGTTTTGCGGCGACGATGACAACGGAATCAGACATGGTGTTCTCCTAGGGTAAGTTGTTAAATGCCGCTGACGAGGATATCAACGGCACGAATGAGTTCGTAACGGTGGCCATCTAGTGAAGCAATTTTGTTGCCCAGAGACTGAACCGGTACCGCGCCGCTTTCGTACATGAATATTGTAAATTTTTTGCCGTCCAACTCCACTTCCGGCATCAATCCTTCGACACGTTGGGAAATGTTTTTCGACGGCTTCAGTGGCGCGACCCATCGCGAGGGCAACTGATCGAGCAAGTCGGATTGCAGTGACACCACATACGGAGCCGCCGTTCTGCCATTGGGATTTGGGTTGCGATAAACATCAAATTGCGCCATATCAAAACATCCTGATGCCGTCGCTCCAAAGCCCGTACTTTTCAAAATGTTCGTTGCAAGCCGCGAACGCCGCTTTATTCTCTTCGAGCCAACGCTTTCGTCTCTCTTCCGTGATTCGCACTTTCAAACTTTCTTCAAGTGTCTGCGACAAATTCACACCAAGGTCTTTCGCTTTCGCGAGCAGATCGGCATTGATGGATACATTGGCAGGGCGTTTGGACGCGGATACATCATAGGCCGCGTGCGTTTGCCGAACTGTCAGAGGTGCGGATACGTTTATTTTTGCGGGCTTGGCCATGTTAGTCCCCTGTGTTTGATGCACATATTCTATGCGCATTCCAGATGCGCTGCAATCACGCGCTCTCACCAAATAGTTCACGCCCAATCAGCATCCGGCG
>JANOQY010000312.1:0-3128 GCA_031414995.1 Betaproteobacteria bacterium
CTGGCGCGCGTCTGGTGACCACCGCATTAAACCAGTTGGAAAGAACCAAAGGACGTTATGCGCTTTGCACGATGTGCATAGGCATAGGTCAGGGAATAGCACTGATCATTGAGCGGGTGTAGTAGCGATCTTGCCATTTTCAATTTTGGAAGATCAGCTATTTGTCGATTCAATAAATTGGCAACCTAGCGGGCACACGACTTATCTACGATTGGCAAGAGCTAACCAAGCAGACAAAATATTGTTGACAATATACTAAATGCCGCCATAATGGATTGTCGTCAATTCAGCGGCAAGTCGCGTAAGCAAAAAATGCCTCGTCCCAAACACACGCCACCTGCTCCGCCACCAACTCACGGGGCGGCATTCGACATGCTCCGCGAGCACTCCCTCACTACGTTGGTGCAGCGCGAACTTGAGCGCCAGATTGTCTCTGGCGAACTTGAGGCCGGTGCCAAGCTCAATGAAGCTGAAATCGCAGGTGAACTTCGAGTGTCGCGTGGCCCGGTGCGCGAAGCCTGCCGGGCGCTTTACCAGTCAGGATTGCTGCGCGCAGAAAAAAATCGCGGCGTGTTTGTTCGGCAAATCACGATTGAGGAGGCCTACGAAATTTACGAGGTGCGCGCTGCACTCGATGGGATGATCGGTCGTCTTGCCGCAAAGCGCATCCAGCCCGCACAGCTTCAGCGGCTACGCGACATCGTCAAGCGTATGCACAGCGCCAGTCGCGCACTCGACGCAGATGCGTACTTCCCGCTCAATATCGAATTCCATGAAGTACTTGGTGAGGCCGCCGGCAATCGCGCCCTGCTCCAAAATTACCAGCGCATCGTCAATGAACTCAACCTCTACCGTCGCGAGGTGATTGCACGTAGCGCTGAAAGTATCCCCGCATCGACAAAAGACCACGAAGAAATCGTAAACGCGGTCGCCAAAGGCGACGAAGCTCTTGCTGGCCGCCTGTTATTCGAACATGTCCTCAACGGTCGTGAGCGTCTGCACCGGGTATTACACGAGGTACCAGAGCCACGTGCCAAGGTGGCGCGTAAGGCAGCGACTTAAGTCTGTCATCACTAACGGTTAAATTGAAAAGCGCCAATATGCAAACTACAAGAAAACAAAATATCGTCAACGCCAACGGCGTGAACTACCACTGGCCGAAAAAACCGGTCGTCGTGGTTTGTATTGATGGCGGCGACCCGGCGTATTTCCAACAGTTTCTAAATGAAGATGCAATTCCCAACATCGCACGCTTCATTCAGCAAGGATTCAGTACCGTCGCCGACGGCACGGTGCCAAGCTTTACATGTCCCAACAACATGTCGATCATTACTGGCACACCCGCATCCAAACACGGCATCTCCGGTAATTTTTACCTGGACACGGCCACTGGGAAGGCAGTGGTGATGTCGGGTCCGGAATTACTGCGCGGCGATACCATTCTCTGCCAGTTCGCGCGCGCGGGCGCCAAGGTGGTCTCAATCACCGCCAAGGATAAGCTGCGCCGACAGCTAGGAAAAAATCTTGACCTTACCGGCGGCAGCATCAGCTTCTCCTCTGAGAAAGCCGACCAGTGCACGATGGCCGAGAACGGGATAGAAGATGTGCTCGAATTCGTCGGCCAGCCATTGCCCAATATGTATTCCGAAGCCCTATCACTTTTTGTGCTCGACGCTGGCATCAAGATTCTCGAACGTGATCGCCCGGACCTCATGTACCTCTCTCTAACCGATTACGTACAGCACAAGTACGCACCTGCCGAAGCAGCGGCAAAGCGGTTCTACCAAGACCTTGATGCGCGCTTCGGCAAGCTCGCCGCTCTCGGCGCAATGGTTGCCCTGACGGCAGATCACGGCATGAACGATAAATCAACTGCCGAGGGAAAGCCCAACGTAATCTGGCTGCAAGACGTACTCGACGCAAAATTTGGCAAGGGCGACACCACCGTCATCTGCCCCATCACCGATGCTTTCGTCGCCCATCATGGCGCGCTGGGTGGTTTCGTACGCGTGTATTGCCGGGGCAAGACCACGCCCGCGCAAGTGATCGAACTGGCGCGCGGCATCGAAGGCGTTGAGCTCGTATATGACAAAGAAACTGCGTGCCGACTGCTAGACCTTCCCGCTGATCGCGAAGGCGACGTGGTCGTCATTTCAACGGCCGGCGTGTGTATCGGTGGTTCGGAAAAAGATCACGACCTGTCAGGATTGGAGGGGCATCGTCTGCGCACCCATGGCGGTGTTGCTGAAGCCAAAGTGCCGATTATTCTTAGCGAACCCCTCAATGATGAATACAAGTTGAAAACCGGGGTGGCGATGCTAAAGAGCTATCAGGTCTTCGATCTCGCGATCAACGGCGCAGCGGCGTGACTCTCGCCATCCACCGATGAAAGCTGCGTGATGCCCGACACCCCGATAGACTCGCTCGTGAATACTGAAGAACCAGACCTCGGCTACCGTGCGCAGGGCTTTTACTACGGCGGCAAGTGGGAATCGCCTGCGAGTAGCAACACTTTTGTTTCACAAAGCCCATCCACGGGGAAGCGGCTGGCCGAAGTCCCGCTTGCAGGTGCTGAGGACATTGATCGTGCAGTAAAAGCTGCGGCCAAGGGCTTTGGTGAATGGCGCAAAGTTGGCCTCAAGGAGCGCGCAAAATGCATGGAGGCATTCGCCAAGCGCATCCGCGAGAACGCGAAAGCGCTCGCTCTCATCGATTGTGTAGATTCTGGCAATGCGCTCAGCGGCATGGAAGGCGACATGCATTGGACCGCCGACAGCCTTGACTATTTCGCCGGTCTCATCACTGAAGTAAAAGGCGAGACCAGTTCGCACGGCCCGCGCCACATGAATCTTCTCACCCGCCAGCCCTACGGCGTAGTAGCCAAGCTCAATGCCTTCAATCATCCCTTCCGTTTTTGTGCAGAAAAAGCCGCAGCGCCGCTCGCAGCCGGTAATTGCGTGGTAATCAAAAGTTCCGAGCAGGCCCCAATATCGAGCTTTAGGCTGGCTGAGCTGGCCGACGGACTTTTCCCACCGGGCGTCATCAATGTGATTGCTGGCGACGGCAAGACCGGCGCGATGTTGGTGAGCCATCCCCTCGTATCGCGTGTCGGCTTTATTGGCTCCGTA
>JANOQY010000313.1:0-4000 GCA_031414995.1 Betaproteobacteria bacterium
TCCATGATCAGTCGCGTCGCCAGATACAGTCTGGGTTCGATCGAGTCGATATGGATGTACTCGTTGTCACTGGAGTGCGCGCCGAAACTTTGCAAGCCAAAGCGCTCGATCACGGGTTTATTGTTGCCGAGCGCTGCAAACGCGGCGTCGGTGCCGCCGCCTGCGACGGTAAGGGTGACGTTTAATTGCTTGCCGATTTCAGCGTAGATGGACTGCGCGTGTTTAGCGACGGCAGCGGCAGCGGGATTAAGCTCCAGCGGCGGCCGGCGACGCTCGAATGTCATTTCCACCTTGGTGTCGGGGATAAGTTGTTTGGTGATGGTTTCGCGCACCCGTTTTTCCAGCCCATCGTAGTCGGCGATACGAATCACGCGTACATCGGCCGCACCGCTGGCGTCTGCAGGAATCACATTGCGGTTAGTGCCGCCGTTGATCATGGTCCAGTTCATTTTCACGCCAGTGGCCGGGTCTGAAAAATCCTTGGTCTGCAACATCTGGTGCGCCAATTCATAAATCGCGTTGCGACCGCGTTCTGGTGCCGACCCCGCATGCGAGGCCTTGCCGGTGACTTTGAGCGTGACGGCGGCGATGCCCGCAGTCGCGAGCCCAAGCGTGTCCGACGTGATCGGTGAGCCTTCGTGGGACATCGTCAGATCGTGCTCGGCACCAAGTTTGCTAAGCATGTTGCGACTGCCGGGCGAACTGATTTCCTCGTCACCATTGATCAGCACGGTCAGCGTGCCGTAATCACGGAAATTCATTGCCTTCAACATCGTAAGCGTATGCAGGATCACCGCGATGCCGGCCTTATCGTCGCCGATGCCCAAGCCGTAAGCGCGATTGCCGTCGATGCGAAACGGTTGTTTGGCGAGCATGCCTTTCAGATACACCGTATCCATATGCGCGATGAGCATTATTTTCTTGGTGCCCGTACCAGTAAAGGTTGCTTTGACCATGCGGCCGATCTTTGCCGGGGTGTCATGCATGCGATAGGTGTCTGCTCCCGGCTCGATGAATTCGACTGTGCCGCCCAACGCTTTCAGGCGATCATAAATTACCTGAGAAATTTGGTCCAAACCTTCGCGGTCACCGCTGCCGGATTCGATGTTGACGAGGTCTTTGAGCGTATCGAGCAACGGCTGCTTTTGCTGGGCCGCGAGCGTTAACACAGCTTGATTCGGTGCTGCAACCGCGACAGACGCGATGAAGACGGCACACGCAGCCAATAATGATGAGGCGATGCGGCTCAGAGGCGGAGGTGAAAGCATGATGTTTCCTGTGGCAGAGTGAGTGAATGCCGATAGCTTAACGCGAAGCGGGCGACGGTGCATAAATTGGCGGCAGTGCACTTTTGCTGTTCCATCGGTCAAAATAGCGTTTGCCGTCTGCGCGACCACGTAAAATATTTTCGAAAATAAGGAATTCCGGTATGAGCCATCCCGCCTACGACACCCTTGCCGCCACCTGGAGGCGCCTGCATCACTTTGGCCATCTACAAGCAATCGCCTCGTGGGATCGTTCGGCGTTGATGCCCGCCAGTGGCAACGACGCACGTGCGAATGCGATGGCGGAGATGGATGGCTTGTTGCACGGCATTCGCACCGATCCGCAATTGGCGGCAAACATCGAGAAATCCGAGGGCGAAAATCTTGACGATTTTCAGCGCGCCAATCTGCGCGAAATCCGTCGTGACTGGCGCAATGCGAACGCGCTGCCAGCGTCGCTCGTGCAGGCGCAGTCGCTGGCGATCTCGCGTTGCGAGCATGCATGGCGCACGCAGCGTCCGGCCAATGACTGGCAGGGTTTTCTGGGTAATTTCCGTGAGGTATTGAAGCTCGCGCGTGAACAGGCGAAATATCTGGCTGATCGCAGTGGCTTAAGTCCGCACGACGCACTGATGGATGTGTATGAACCCGGCATGACGGGCGAGATCGTGGATCGTTTGTTTGGCGATTTGCAGCAATGGCTGCCCGATCTGGTGCGTCGCGTACGCGAGAAGCAATCGCGCGAGACGGTGCAGGTGCCAGTCGGCCCATTCTCAAAGGACGGGCAATACGCAATCGGCCTTGAGGCGATGAAGCTGCTGGGTTTTGATTTCAGCGCGGGTCGGCTGGACGAAAGCGCGCATCCGTTTTGCGGCGGTGTTCCTGAAGATACGCGTCTTACCACGCGTTATCGCGAAGACAGCTTTGTCGGAAGTTTGTGGGGCACCATGCACGAAACCGGGCACGGGCGTTACGAACAAAATCTGCCGCGCGAGTGGCTGGGCCAGCCGGTGGGTTGGGCGAGAAGTGCTGGTATCCATGAAAGCCAGAGCTTAAGTTTTGAGATGCAAATCGGCCTCAGCCGCCCGTTTGTTGGTCTTCTCGCGTCGCGTCTTACCGCACAGTTTGGCAGCCAGCCTGCGTTCGACCCTGAAAATCTTTACCGCTGGCTCACGCGCGTACAACCGAGCTTCATTCGTGTGGATGCAGACGAACTCACTTATCCGTTGCATGTGATCCTGCGTTACCGGATTGAGCGCGACCTGATCGAAGGCCGCATCGAAGCAGATGATATTCCCGCACTTTGGGATGCGGCTATGGCCCAGCTTTTGGACACTGATACCCGTGGTAATTTCACCAACGGTTGCATGCAGGATGTGCATTGGGGCAGTGGACTTTTCGGCTACTTCCCCAGCTACACGCTGGGTGCGATGTACGCCGCCCAGTGGTTCGCAACAATTCGCAGCCGCACCCCTGATCTGGATGTGCGCATGGCGACGGGTGATCTTGCACCGGTATTCGATTGGCTGCGAGAGAATATCTGGCGGCAGGGGAGCCGCTGGAGTACGACTGATCTGGTCTCGCGCGCGACGGGTGGGCCGCTTGATGCGGGGCACTATCGGCGGCATCTTGAGACTCGGTATCTGGGCTAAATAAACTGCTTTGAAAATTGAGGATTCTAAGATGACCATCGGCGTTGGCGGCAAAACAGCGGAAGCAGCATTGGCGGCACTGTCAGACATGACAGCAGGCGTTCAGCCGATCACAAAGCAGGAATATTCGCAGCGCATCGCCAATGCGCAGGCCGAAATGCGGACGCAGGGCATCCAAGCCATGTGGGTGCACGCGGGAACCAACATGACGTATTTCACCGGCACCAGGTGGCATCCAAGTGAACGCATGGTCGGTGCCATCATCCCAGCTTCAGGTGCCATCGAATATATCGCACCCTATTTTGAACAAAATACCTTGCGCGATTACATGGTCGTCGAAGGCAACGTGAGTGTATGGCATGAGCACGAGAGCCCTTACCAGTTGTATAACGATACTCTGAGGCGCATGGACATCTTGGCCGACGCGGCTTCACCATCACGAATCGGCTTAAGTGAAGACACGCCGTTTTTTATTGCCGATGGCATCGCACAACTGGCGGCAGGCTTTAAGCTCGTCAACGCGCAACCGGTCACCGCACACTGCCGGTCGCGGAAATCAGCGAGCGAAATTGCGCTGATGCAGAGGGCAAAAGACATGACGCTCGAAGTCCATAAGGCCGCTGCGAGCATCATGGTTGCGGGCATCACGACCACCGCCGTAAACGCGTTCATTCACGAAGCACACAAAAAGGTTGGCGCATCGGGCTCGTACTTTTGTATTGTGCTGTTCGGCGAAGCCACTGCGTTTCCGCATGGCGTGAAGAACCCGCAAACGCTCAAGCAGGGCGACATGGTGCTGATCGATACCGGCTGCCAGATCGAAGGCTATATTTCCGACATCACTCGCACCTATGTGTTCGGTGAGCCGAACGAGCGGCAGCGCACGGTCTGGGATGCAGAAAAAACTGCGCAGGCGGCAGCGTATAAAACAGCCCAACTCGGCGTGCCATGCAAGGAAGTTGATCTCGCCGCACGGCGTTCACTGGTGGCTAGTGGCTTTGGCCCTGACTACAACCTGCCGGGTCTACCGCATCGCACTGGCCACGGTATCGGCATGGATATTCACGAATGGCCATATCTGGT
>JANOQY010000314.1:0-6391 GCA_031414995.1 Betaproteobacteria bacterium
TCCGGGTTCGTCTTCATCGGCCCCAAGCCGGAAAATATTCGCACCATGGGCGATAAAGTCGCCGCAAAAGCAGCCATGCGAAAAGTCGGCGTGCCCTGCGTGCCGGGCTCTGAAGGTGCGCTGCCGGACGATCCCAAAGAAATACGCAAGATCGCGGCGGCGGTCGGTTATCCCGTGATTATTAAGGCCGCCGGTGGTGGCGGTGGTCGTGGCATGCGCGTTGTGCATACCGAGGCTGCACTCGTGAACGCCGTACAGATGACCAAGGCCGAAGCGCAATCCGCGTTTGGCAATCCGATGGTCTATCTCGAGAAATTCCTCGAAAACCCGCGCCACATCGAAATTCAGGTGCTGGCGGACGAACACAAAAACGCCATTTTTCTGTGGGAACGCGATT
The DNA here is from genome assembly GCA_031414995.1 of Betaproteobacteria bacterium. GTDB lineage: Bacteria > Pseudomonadota > Gammaproteobacteria > Burkholderiales > Usitatibacteraceae > UKL13-2. The sequence goes on from JANOQY010000314.1 coordinate 398, forward strand.
GCTCAATGCAGCGCCGTCATCAGAAAATTATCGAAGAGGCACCTGCGCCAGAACTGAAAGCCCGTTTGCGCGACAGAATCGGGGAACGCTGTGCAGAGGCTTGTATCAAAATGGGCTATCGAGGAGCCGGCACGTTCGAATTCCTGTTTGAGAACGACGAGTTCTTTTTTATTGAAATGAATACCCGCGTGCAGGTCGAGCATCCAGTGACGGAAATGATCACGGGCGTCGATATCGTTCAAGAACAAATCCGAATCGCTGCCGGCTACAAACTGCGCTACCGGCAAAAAGATATCGAGTTGCGCGGACACTCGATTGAATGTCGTATCAATGCAGAAAACCCGGTTTCGTTTGTGCCATCGCCCGGCAGAATTACGCGCTTTCATGTACCGGGTGGCCCTGGCATTCGCGTGGATTCGCATGTGTACGCTGACTATTTTGTTCCGCCCTATTACGACTCCCTGATCGCAAAGCTGATTGCGCACGGCGACACTCGCGAGCAGGCGTTCGCGCGCATGCGAACGGCTTTGTCGGAAATGGTGGTCGAGGGAATTCAGACGAATTTGCCACTACATCAAGAGTTGCTCAATGACGCTGCTTTCATTCAGGGCGGTACGTCAATTCATTTTCTTGAAGCGCGCATGGCAAAGCTGAAGAAAATTGCAGGCGAAGCAGATTAACGGAGTCGCCGACCAAGCGCGCGCAATGACAATCTAAATGCCTTGGCAATCTCTCTCTTTTCAGCTTGCTCGTGAACATTCCGACGCATTCGGCGATGCCTTGTTGGAATTTGGGGCAATTTCAGTAAATGTCGAGGATGCATGCGAAGGTACGAGCGACGAAAAACCGATTTTCGGCGAACCGGGCGCCGATACCGGCCTGTGGAATGAATGCCGATTGACGACTTTGTTCAACCTAGACGTAAATGTCCCGGCGGTCTTCAGTGACATCGCAAAGGCTCTCGACATCCCGCCGCCGCAATATCAGCTTGCGATGCTTGAGGATGAGGATTGGGTTCAAAGAAATCGCGAACAGTTTCAGCCAATCAGGATTTCAGACCGCATCTGGATTGTGCCGACATGGCATCGCGCGCCGCAACAAGACGCAATCAATATTTCGCTCGACCCCGGTGCGGCTTTTGGCACTGGCAGTCACCCGACGACGCGACTGTGCCTGAAGTGGCTCGAGGCTAATTTGGAACCGAATGCCTGTCCTGCTGTTCTGGATTACGGCACAGGCTCCGGCATCCTCGCAATCGCGGCCATGAAGCTCGGCGCGGCTGTGGCGTCAGGCGTAGATATTGACCCTGTAGCGGTCGAAGCGGCCCGGCACAACGCGGCGCAGAATAATGTCACCGTTCATTTTGCGGATGTCGAATCGGAACTTCACTTCGTGGCTGACATTTTGGTCGCCAATATTCTCGCCAATCCCCTGCGCGTATTGGCTCCATTGCTCGCGGCGCACACCAAGCCCGGCGGCGCACTTGTCTTGGCGGGGATTCTCGATCCCCAAGCCGACGAGATTATCGGCATATATCGGCAATGGTTTGATTTGAGGGTATGGAAAAGCGAGGAAGGCTGGTCGTGTATAGCAGGACGGCGTTTCGCCGCGTGAGTTGCTGAGGCACTGCGCTATACTTTCGCGCTATGTTGCTTACAATTTGTCCCAATTGCGCGGCACAATTCAAGGTACAGCCGGAACAGCTGAACGTGCGACAAGGCCGCGTCATGTGCGGGCGCTGCCGACAGGTATTCAACGCATTTCAGTCCCTGTCACGCGTCGAAGAAACCATCGACTTGCATGTCGATCGCGCACAAGACCCATTGCCCGAAAGTACGCAGCGCGCGCCTGAAAGTGATGCGCCGTCCCCACTACTCACGATTGATAGTGTTGCTTTACCGGTCGCCGATCCGATTTTCCTGCGAGAAGAGCCGTCGCCATTGCCAGCGGCATTTTCGGCACTAGGCCCTCTTTCTCCAGCACCGGTTGCTGTCGCGCCAGTGCAAAGCGGATTTGCGGCAAGCGAAGTCAAAATTCCACCACTTCATCAAAGCCACGTAGAAGAAATCGCACCTTTTCACGATCAAGGCGATGATCTCGCGCTAGTCGCGCCCGGAATAGATCTCACCGTTGAGGGCAATCCGTTACTCGTCGACACGCAGGTCAATAGCGGGACATTGATAGAAGAGCCCTCGCGTGCTTGGCGGTTTGGTGTTTTCTTGTTGTTCGTGTGCTTGCTGGCACAGGCTGCCTACACTTTTCGAACCAATATTGTGTCGAGCTATCCACAATTACGTCCAAGCTTCGGCCAGCTTTGTGAACTGGTGGGTTGCTCGATTTCGTGGGGTCGCGATGAGGCCGCATTCGAGATTGTGGCCTCAGAGCTGATTGAGGCTCCCGGCAAACCGGGCCGCATCCTGCTTACGGCCATTCTCGTCAATCGTGGCAAGACCAAGCAAGACATGCCTTCGCTGGAGCTTAGACTTACCGATAATGCCAATCAGGTCGTTGTCAGCAGAGTCTTGCATCCGGTCGATTATTTAGGCCGCGCCATGTCGAAAGATGAGGGGCTCGTACCAAACACAGACCTGTACGTAAATCTCAATCTTGAAATTGGCAACCGACCGCTAGCCTCCGGCTACGGTCTGCGCCCCTTTTATCCCTGACGGCAAATCACCGCCTTGAATAAAAAACTAGCCCAAGGTCGCCCCGGATAGTGAGTGCACCATATTGTCCACAGCGCGATCAATAAGGGAGGACTCCTCGATGATGCGTGCATCACCGCGTCGAAACTGCCGCAGTAAGGCTCCGGGTGTCACCGAGATTGCCCCTGCCGACCCGGGATTTGTAAATAAATAGACGCCCTTAAGCGGACTTATCCATGAGAGCTTTGCCCGGAGTTTTTCGCCGGAGTGATGGATAAATTCAATCCATGTTCCGCGTTTCAATTCTGTAACAGCTGCTGACTCTGCCGCCGATATATCGAAATCAATACGATGACCATCATCGGCCGTGGATGTTTCCTCGATCTGCGTGCCGTCTGATTTTACCGGCCCGATCTCTTCGATCTCGACACCGGCGCCGGTGAACAGAATACGTGCCAAGCCAGAGCGGGCGGCGGCCTCTTTCTTCACTTTCGCGGCGTGCGCAGTTTCCTCGGCAATCAGTTTCGCGAACAGTGGCGCGATTTCTGCGTTTGAATTCGACGCAACCAACAGCGCAGAAACGCTTTCACCCTTGAGCCCAGCCCTAACAGCCACGGCATGACAATCAACCAGCGCTGAAAAGAAGCGATCACCGTCGTCTTTTTCGACGGCTGCAATTTGCATGCCTTCTTGTAGCTGTCTGAGCAAGGCGGGAAGCAACGATACCAGTCGCTTGCGCTGATCCGCATCTGCTTTAGGAGAGACGCTCCAAATTAAATTATCGACCGTCTCCAACGCGGCTGCGAACCCACTATTGCGTCCGCCCTCGCGCAGATAAACCCGCTCGAGCACGCGGGTCCATGGTCCAATCAACATCGCGGCAACCGGGGTCGGCAGCTTTGTCGCAGCGACGCGGCGCTCGGTTTCATCCTGGGCAATCAAACGCGCAAGTTCGCGTTTTTCACGTTCGTGCAAAACGCGCGCGGATTGCTCAATGACGGTGGCGTTGGCGGTTTCGCGTGCCGCCAGAAACTGCTCGAAACTTGCCAGCATCTGATTGAAGAGTTCAATGTCGGTGTCAAAGCCGCTTTGGATACCGTCAACGATCTCCTCTATTTTTTTGTATAACGGGTCTTCATGCGTAGCTCCTTCTGCGAAGCACACGGACGCATCTGCCAAAACATCCAGCAGTCGTCGCGATGGATGATTTTTACGCGAGAAAAAAGATTTGTCGAGAATCGCTACTTTCAATATCGGAATTTGCAGGCGCGCAAGCAATGCTTTGATCGCGTCAGGAATTCCCTTGTCCTCAAACACATAATCAAACAACATCGCCACGATATCGATGGTCATCGCATCGACCTGCGAGCTACCATTGGCCATGCCACTCGCCTTGATTGCGTGTAGTGAATTCAGTTGCGCCAACGGCATTTCACCTGTCGCAAAATTTCCCGATGTCGAATGTGGATTGGGATTCTCTGCATTGCCTGTTGCCTGTGATTGAATATGTGAAAGGGCCGTCACCAACGCTGAACTCGCGACGGACTGACCGCCGTGGTTGAGTATGCTGGCCATGCCTTGTGCGGCTGACGTATTGGCTGCAACGGCAATTGGTGACGTGGAGCCAATGCGGCCGGTCTGCAGGCCATATGACGGAAAACCAGCGGTTTCAGCGTTTACGTCGCCGGCAAGAAGTTGCTGAAGCGTTGCAAAAATGTCCGGGGGCGCAGAAGGATTAGAGGGATTAATTTCAGCGGCCATGCCACCATCAGGCTGCGGCGCAGCGGTTGCTGCCTTGCGCGTGATGCTGGTCTGCGTTTTACGAAAAACGGGCCGGATCTGCGGGAGGATATGGCGGCCGATAAGATGCGCATTGATATCCTGGTATACGCCAAGCATCTCCTTCGCCATGTGCTGTTCCACTAATTTCATCACGGCAAGTTTCGCCTCATACCCGGATGTCATTTGATCGCAGGCGGCCCTGAGTGCCTTGACAACGGTATCGGGCGACATCGGATTCGCTTGTTCTTTCATCTCCGGGACGGACAACAAAAAACCCATGCGCTGCGAAAGCGCGCTGAGTTCCTCATCACATTTACCGGACAGGCGCGCTGCGATATCGCTCATCGCCAAGTTTTCTTCGAGTTCGTTGTCCTCGACCAAAGAGAGTGCCCGAAAATCGCCTGACGGCTTTCGCACCGACTCATCCTCGCCCGTAACTTTTTTCTCGAAAAAGCTCAGAAACTGCTTTCGAAAGACGGCCTCGATCGCACTGCGTTTCTCACGTGCCTGCGCGCGAGCGTCCAGGTAAAAATTCTGCTTTTCGCGATCAAAAGATTTCTCTGCGAGCTCGAATAGCTCGTCTTCAATCGTGTCGAACGTTTTCGCGAGCACGCCCGTAATGCGTTTTACCGCAATGTCGCGGCAATCGTTGATGACGGCGACGGATTCCGGCTTGACGGTTCGTCTCTGCGGACCAATCTGGCCAGCCTTGGCAGCGACGAGAGAAATTACATTGTCAAAAGATTGCATTGCCATCTCCGTTTTCATTACACCCCAGTCACACAGGGCATGGCGGATTAGCTCAGCGAATGATGAGGGCGCGTGCCTACGGTCGCCGCGTATGCGGCAGGGATCAACAGAGGAGCAGCGGAGAAAACGGCAAGATATTGATCGACAACAGGGTTCGGCAGTTTGCCGGTGTTGCAGTATTTGCTCGTATTCGAATATCCAAAAAAACTGTGCATTTCCGACTCTCTGGTAATCCCGCTATCGTAGGATTTTGAAATCCTTTAGACCGGAGACTTTGCGTCCTCATCTTTCGCTAAGTTTGCCGTGTTTCAGAATTCGCGAATTGACGGTGTCAATTCTGTCTGCTTTTCTTGTCCTGCTGAGCGCGCCGGGTTCACCGAAGAAAGCAAACTCGTACAGTACAAGTTACGCATGGTGAAAAATCACTGTCAAGCCCGAGCCCGGTGCAAGCATTTCCGACTAACGGCTTATGTCGCTACGCCAACGGTATAATCCTGTTTTTTATAAGGATTTCAAGCATGCCTGTCTTGATCTGCGGTTCACTTGCCTATGACAACATCATGGTTTTTCATGGCAAATTCGGCGAACACATACTCCCTGACCAAATACACATTCTGAATGTGGCATTTGTAGTGCCCGACATGCGTCGTGAATTTGGCGGCACTGCCGGCAACATCGCCTATAACCTCAAACTTTTGGATGGTGAGCCGCTGATCATGGCGACGGTGGGCGACGATTTCGGCCCGTACCGTGAACGGCTTGATGCGTTGAATATTGCGCGCACGCATATCCGCGAAGTGCCGGGCACATTTGTGGC
>JANOQY010000315.1:0-2728 GCA_031414995.1 Betaproteobacteria bacterium
GCGCGACGCGATGGAGTCGGCCACAGGAAAATTGAAAGAACTGGAAGAGCGCAAAGGTGTGATCGAGCACAGCCTGCAACCACTGCGCGACAAGATTACCGAGCTGCGCATGAAGGAGCAGGAAGCGCGCATCAACGAAGAGAACTACACGCAGCAACTAACCGATTCGGGCGCGAATCTTGAAGAGCTTGCCGAGACGGTGGAACGCAAAACCCGCTCGACCGCCTATCAGGCAGAAATCAACCGATTGAATGCCGCCATTATCGAATTGGGTGCCGTGAATCTGGCCGCACTCGCCGAGCTTGAACAGGCAAGCGAACGCAAGGCCTTCCTCGATGCGCAATCGCTTGATTTGAATGAAGCCATCGCCACTTTGGAATCTGCGATCAAGCGCATCGACCGCGAAACGCGCGATCTGCTGCAAAACACGTTTGATATCGTGAACAAGAATTTCACCGAATTGTTCCCGATGCTCTTTGGCGGCGGCAATGCATACCTGCGCTTGACGGGCGACGAAATTCTCGACGCAGGCTTGCAGGTATTCGCGCAGCCACCGGGTAAAAAGGTGCAATCGATCCAATTATTGTCAGGCGGTGAAAAGGCATTGACCGCGCTGTCGCTGGTGTTCGCATTGTTCCGTTTGAATCCTGCGCCGTTCTGCCTGCTCGATGAGGTCGATGCGCCGCTGGACGATTCCAACACGGATCGCTTTTGCGAATTGGTGAAAAAGATGTCGGCTTCTACGCAATTCCTGTTTATCACGCACAATAAAGTAACGATGGAAATGGGCGAGCAACTCGTCGGAGTGACCATGAATGAACCGGGTGTGTCGCGTATTGTCGAAGTGGATATCCATGCCGCGAAAAGATTTGCAGCAGCACCCGTGCCGGTGGCGGCATAGTCTGTGGATGATTGCATTGTTACCGTTACCGTGTACATGCATTGAACCTTTGAGAGCTAGACAATGATCAGCGATTTCCAGTGGGCACTCGTAGGCATTGTGGTTGTGATCATCGTCGCGGTGATCCTCTACAACCGCTGGCAGGAAGCGAAATACAAGAAGCATGCTGAGCATGCGTTCTCCTCCGACCATCGTGATGTATTGCTGCACGAGCCGGGTGACCGCTTGGACCGCATGGACCGCGTGGAGCCCCAGCTTGGCGCGATGCCGCCGCTCAAACCATCCGATGATGATTTGATGGGCTTTGATTCGCCAACGGTGGATGAACCGATCATGCCCAGAAACGCGCTTGAGTCAAAGCTGCCGGGCATCAATCCGGAGATCGATACGGTCGCACTCTTGTTGGCCGATGCCCCGATTCTGCCTGATCAATTCTGGCCCACGGTGCAACAATCGCAGCGCGTGTCAACGCACATTATCTGGGAAGGTCTCGTTGGCGGTTTGTGGCAGCCAATCGATGCGCACAATGCCGATGATCGCGACGGCTTTCGTGAGTTGCGCGCCGGACTGCAATTAGCGTCGCGCAATGGCATGGTGGATATCAATACCTTGCATGCCTTCAACGAAATGATGGTCGCATTCGCGCAAAGTATCGGTGCCGTTTCACAGCGGGAACCGGTTGAACTTGCGATAGCACGCGCGCAAGAAGTGGACGCGTTGTGCGCCGATACAGACATTGAAATCGCTGTAAACATTATTGGCAAAAGTGGCGCGACGTTCGCGGCAACCAAAGTGCGCGGCCTTGCCGAATCGAATGGATTGGTGGCGTTAGATTCCGGTGAATACGAGATGCGCGATGAACTCGGCCATGCGCTGTTTACACTGCGCAACATGAATGCAGATGAGCCGTCCGGCATCAAGCACGCAGGTGCTTATCTCACTGGTCTGACATTCGCGCTTGATGTGCCGCGGGCCGCCAAGCCGGGCAGTGTTTTTGAGCGGATGATGACGCTGGCATTGCGATTTGCCGATACCTTGCAGGGTGATGTGGTCGATGACAACCGCAAATTGCTAACCGCAAATGGTCGCAAAGTGATCAGTGAAACCATCGCGGGCATCGCCGGTGAAATGCAGGCGAAAGGCGTTGCACCCGGTAGTTCGGCAGCGTTGAGGCTGTATTCATAGGGCTTCGTTGATGCCGACCGATGTCCAGCCAATCGTGCCCGTCGTACCCGTCGCACGCGTAGCGCAACTCAAGCGCGAACTCGAGCAGCACAACCGCAATTACTACGTTCTCGATCAGCCGACCATTCTTGACAGCGAGTGGGACAAGCTGTTTCATGAACTGGTCGCGCTCGAAACGCAGCACCCCGAGCTGCTAACCACAGATTCGCCAACGCAGCGGGTCGGCAGCAAACCGCTTGATATGTTTGCCGAAGTCACCCATCAAGTGCCGATGTTGTCTTTAGGCAACGCCTTTAGCGATGCGGACATCGACAACTTTGATCGACGCTGTCGAGAAGGTCTTGGCCTTGTTGATGCGATGATCGAATACGCATGCGAACCAAAATTTGATGGGCTCGCGATCAGCCTGACTTATGTCGATGGCGTGTTCGTGCAGGGCGCCACGCGTGGTGACGGCGCGGTCGGCGAGGGCGTCACTGAAAATCTCAAAACGATCAAGTCCATTCCACTGACGATCAAAGATCAGCACAAAACTGCGTTGCTTGAAGTGCGCGGCGAAGTGCTGATGCTGCGCAAGGATTTTGACAAACTCAACGCAAAGCAAGCCGCCAAGGGTGAGAAATTGTTTGTCAATCCACGTAA
>JANOQY010000316.1:0-8265 GCA_031414995.1 Betaproteobacteria bacterium
CCGTTGCCAAGCGAGGCAAAACGCGCGTTCCGTCCCAGCCGCTCGCCGATCGCACGCGGCCCGACCAGGCCGAGGCTGATCGCGGCAATGGCCGGACCGAGCACGCAGCTTGCCGTCGCATGCAGCGCTGCGGCGGCGACCAGTAAAGGTCTCATCATGCGTTTGTTTCCTTGGTCACGACTGGTCGCGCCGGATCGGACACCCACTCGCTCCACGAACCTGGAAACAGTTTTGAACCGGGGAGGCCCGCGTATTCCATCGCGAACAAATTGGCGCAGGCAGTCACGCCGGAGCCGCAGTAGTGCACCACCTGATCGGCGCGCTTGTGATTGGTCAATGCTGCAAATTCATTGCGAATTTCGTCAGCGGCGCGAAAGGTAAGGTCGGCATTGAGGTTGGATTTGTAGAACCGGTTGGTGGCGCTGGGTATGTGTCCGGCGACCGGGTCGATTGGTTCGGTCTCACCACGATAGCGTTCGGCCGCGCGCGCATCGATGAGCGAAGTATCGTTGTCGCCAAGATGCGCCAATACGTCGGCCGCGCTCCATACCATCAACGGGTCGGCCTGGCCACGCAACGGCGCGGGCGTGGGGGCCGGAACATCGGTCGACAGCGAAAGCCCGTCGGCAATCCACTTCGGCATGCCGCCATCGAGCAGCAGTACGCTGGTAAGGCCAATCCAGCGCGCCATCCACCAGAGGCGCGATGCGAATTGTCCGCCAACATCATCGTAGGCGACGATAGTAGAAGCTTGGGATACACCGTGCCGCGCGAGAAAGGCGGTAAATGCGGCGGGTGACGGCAACGGATGACGGCCATTCATGCCGGTTTTATCGCCGGACAAATCCGTATCGACACTCGCAAAATGCGCACCGGGAATGTGGCCTTCGCGATACTGGCGCTCGCCCTTGCCGAGATCGAAAAGATCATGGCGACAATCGAAGATAACCCACGCGGGATCGTGCAAGTGCTTCGATAGATTTTCGGTGTTGATCAGCATGGTGGCTCGCAGTTGGTGGCGTCCAGGAGTGAATGAATTATGCGGCGATTTTCATTTGAGAATTCAATCCTAATCTTCTTCGGCAGGCAAGGTGGGCGACTTGTTGTTCTTGTCGGCACCCGCGCTCGCCCATTTCGCCAGCAAGCCGCTAATGATGATGACGAGCATGCCGATCCACGCTAGCGGCGGCAATTGTTCGTCGAAGAAAACGACCCCGGCAATCGCCGCAAATATTACGGTTGAATAAGCAAACGCACCGACCACAACTGTGCTGCCACTGTGATAAGCGCGCGTCATTGCCAACTGCGCCAATGTCGCGGCCGACCCCACGCCAAGCAGCAGCCAAATATTGCCAAAGTGGACCGGGTGAAATGGGCCAGTCATTGGTTGTATCAGCGCCGACCCGAACGTTCCAACGAGCGAAAAATAGAACACGACCCGCCACGCCGGTTCTCCTGCTTCACCCAGTTTTTTGACGTTCACATAGGCACATGCGGCGAAAAATCCAGATGCAAGCCCGATCATGCCAGCGAGGGCTTGGTCGCTGGCAAATGCGGGCCGCAACAACATAGCGACGCCCACAAACCCGAGTGCGACAGCAAAGATGACACGTGCGTTGAATCGCTCTTTCAATAGCAATGCAGCTAGAACGGTGAGCCAGATTGGTGACGTGTAATTGAGCGTGATGGCCAAAGCGAGCGGCAATTCGGTCATGGCGTAGAAATAGGCGACTAACGAAATGGTGCCAGTCACGCCACGCCAGAAGTGGCCTTTCCAAAACGGCGTGCGTAGCGTATCGCGCCGCCACATCAAGAATGCACCGATTGCCACCAGTCCGATCAGGGATCGGTACATCGCCAGTTCGGTACTGCTGAATTGGCCGCTGAGCATTTTTGCCAACGCACCCATGAGCGCAAACAGTGCGCCTGCGACGAGCATCCAGGAAGAGGTCATGGGAAGCACAATGCAACGAAAAGAGTAAAGGTTACAAGCGGTCACAAGCACTGGCGGGCCTTGCTGGGCACTATTTGCCTGCAGACCGCGCCAGTGCTTGATCTGGGATCATTTTCGATAAATTAAAACCCCGGGTTGCCCCGGGTTTGTTTGTTGAAAATTGCGATCAGTTCTTGATGTGCTTGCCAAGAAATCTTTCTATCGCCTCATAGAAGTCGAAGCGATTTTCCTCGTTGGCGAAACCGTGGCCCTCATTTTCTTTCACCATGTACTCCACCGCGACGCCGCGCTTCTTCAGCGCCTCCACCATCTGGTCTGACTCGGCAATATTCACGCGCGGGTCTTTTGCGCCTTGCGCGACGAAGAGTGGTGTCTTGATTTTGTCGGCGTGAAATGCCGGCGACGTGGCCGTCAGCAGTTCTTTGTCTTTCTCCGGATGGCCTACCATTTCATGCAGCATTTCCAGATACGGTTTCCAGTACGGCGGAATGGTGCCCATGAACGTAAACAGATTGGACACGCCGACGTAATCGACCGCCGCCGCGTACAGATCAGGCGTGAAGGCGATACCGGCCAGCGTGGTATAGCCGCCGTAGCTGCCGCCGTAAATGGCGACGCGCTTCGGGTCCGCGATGCCTTCCTTGATCAGCCACTGCACGCCGTCCGTGACGTCATCCTGCATGGCCTTGCCCCACTGCTTAAACGAGGCTTCCCAGAACTTGCGGCCATAACCCGTCGAGCCGCGGAAATTCATCTGGAACACGGCATAACCGCGATTGGCCAGAAACTGCACCTCAGGATTAAAGCGCCATGCATCGCGCGCCCAAGGGCCGCCGTGCGGGTTGACCACCACTTTCAGGTTTTTCGCAGCAACACCCTTTGGCAAAGTGAGGTAGCCATTAATTGTCAGGCCATCGCGAGACTTGTATGAAATCGGCTTCATGTCCGCAAGCTCGCTCTCAGGCAGCCATGGCGAAATATCGGTAATGAAATCGAGTTTGCCCGTCGCTTTGTCGAACAGGTAGCGCTTGCCACGGGTCTTGTCGTTGAAGCTGGCGACGATGTATTTATCCTCGGCCTTATTGGCTGAGACAAAGGCAACCTCATAGCCGGGTAACTTCGCCTCCACAGTTTTGAACATCGTCTCGGCTTCTTTGTCGAGGAACTTTCGCTCGTTCTTCCAGGTGGTGAAGTTAGCAGTGGTGAGTACCTTGCGCTTGCGCGAGTAGCCTAGATTGCCCATGTCAACGTCGGCATGTTCAGCAATCAGCTTGCCTTCTTTGGCTGTGACCGGATCAAAATCGAAAATCGCCGACTTGTCGCGCCCCCGGTTCGATGAAACGTAAATCCGTTTGTTATCGAACGTGAACAACAACGGCTGCACACCCTCTTTGAAGTTGGTGGTCAGGATTGGCTTGAACGCATCTTCTTCCTTTTCGCGATAAAGCATGGTCGTCTGCACGCCGTCTGTGGTGCCCGCTACCCGCAGCTTGCCATCGTGGTCCGTCATCCAGCTGGTGATGTTGCCCGGATTTTGCGCGATCAATTTTTCTTCGCCCGTGGCGACATTGGTGCGGAATACATCGAATACCTTGGCGTCGCGCTTGTTGTGGGACACGATCATGTTGCGGTCGTCATCCACCAGCCCATCAACAATCTGCGCACGGACTTTTTCGCCCGGCGTCAAATCCTTTAGATCTTCGCCTTTCAGATTGACAGACACGACGTGGAAATTCTCGTCGCCGCCGAAATCCTTCACGTACAGAATGCGGTCGCCCTTCCAGAAATAGCCGCCGATATCGCGCGCCGTTTCACCCGTCACGCGCCGGGCTTCACCGCCACCGATGGGCCTGACGAATACGTTCAAGCGTCGTTCAAACGGTGCCAGCCACGACAGATATTTGCCGTCCGGCGAAATCTGATGCCCTGCCTCCTGCGGATTTTTGAAAAAATCCCGCATCGGAACTTGTTTAGCTGCCTGTGCAGTCGCGATTGGCACGTAGCCGACCGTGCCACCAATCAAGCCAACCGCAATCGCGCCCGCTAGCGCGCTCTGGTGAAATAACTTCATCTTGTCTTCCTATAAAGTTTTGGGATCCGTTCGCGTGGTGAATCTGGCGAAAGTGCGTGCAGTTTAGCCGTCAGTGTCCCAGTTATCTGTCCGCGTGCGACGGAATGCCGGAATCGTCCGACAGATTGCAAATAGCGTCACTGCCAGCCTGTCACGCTGGTTCAACATCCGGCTCGCCGTCATTGCGGCGGGGTCGCGCGCAAATCTGGTGTCGCTGGTGGCATGATTGCATAATCGTTGACCTTCTTGTCCTGCAGGTAAACATCGAACCAGTTGACGATATGCTGCAGCCGCTCTACCCGATGCCACGGTTTGCCGGAGCGCGATAGATCATGCGACTCGCCCGGAAAGCGTACCATCACGCTCGGAATTTTGCGGTACTTGAGGGCGCGGAACATTTGATCGCCGCCAGCTTCCGCAGGCGTTCGCGAATCGACATCGCCCAATATAAACATGGTCGGCGTTTTTACCTTGTTGATGAAAGTCATCGGCGAGCGATTGCGATATTCAGCCGGATCTTCAAATGGCGGTTTGCGAAACCATGCCGGTTGGAACAGACTGAAATCGGCGCTGTACCACCACGCACTCCAGTCGGCGATATCACGTTGCGAGACCGCAGCGGCAAAACGATCAGTCTGGCCGATGGCCCAGTTGGTCAGCAGCCCGCCGCCCGAGCCGCCAGTCACGCCGAGTCGTTTTTCGTCGATGCTGCCGCGACGAACCAGTTCATCGACACCGGCCATCAAATCGCGATAATCGTCGCCGGGATAGCGGTACTGGATGATGTTGGCGAATGCCTCTCCGTAGGTCGTACTGCCGCGCGGATTCGGGTATAGCACCACGTAGCCACGTGCGGCCATCCACTGCATTTCGTGGAAAAATGTGAAGCCGTAGGCCGCGTGCGGGCCGCCGTGAATATTCAGAATCAGCGGATATTTTTTGCGCGGATCGAAGTCTGGAGGCGTTTGCACCAGCGCATGAATCCTGCGGCCATCGAAGCTCTTGTACCAAAACGCCTCAGGCGGCGTCAGCTTCAGCGCAGAAAATAGTTTCTCATTGACAGCAGTGATACGGCGTGGCGCACCAGCCCCGATGACGTACAGCTCGTTCAATTCCATCGCGTTCGAAATGCGCACGACCAATTGACTGCCGTTGGCTGCGTAGTTTGTCACCGCCTGATCACCGCGCGTCACTGGCGTCATGACACCGCTCGACAGATCGAAGCGCTCCAGATTTGCACGCCCCTCTTTGGCCACCACGACCGTGATCGCATTGCCATCCGCGCTCCAAACCGGGCGGCTCCCGCCACCGGCGCGAGGGGTGCCTTGGTCGCCGATGATGCCGTCGCCGATTTCCCCATCGTATTTTTCGGTGAGGTTTTTTGCTGGTGAGAGTTTGCCGAGTTCGAGCACCCACAGATTGCTCTGCGTGTGCGACTGCACCGGTTCGCTCAAGGTGCCAATAAAGGCGAGCCGGGTTCCCTGCGGGTTGATGGAAAGGGCAGACAAACGACCGGCAAAGCGGCTGACCTCCACCGCGTCGCCGCCAGCGCTGGGTACAGAATAAATGCGTTGCTTGCCCGACAGGTAATAGGGTTCGTGGTCGCGGTCAGAAGCGAAATAAATGCGCCCGCCATCCGGTGCCCAGACAAATTCGCCTTCGTCGAAATCGCCGCGCGTTAGCTGCGTCGGTACCACGCGCTCAGCATGTTCCGGCGTAAATGCGACCACCCAGAGATGACTTGGGCGGCTGAAGTTGCGATAGCCCTCACCATTGGACCGGTACTCAACGCGTGTGATGACTTTGACGTCGCTGTCGCGCACCGGCCTGCATTTTTCCACAGTCGCTCTCTCATCCGGGGCATCTTTACGCTGTTCGCAGTTGGCGCGCGCCAGGTCCTGCTCATTAGCGGTGGCTAGAAACGCGATCGTCCTCCCATCGGGTGACCATGCCGGTTGCTGCACGCCCAAGGGCAATTGCGTCAACTGCCACGGCTCGCCACCAGCCATGGGCAGGATCCATAGCTGCGGAGGCTGCGGTTTGCCGTCTTTTTCGACTGATCGCAGGAATGCGAGGTTTTTCCCGTCAGGCGACCAGCGCGGCGAGGAATCGCGTTTACCGGAGGTGAGACGCCGAGTATCGCCACCGGCGGTGGATACGCGAAATAGCGCGCTCTCGTAGTCACCGCGTTTTTCGTCGACCGTCACCGCAACGTAAACCACATCGTTGCCTGATGTCGACACTTGCGGATCGCCGATCCACTGGAAATTAAACAGGTCGTTCTCGGTAATATTGCGCTTGGCATCATTGGCCACGGCGCCGGCAACGGCGACCGCGCTGAATGCAACAAGCGCACCAAGCGGCGCCCATGCCATCATCATTCGAAGCACAAAGACAAAAAATGTAAAGCCAATCGTAGTGCGCAACATGTGACTCCATTTGGTGTAATAGGGATGACGCATCACGATGATGCGTTTGAACATCCTAATTATCACCGACAGGCATCCCGCGTAACTATAGCGCCATCACCTCGTCGGCAATTCGCCCGCTCGCCACCAGCGCTGCAAACTCATCCCGCAGCCGCGCACTTTCCGCCATGGCGCGCTGCCAATAGCGCAGACGGCCATCGTAGTCGTCGATAAATCGCTTGAAGTCGTTGCGGTCGGGGAGTTTGCGATGCGGGAGCGAATCGAGATATTCGCGCGTTGGCGACAGCAGGATCATATTGTCCAGCCACGGTCCTTGCGCTTTCCGCCACGGCAACATTTTGTCCAGCCAGCCGGGGACGATCTTGTCGGTAAAGTGCGGATACAGCACCAGCCCCGGCGTGCGGTGGTAGGGCAGATGCAAATGGTAGTCGATGATGCCGCCGTCCCAGAATGTGCCCAGCGGCGCATCGGCGATCTGTGGAACCCCTTGCAGCACCAGCGGAATGGAGCCCGAGGCGATTAGCGCATCGCCGAAATTTGTCGGAGTGAGCTTGACGTAATCAGTGTGAAAGCGGTCAATGGATTGCCCGCCATCGGCGGGTAATCCAATATTGGCGTTTTGCCGGTCCGCATAAAACCAGACTCGATCCAGAAAATGCCTAAGGTGTGGCCGACCAACCGCATTGGCCAGTGCGGCAAGCGCAAAACCGGCATGCGTGCGGCCACGCGCTTCGCGATGCAAAATTCCTTTGCCGCGCACCACCAGCACGTTCAATTGGTAATGTGGATTGGATAGCAATTCCTCCTCGCGCCCGACGAAAAGTGAATCGGTCAGATCGCGCGCATACGCCGAGACAAATTTCGCATCGACTTTTTTCGGATATTTCTGCTCGCTGTAAGCTTTGGCCAATGCGGCAAGCGCCTCGCGCGGGTCGTTGCGGCACACGGCTGCAAAACGCCACGCGCCGATGGAAGCACCGATCAATTTAATCGGATTGGCCCGTGTGGCAAAGCCCGACGGCAACCAATCGGCAAACAGATACTCGTCGAGGCGTGCGAGGCCCAGGCCTTTCGGACCACCGGCCGCACCGGGAATAATGTCGATGTCATTAGGTCGCAGCCCGTGTTCGCGCATGTGCTTTAGCGCGCGGGGACCGGCGCGAACGATCAGGGATTTCATACTATTTGCATCACGACTATTGTTCCGATGGATGCGCTATTGTCGCTGATTGCAAGACTAGAATCTCTTCTCCCAACTTATCGAAACCACCCACCTCCATGTCCCAATTATTTTCACCTTTTACGCTGCGCGAGCTGACGTTCCGTAATCGTGTTTTTGTGTCGCCGATGTGCCAATACAGTTGCGTTGACGGCATGCCCAACGAATGGCATATGGTGCATCTGGGATCACGCGCGGTCGGTGGTGCGTCAATGGTGATGACAGAAGCCGCATCAGTAACGCCGGAGGGTCGAATTTCGCCTGAAGACGCAGGCATCTGGTCGGATGCCCATGCGGACGGCTGGCACCCTATTGCCGCGTTTATCAAGGCGCAAGGTGCGGTCCCCGCGATCCAGTTGGCGCATGCTGGCCGTAAGGCATCCACCTTTTCGCCTTGGCGCGGTCACGGTGCGGTCCTGCCCGATGCAGGTGGCTGGCCGGTAGTTGGCCCGGCGGATCTTCCGTTTTCATCGAGTTATCCTGTTCCGCGACAGATGACGATTGTTGAAATCGGCGAGATGGTGGAGGCCTTCGTCGCCGCCGCCAAACGTTCATTGGCAGCGGGATTCGAAGTGCCGGAAATTCATGGCGC
>JANOQY010000317.1:0-3331 GCA_031414995.1 Betaproteobacteria bacterium
TCTCAACCGGGCGACAAAATACGCGGTCGGCGGCATGACCGCGACAATGCTGCTCGACGCGCTGAATCCAAAATTTGCGGAAGCGCAGCAGGTAAAAAAAGACGACCCGCGCATCGTTGGCAAGTACGTCGAATACGCATCCCCGGACGGTTACGGCAAGATGCGCGGCTATCTGGTCGGCCCGGCGAAATCACCCGGCAAACTTCCCGGCGTACTCGTGGTGCATGAGAATCGCGGACTCAATCCGCACATTGAAGATGTCGCCCGCCGCGTGGCGCTGGATAACTTTGTCGCGTTCGCACCGGACGCGCTGTTCCCACTTGGTGGCTATCCGGGCGACGAAGACAAGGCGCGCGAATTGTTCGCAAAACTGGAGCAGCCGAAATCGCGTAACGATTTCATCAACGCGGCCGGATTTCTGAAAGCACTGCCCGAGTGCACCGGCAAAGTCGGCGTAGTGGGGTTCTGTTATGGCGGCGGTATCGCCAATCTGCTGGCCACACGTATTCCAGACCTCGGCGGTGCTGTACCTTTTTACGGCGGTCAGGCGCCTGCTGCGGATGCTGCGAAGATCAAGTCCCCGCTGTTGGTTCACTACGCTGAAAAAGACGAGCGCATCAACGCTGGCTGGCCAGCCTATGAAGCGGCGTTGAAAGCGGCGGGTGTCAAATACGAAATGTTTAATTACCCCGGCACGGAGCACGGCTTTAACAACGATACGACACCGCGATATGACGAGAAGGCAGCGACGCTTGCGTGGCAGCGAACGGTGGCGTTTTTTAACAAGAATTTGCGGGCGTAATCAGATCCGGATATCTTGATAAACTCTAGCACTGGCGCGGCTTTCAGGCATAAAAGCCTTGAAAAGCCGCGCCAGATGGCGTTCTACACAATTATATAATTAAAACGCCCAGCTATGCCGCTTTCTCTTCCTGCCATCCTTTAGGAATCGATCCAAGCAACTTCTTGGTGTATTCCTGTTGCGGATTCAGATAAATTTCGTCCGAATTGGCAACTTCCACCACATCACCTTCCGACATCACCATTACCTGATCGGAGATGTATTTCACGACAGCCAGATCGTGCGAAATAAAGATGTAGCTCATCTTGTATTCGTCCTGCAAATCCTGGAGAAGATTGAGCACTTGCGCTTGCACCGATACGTCGAGTGCCGAAACGGATTCATCGCAGATCAGCACATCGGGCTTCATGGTCAGGCAGCGTGCGATTGCAATGCGCTGGCGTTGGCCACCTGAAAATTCATGCGGGTATTTGTAGAACGATACTTCCGGCATGCCCACGCGTTTTAACAGGGCCATCGCCATCTGCACGCGTTCCTGCTCGTCTTTGCCGATGTTGTGAATGGCCATCGGTTCCAGCAGAATTTGCCCGACCGTGAAACGCGGGTTGAGTGAAGCGTATGGATTCTGGAATACGATCTGAATGCGGCGTTTGTACTTCATGAAATCTTTTTCGGACAGCTTCAGCAAATCAACGCCATCGAACAACACCTCGCCACCACTGGCTGAATGCAGGCGCATCAGCGTGAGGCCAACCGTGGTTTTGCCGGAACCCGACTCACCCACCAAGCCCAATGTCTTGCCGCGCGCCAATTTGAAAGTAGCACCCTTGACTGCGGGCACGTCGCGCCTTTTGAACAGACCTTCCTTCAATTGGAAATGTTTGGACAGATTTTTAACTTCCAGCACGATCTCATCGTCGGGCTTGTAGCCGCGCTGGCGTTGCGCGAGGTGCTCAGGTTGCAAACCAGCCGTCCCCATAAAGTCTTCGATCACCGGCAAACGCATCGGTCGCTTGCTCACATTCGGTCGACACATCAGCAAGGCTTTTGTATAAGGATGCTGCGGGGTTTCAAAAATCTGTTTGGCTGGCCCCTTCTCCTTGATTTCGCCGTTTTGCATCACCACGACAGTATCGGCAATCTCACCCACGACCGCGAGATCATGAGTGATAAACAACACCGACATGTGGTGTGAGGCCTGAAGTTTGGCGATGAGATCAAGAATCTGCTTTTGAATGGTGACGTCCAGCGCCGTGGTTGGCTCATCGGCAATAAGCAGCTTGGGCTCACAGGCAATCGCCATCGCGATCATCACGCGTTGCTGCTGGCCGCCGGACAATTCATGCGGATACGAATTCATTCTGAGCTTCGGATTTGGAATCCCAACTTCGTTAAGCAATTCTTCCGAGCGCGTCCATGCCTGCGCCTTGGTCATGCCCATATGCAGGCGCAACACTTCAGACACCTGATTGCCGACCGAAAACACCGGGTTCAGCGACGACATCGGCTCCTGAAAAATCACCGATATATCTTTGCCGCGGATTTGACGCATGCGGGCATCAGGCGCCTTGAGCAGATTCTCGCCATTAAAAAGTACTTCGCTTGATGGTGAAATGATGGCTTGTTCGCGCGGCAGCAGACGCACAATCGACATCGCTGAAACTGATTTTCCACTGCCAGATTCGCCGACCAACGCGACCGTCGAATTGCGCGGAATGTCGAATGAAGTACCTTTGACCGCCTCAAAAATAGTGCCGCCGTCGAGGCGAAACTTTACATTGAGGTCTTTGACTTGAAGGATGTTTTCCATGTGCTGGCCTTGGAGGATTATTTATTCAAAATTGGATCCCCGCCTTCGCGGGGATGACGCATTCGTTTCCAATCGCGCTGCGCTACGCTTGCGCTCTTGGACGAATGTGTCATTTGATCTTGGGGTCGAGTGCATCACGTAGCGAATCGGTGAGCATCGAAAATGCCGTCACCAGAATCGCCATCGAAATACCCGCCGCCGCCAACTGCCACCATTTGCCAATCACCAGCTCGCTCTGCGCCTCAGCGAGCATCGTGCCCCACGACACCGAATCAACCGGCACGCCCAACCCAAGGTACGACAAAATAACCTCGGCCTTGATGAATTGCACCACATGCTGCGAAAGCTGCACCAGACACACGTGGCTCACGTTCGGCAGGATATGCACGAACATGCGACGGCTGTGCGATGCACCGATAGCCTCCGCCGCCTTCACATATTCACGCGAACCATGTTTGATAAATTCAGCGCGGATCAACCGGTAAATGCCGGTCCAGCCGGTGAGGCCAAGGATGGCAATCACCATCGGCACACCGCGAAAATCCGCCATTGCTGGCGAGCCTGCGAACACAGCAGCAAAAGCCAGAATCAGCAGGATGTACGGAATCGAACTGAAGACGTTGTAAAACCATTCCAGTGCATCACCGACTCGCCCACCCAGATAACCGGACAGCGCACCGAGGATGGTGCCAATGATGGTCGCGATGAATGCGGCGATG
>JANOQY010000318.1:0-17064 GCA_031414995.1 Betaproteobacteria bacterium
TGGAAATTGCAAAACAGGGCAGGGCGGGTGCGGTACACTTCGCGCTATTACGTATCCGTTCTACTTTCCCGCCCAATCCGATCTGAGAACAAGACATGATCAGAGCCGTTTATCCCGGAACATTTGACCCTCTCACCAAAGGCCACGAAGACTTGGTCGCCCGTGCGGCAAAGCTGTTTGGCCACGTGGTCGTCGCGGTCGCGCACAGTCAGGCGAAGCAGCCGTTTTTTTCGCTCACTGAGCGGATTGGGTTGGCCAAAGATATTCTCGCGCCGATTCCAAATGTGACAGTGATGGGCTTTTCGGGCCTGCTTTCTGATTTTTTGAAAGTGCAGGAAGCGAACGTCATCTTGCGCGGCTTGCGCGCGGTCTCGGATTTTGAATACGAATTCCAAATGGCCGGCATGAACCGGAAACTCAATCCAGGCGTCGAGACCATGTTCCTCACGCCGTCTGACAAATACATGTTCCTCTCGGCCACCATCGTGCGCGAAATCGCAACACTCGGCGGCGACGTGAGCGATTTCGTCCATCCGCTGACGGCCAAAGCGCTGCAAGGCAAAGTCGGAAAGTAAGGCCTCTCACGTGGCGCTGAAGATCACCGATCAATGCATTAATTGCGATGTTTGCGAGCCTGAATGTCCGAATGACGCGATATATCAGGGGCTCGAAATTTACGAAATCGATCCGCACAAATGCACCGAATGCGTCGGGCATTTCGATGTGCCGCAGTGCGTGGAAGTGTGCCCGGTCGATTGCATTCCGCTGGACCTCGACCATGCTGAAACGAAGGAAGAGCTTTACACGAAGTTCGTGCGGCTTGTGCAGCAGAAGGCGGCTTGATAGCTGTGCGCATCGACAATTTGTGAAACTCTAGCACTGGTGCGGTGTTCAAGCTAATAGCGGCTGAAGAAGCGCGCCAGTGCTAGAGTTTCATAAACTTACGTTATTTTTCCAGCACTTTCTGTGCAAAGCGCGTCAGACTGCCACGCGCATCGGCAAGTGCACTGTGTTTTTTCTTTAACGTGTCCATGCGCGCCTGTAATTCTGCGATGCGTTCGGCGAGGTCGAGTTCAGCGACCTTGATTTGCTCGATGCTGCCCACGCGTTGCTGCGTTTGATCCCGCACTTCAAGCAGTGGCCGCTCAAGCGAGGTATAGAGCCCACGCATCCACGATGCGGTTTCGCGGCTGGCGATTTCGAAAATATGTATCACACGGCTGACAATTAGGTCTTCAAATTGTTCCGTGAGCGATCCACCGCGTCGCACCATCAGATTGCTGGCTTTGGTGAATTCTGCATCAGATTTGGCGCGCGCTTTTTGTAGTTCGGTGTGAAAGCGTTGGGTTGGAAATGGATGCACTTCATACTTGCCAAGTGAAAACTCCTCGAACGTTTTTTCGCCAACGGCTTTAAAGAGCGTGCGGATTTCCTCGATTTTCTGCTCGGTGGCGGCAAGCCTCTCCCCAACGGAATTGAAATAATTCCTGACGGTCTCGACCGTGTTGGCCGAAAGTAAACTCCCGGCGATGGACGTCTTGGCGCGATCCGCCTCGATTCTGGCGGTGCCCACCGCGACGAGCGCGACCAATTCCTCGCCCAATCGCGCCTGAATCGGCTTAAGACTGCGAACT
This sequence comes from Betaproteobacteria bacterium, assembly GCA_031414995.1. Lineage (GTDB taxonomy): Bacteria > Pseudomonadota > Gammaproteobacteria > Burkholderiales > Usitatibacteraceae > UKL13-2. Next base: position 1,635 of record JANOQY010000318.1, read on the forward strand.
TCTTTCAACGCGGTATCGACCCGATCATGGCGGGCACCAGCTTGGGACATCACCGAGCGCATTAATTTTTCATTTTTCTCACGCAAAATACTCAGGCGATTCAAGCCATTGAGCGTGTCGAATCGCTGGCTGTCGAGCGCCGCCTGCGCTGTCCCCAGCGCATTTGACAGTGTGTTGAGTACCTCATTGGTCAAGACCAATTGACGATTGCGCGGCAGATTTGTGCCCAGATTTTGCTCGAGCTGATAAAGGCGGCTCTTCATGGCTTGATCTTTATCGTTGGCAAGTTTTCCCATCAAGCCCTGGCGCGCCGACAAGGCGATTACCCGCATGGGATCAATGCGAAGCAGATCGGCCGTATCGCGCACGCGCCGATCTATTTCGCGCAGCAACTCACGATTGGATTCGACAGGATCGTCGTGTTTGGCAACATCGAGCGTGTCTATTTTATTTAGCACCACCATGCGAAGCTGCTTTGTGTCGTCGGCGTCTGGCGCCTTCACGCGTTCACGGAAATTCACCGCGCTGCCGAGTTGATCTTTCCACATCGCCAAATCGGATTTGGCAACGCCATCGGCGATGTCGAGCACCATGACGAGCGCGTCCGAGTTGGGCAGGCGTTCATGCAAAAGCTCGGGCTCCAACGAAAGTGTCGCAAAACCCGGCGTATCGATGATGACGAGTCCAGCGTCGAGAAGGGGATGAGGAAAGTTGACGATCGCATACCGCCAGCGTGGCACATCAACCAGTGACGCGTCGCTCTCGTCTTCGGGCGCGGCAACGGCTTCGCCATGCAGGCCCCACGCGACGGCATCTCTCAACGATATTCGCTTGGTTTCGGAAAGTGCGGCCAGCGCGCGACCCATGGACTCTGCGTTGTCGGCGTCAAAATAAATGTCGCGCCACTGATTGGGATCGTCGAGTAACTCGGTGAGGCGGTGGGGGCTTTCGCGGGTTTCGATCGGCAATAATCGGAGGCCGGTTTTCAGGTCACGATTGAAACGCAATTCGGTGACGCAGCGGGTCGTCCTGCCGGGACCGGAGGGCAGCAATTTGCGACCAAGGTCGGCAAAGAAGAGGGCGTTGATGAGTTCCGATTTACCGCGCGATGTGTCGGCGACAAACGTGATGGTTACGCGTTCGTTGGCAACAAGTTCGCCGGCCTTCTTCAGGGCCGCTTCCAAATTTTCGCTGAGAAATTCGTGCGTGCCCAGGAAATCCAGCACGCGCGTTATCTGGCCGCCGAGGCCGTAGCGCCAGGAGTGCAGGTCGGCGAGCCGTTCGGTGATGGCGGCTTTTGTCATGAAGCGTTCATGTTCATTGTTCGGCTATTCTACTTCTGACAGCCGGGGCAAAAATAGGTCGAGCGCTGGCCTTGCCGAAACATTCGAATAGTGGTGTTGCATACCCGGCACGGCAAGTTGGCGCGATCATAGACGAACGCGTTCACCTGAAAATAGCCAAGCTCACCGTTCGCCTGCACGTAGTCACGCAGCGACGAACCGCCCGCTTGTATCGCCGCTTGCAGCGTGTCCCTGATCGCCTCGCTCAGTCGCATGAAGCGGACTGCTGATACCTTGCCTGCGGCGCGCTTGGGGTGGATGCCCGCGCGAAACAGCGATTCGGAGGCGTAGATATTGCCCACGCCAACCACAACCTGGCTGTTCATGATGAATTCCTTGACGCTGATGCTGCGACCTTTGGCGGCGGCTGATAAATGCGCGCCATTAAAACCATCTGACAATGGCTCCGGCCCAAGTGCCGCGAGCAGCGTGTGTTTGGGCGCGGCACCATTGATCCACAGCATCGCGCCGAAACGTCGCGGGTCGGTGTATCGGATGATGACGCCGTTGTCGAGCGCGATATCGAGGTGATCGTGTTTTCGCGGTGACGCATCCACACTATCGGCACTTATCGCGCGCAATGAGCCTGACATGCCGAGGTGACTGAGTAGATAGCCGCGATGTGTATCTGTGGAATCGCTAGCCGCATTATCGAGACGGCAATCCCAAAGCAAATATTTGCCGCGTCGCAAAATGTCGATGACGGTCTTGCCTGCTAGCTGTTTGGCGAGGTTCCCCGGAACAGGCCAGCGCAGACGTCGGTCCCGCACCGTCACTGCGGCGATGCGATGGCCCTGCACCATTGGCAGCAGTCCCCGGCGCGTGGTCTCGACTTCCGGCAACTCTGGCATGGGAACTCCGTGATAAAACGATAGTCTGTATTGTAGCCAGTATGCCCCTGCCTCGATAAACGTCTATGATATGAATTGGCATTGTTCGATCAAGGCGGGATGTTTTCGGCAGCCATTTGTCACCGACGTTTTCTCCTCCATTTTTAGCATCGGCAACATGAAACTGATCCGTCAAAAAATAATTGTTATCGCGCTTTGTGCAATGTCACTTTGCGTGCCGTTTGGTCATGCGACTGCCGCCTCGACCGACGTCGCTGGTGAAGCTGATGCAGCCAAGCCCAAGGACAGCGGTCTGACCGATCAGATGCTTTATCAATATCTGATGTCGGAAATCGCCGGTCAGCGAGGCCGCACTGGCTTGGCGTTAAAGGGCATGATTGACTTGGCACAACGCACGCGCGATCCACGATTGGCGCGGCGCGCGGTTGAAATTGCGTTTCAGGCGCGGCAAATGGATGCCGCACTCGAAGCCACCACCTTGTGGCAGGAGCTCGATCCGGAGTCGTCGATTGCGCGTCAGGCATTGGCGACGGTCGCGGGCAGTCAGGGCACGCTTGAAGCCACAAAAGTAAATTTGCAGCAGTTGCTGGCACAACCCAAAAGGACTGCGGGCGTGTTGATGCAGCTACCGGGGCTCCTGTCGCGGATCGCGGATAAGGCCGCTGTCGCAGCGGCGGTGCGCGAGTTAACGACTCCCTATCTCCAATTTCCTGAAGCGTATTTCGCCATTGCACAGGCGAGCATCGTCGCCAAGGATCGCCCGACGGCGCTCGCGGCGATTGATGAAGCAGACAAGCGTCGCCCGGGTTGGACGCAGGCGGCAATATTGAAGTCACAAATTTTGCGCGAAGCCTCTGAAGAAAGCGCCAGCAATTTTCTGAAGCAATTTTTGATGTCGTATCCTGACGCGGCTGATGTTAGGGTCGCCTTGGCGCGCTTGCTGGCCTCACAAAAGGGCTATTTGGAAGCGCGCGAAGAATTCCGCCGTGCCATGAAGTTGAAGCCGAACGACGCAGAGATTCCTTATGCGATTGGCTTACTGTCGCAACAAATCGAGGACTATGTCGACGCTGATATTCAGTTCAAGCGTGTTGTTGAGCTAAAACCAAGTGATGCGAGCCCCGTCTTCTTCAATCTTGGGTCGGTCGCAGAGGCAGAGAAGCGCCCCGCTGATGCCGTTGAGTGGTACGGAAAAGTCAAAAGCGGTGATTATTTTGTGACAGCGCAATTGAAGATTGCCGGCATCGTCGCCAAGCGTGACGGCATGCCGATGGGACGCAAATTCCTGCAAGATGCACAAGCCGCCCAGTCCGATGCGCCCGAGACCCGCATTCAACTCATTCTTGCCGAAGCCCAATTGTTGCGTGACGCCAAAGCATTCAACGAAGCGTTCGGTGCGTTGTCGGATGCGATCAACAAGTATCCGGGCACGGCTGATCTGCTTTACGACCGTGCGATGGTGGCAGAGAAAATCAATAAATTCGATGTGCTTGAGGCAGACTTGCGGAAAGTGATCGAGCTAAAGCCTGACCACGCGCATGCCTACAATGCACTCGGCTATACCTTTGCTGACCGCAATAAACGGCTTGATGAAGCGTACACACTGGTGCAAAAAGCCCTCAGCCTGTCGCCGAACGACGCGTTCATCATGGATAGCATGGGTTGGGTACTGTACCGCTCAGGGCGTGTGGATGAAGCGCTCGCCACGCTGAAAAAAGCATATGAAACGCGCCGTGATCCGGAAATTGCGGCGCATCTTGGTGAGGTGCTTTGGGCAAAAGGAGAACGTGCAGAAGCGTTGAAGCTTTGGCAGGCGGCGTTGATGGAGAATCCCGAAAACGATCTTTTGCGAACGGTGATGAGTAAATTCAAGCCGTGAATCTTCATGTCCAGCTAGTGGGTGGCCAACAGCGCCGAGCAAACATGCGGCGCTGTTTTTTCGTGTGTGCGATTTTTTTGGCCGTTGCGTCTTTGGTCGCATGCACGACGATGCCGTTAACGCCACCAGCAATCCCTGCGATGCCTGCTGGCGGGAATGCATTGGCTGCATATTTTTCACTGAACGGACGCATCAGTGTGCGCGTCAACGATAAAGTCGATAGCGGACAGATTCGGTGGCAGCGAAATGCGGACGGAGAGCGCATCGGCATATATTCGCCGCTCGGCACCCAAGTCGCTGAACTTATCAGCAACAAGCGCACACGCATGGTCACGCTTCGACAAGGAAACGAGACGTCGACCGCTGCCTCGGTTGCAGAATTGACGCAGTCGATGCTCGGCGTTGCGCTCGATCTGGACCGCATGGCCGAATGGGTACAGGGCGCTGGGCTGCGCGAGAATGAAATAGCCGACATGACACTCGGCAATGGTGAAATATGGCGGGTCACCGCTGAGCGCTATGTTGTCAACGGGCAATATCGATTCGCGTCACGGGTAACTGCCGCCAACGGCGACATCATGGTTCGTTTGGTGATTGACGAGTGGACGCCGCAATGAGCGACGCGTCTGAACGCCCGAGCTTTACTGCGCTGGCACCGGCGAAGCTAAACCTGTTCCTACACGTGATCGGTCGTCGCCCGGATGGCTACCACCTCTTGCAATCGGTGTTCGCCCTGATCGATGTTGGCGACACACTTCATTTCTCAACGCGCAGCGATGGCCTGATTCGGCGGCTTTCTGACCTGCCTGGCGTGAATGAGCAAGATGATTTGGTGGTGCGCGCGGCGCAGTTGCTCAAACGGGAAGCCGCGACCATGTCCGGAAACGCCGCGCTTGGCGCTGACATTACGGTGGAAAAAAAACTGCCGATGGGCGGAGGATTGGGCGGCGGCAGCTCGGACGCAGCGACCACACTGCGGGCGCTCAATCGTTTATGGAATGTGGGTTTCTCAAATGAGAGGCTGCAAGCGATTGGTTTGGCGCTTGGGGCTGATGTGCCGTTCTTTGTCTTTGGTCGCGACGCGTTTGCCGAGGGCGTTGGAGAACAACTGCAGGCAGTGGAGTTGCCGCGCTGGTGGTATCTCGTATTAACCCCGCCGGTGCAGGTGCCGACTCCGGCTATTTTTGCGCATCCGGAATTGACAAGGGACACGTTTCCCCTCAAAATATCGGACTTTTCGGCGAACGGGCTTTTTGGATTGCGTAACGATCTGCAACCCGTTGTTCTGAAAGCATTTCCGGCAGTTTTTCGCTGTTTTAATGCACTGCAAGCGGTGAGTCAAAAATCAGTTTTTGGTGCCCGCATGACCGGTTCTGGCGGGTGTGTGTTTGCCGCATTTGAAATCGAGCAGGATGCACGAGAGGCGTTTCAGTTGTTGCAGCCGGAATACAAAGGTTTTATCGCTCAAGGGATGTCGAGACACCCCTTAGGCTAGAGTTTTGGGGAGTCGCCAAGTGGTAAGGCACCGGATTTTGATTCCGGCATTCGTAGGTTCGATCCCTACCTCCCCAGCCAGTTAGTAGTCTTAATGCTCCACGCGCGGCGAAAGAAATACTGGCATGGCATTCGACAACATAAGCATCTTTACAGGAAATGCGAATCCGAGGCTCGCGAAAGAAGTCGCGAAGCAGATGGGCACGCAGTTGGGCCGCGCCAAGGTGTCGAAATTCAGCGACGGCGAGGTGATGGTTGAAATCATGGAAAACGTCCGCGGCAAGGACGTGTTTATCCTGCAATCGACCTGCGCACCGACCAACGACAACTTGATGGAAATCATGGTGATGGCTGATGCCCTGAAACGCTCCAGTGCGGCGCGGATCACGGCGGCCATTCCGTATTTTGGATATGCCAGACAGGATCGGCGTCCACGCAGCGCACGGGTGGCGATTTCAGCCAAGGTGGTGGCGAACATGCTTACCGGTGCCGGTGTTGACCGGGTACTGACGATGGATTTGCATGCGGATCAGATTCAGGGATTTTTCGATATTCCGGTAGACAATATTTACGCCACGCCGATTTTGCTGGGCGATGTCTGGAAGCACGATTATCCGAATTTGATCGTCGTGTCGCCCGATGTGGGCGGGGTGGTGCGGGCGAGGGCAATTGCAAAACAGCTCGATGCGGATTTGGCGATTATCGATAAGCGCCGTCCACGAGCGAATGTGTCGATGGTGATGAACATCATCGGCGACGTGGAAGGGCGTTCATGCATGATCCTGGACGATATCGTCGATACGGCCGGGACGTTGAGTGAAGCTGCAAAAGCATTGAAAGAACACGGCGCCGCCAGAGTTGTCGCGTACTGTACGCATCCGGTGTTGTCCGGGCCGGCTGTTGAGCGCATACAGAATTCGGTGATTGATGAGCTGGTGGTGACTGACACCATTCCGCTGAAGCCTGATGCGGCAGCGTGCAAGAAGATTCGCCAGATTGGCACGGCGGTATTGATCGCCGAGACGATTCGGCGGATAGCAGAGGATGATTCGGTGAGTTCACTCTTTCCGGAATAGCCGGGCAGGTATTAGCAGAAAAAGTTTTTGCAGTAAGGATTTTGTAGTGCGTCGCAGGTCGATAACCTGCACAACGAATCATTTGGTCGCGAATGATTCATCAACTGGAGCATCACATGAAAATTGCAATCAAAGCAGAATCGCGCAAAGGACAGGGCACTGGAGCGAGCCGCCGCCTGCGTCGCGCGGATAAGGTACCGGGTATTGTTTACGGCGGCGGCAAAGATGCCACCGTAATCGAACTCGATCACAACAATCTGTATCACAAGCTCAAGCTCGAAGCGTTCCATGCCTCCATTCTGGATATGGAACTCGAAGGCAAGACTGAGCCGGTGCTACTGCGCGACGTGCAAATGCACGCGTGGAAGCAAATCGTGCTGCACGTTGACTTTCAGCGAGTCGCTGCTGACAAGAAGATTCACATGAAAGTGCCGCTGCACTTTATCAATGCCGACATCGCTCCTGGTGTGAAGGTTTCCAGCGGTATCGTGTCGCACATCATCAACGAGCTCAATATTTTGTGCTTGCCGAAAGATTTGCCGGAATTTATCGAAGTCGATTTGAAAGATCTTGCGGCGGGACATTCGTTGCATATCTCGAATCTCACCATGCCAGCCGGTGTGGAATCGGTTGCCTTGAATAAAGGCGACGATCAGTCGGTTGCCACGATCATTATTCCGCGCGCAGTCGCGGCTGAGGAAGACGCAGCACCAGTGGTGGCAGCAGCCGATGTGCCGGCAGCCAACCAAAAAGCTAAAGAGGAGGAGGCTCCCAAGAAAGACGACAAGGCCGGCGGAAAAGACAAGAAATAATCCGCTCCATTGTCGCGTTGTATATTCGAATGCCCGCGATCACCGATTGCGGGCATTTTTATTTTGTAGCCAAACTCTCCTATGTCACAGCCAATCCAGAATCCCATCAAACTCGTTGTGGGCCTCGGCAATCCGGGCCGCGAGTATGAGCGCACGCGCCATAACGCCGGTTTTTGGTGGGTGGAGTTGCTTGCGCGCGAGCTGGGCGCAACGTTTAAAAAAGAAACCAAATTTCACGGCGAGGTCGCCAAGGCAGGCGGCGTTTGGCTGCTGAAACCGATGACCTTTATGAATCGATCCGGTCAGGCGGTGGGTGCGCTGGCCAAGTTTTATCAGATCCAGCCCACTGAAATTCTGGTCGCGCACGATGAAATGGATTTACCGCCCGGCGGGCTAAAGTTGAAGGTTGGCGGTGCAGCAGGCAGCAATGGGGTCAAGGATATTGTGTCGCACGTTGGCACACGCGATTTCTGGCGCATGCGCATTGGCGTCGGCCACCCGCGCGACATGGCAGCCAAGCTCGGTGGCGATATGACGCGCGATGAAGTGGTTGATTACGTGCTGCATCGTCCGGACAAGAATGATGAGCGTGCCATTGAGGACGCCATGCAACGTGCAAATGATGTCTGGCCAATGATTGCCGAGGGCGATATGGAGGGCGCGATGTTAAAGCTGCATACCAAAGATAAGCCCGTGAAGGCGTTGAAAATTACCGAGAAGAAAGAATCGACATGAAGTGTGGAATCGTAGGACTACCCAACGTTGGTAAATCAACCACGTTTAACGCGCTCACCAAAGCCGGCATCGCAGCCGAGAACTATCCGTTTTGTACCATCGAGCCCAACATCGGCATCGTCGAAGTGCCCGATCTGCGTCTGGCGCAGCTATCGAGCCTGGTGAAGCCACTGAAAGAAATCCCGGCCATCGTTGAATTCGTCGACATCGCCGGGTTGGTCGCGGGCGCCTCCAAAGGCGAAGGGCTCGGCAACCAGTTTCTCGCCAACATCCGCGAAACCGATGCGATCTCGCACGTGGTGCGCTGCTTTGAAGATGAGAACGTGATTCACGTCGTCGGCAAGGTAGATCCGCTTTCAGATATCGCTGTCATCGATACCGAACTGGCACTTGCCGATATGGCCTCGGTAGAAAAAGCATTGCACAAGGCGCAGAAAAATTCGCGCGCGGGCGACAAAGAAGCGATCAAGCTGGTCGCAATATTAGACCCAATGATGAAACAACTAAACGAAGCGATACCAGTACGCAGCATGGGTCTGGATCGCGATCAGATGGCCCTCATCAAGCCCTTGTCGCTTATCACCGCCAAGCCAGTGCTGTATGTCGCCAACGTCATCGAAGGCGGTTTTGAGAATAATCCGTTGTTGGACGCTGTCAAAATCCACGCGGCAAAAGAAGGCGCGCCGGTTGTGGCCATCTGCGCCAAGATCGAAGCCGAAATCACAGACCTGAGTGATGAAGACAAGAAAGTTTTTCTCGACGACATCGGCATGACCGAACCGGGGCTGGACCGCATGATCCGCGCCGCCTACACATTGCTGGGGCTGGAAACCTATTTCACGGCCGGCGAAAAAGAAGTTCGCGCGTGGACGATACACAAAGGCTCCACCGCACCGCAAGCGGCGGGTGTGATTCACACCGATTTCGAGAAAGGCTTTATTCGCGCGGAAGTGATTGCGTTTAACGACTACGTCACGCTGGGCGGTGAAGCGAAATCAAAAGAGGCGGGAAAGATGCGGCTGGAGGGCAAAGAATACGTTGTGAAGGATGGTGACGTGATGCATTTTCGGTTTAACGTTTAACCAGCAAAATAATATGTAGAACGCCGTTTGGCGGGGCTATCAGGCATAAAGCGGCCTGAATGCCGCGCCAGTGTTAGAGTTAACCGTAGTGTGCTTTAGTAAGGCAAACGCGATGACGACACACGCAACCGTTCATTCAGGATCCGCAAAGCTTGCCGTTAGTGACACCGGCATCGGCCCAGCCGTCGTTTTTCTGCATGCTGGTGTGGCTGATCGTCGCTCTTGGCAGCCGTGTATTGATGCGCTGGAAAATTTGATTGGGTCGTTTCGCGCCATCTCGTACGACCGCCGTGGTTTCGGTGACTCAACATTTGTGAAAGAGCGCCATTCACGCGTCGCGGATTTAATTTCCGTGCTTGACGCGTGTGAAATTGATCAGGCAGTGCTCGTCGGCAACTCGCGGGGCGGGCGTATTGCCATCGATGCAGCGCTTAGTCATCCCACTCGAGTGCGCGCACTCGTGTTGATTGGCACAGCCGTAAGCGGCGCACCTGATGTCGAGGCATATCCGCCCGCGACGCAACAATTGATTGAATGCATTGAGGCCGCGGAAAATGCAGGCGACCTCGATACCGTGAATCGCCTCGAAGCGCATCTGTGGCTCGACGGACCGACGACAGAAGAGGGGCGCGTTGGTGGTACAGCGCGCTCGTTGTTTCTTGACATGAACAATCGAGCCTTGCGTGCAGGCGATGTCGGCGAGGTCACGGATCAAATCGATGCATGGCATCTGCTGCCGACGTTACAGGTTCCAGTATTGGCAATCGTTGGCGACCTCGATTTACAGCACTTGCAAGTGCGATCAGCCTCGTTGGTAGACACGATTACGGATGCGAAGTTGGTCGTAATGGATGGCTGCGCACACATGCCTGCGCTGGAGGCGCCAGAGCGATGCGCGCGGTCGATGGCTGATTTTCTGAAACTCAATCGCCATCCATCACTTCATGGTGCAATCGCCAAACTCTAGCACTGGCGGGCATCTCATGGACAAATGCTCCTATGACGTCCGCCAATACTAGAGCTTCCCATTTTTATACTACGGGATTAGCACCGTTGAACCGGTCGTTTTCCTTGCTTCGAGATCACGATGCGCCTGTGCCGCATCTTTCAACGCGTAAGTCTGGTTAATTTCAATTTTGACAATGCCGCGGACGACAACATCGAATAGGTCACTGGCGGTTGCCACCAGCTCTTCACGCGAAGCTACGTGTGTGTCGAGCGTGGGGCGTGTCACAAATAGCGAGCCCTTGGCCGCGAGGGTACCAAGATCCAGCGGCTCGACCTTGCCCGAGGCATTGCCAAACAGCGCGACCAATCCGCGCGGGCGCACGCAATCGAGCGATTTCATGAACGTGTCCTTGCCGACGCCGTCGTACACCACTGCGCATTTTTTGCCGCCAGTGATTTCGGCCACGCGTGCGACAAAATCTTCGGTGCGGTAATTAATAACGTGGTCGCAACCGTTGGCCTTGGCTAGCACCGCTTTCTCTTCGCTACCTACCGTGCCGATTACGGTGGCACCGAGATGTTTGGCCCACTGGCAAAGAATCAATCCAACACCACCCGCTGCCGCATGAAACAAGATCGTATCGCCCGGTTTGACGACATGGGTGCGACGAATCAAATATTGCGCTGTCATGCCTTTGAGCATGATCGACGCCGCTTGTTGATCGGTGACGCCCTCGGGGATTTTCACCATCCGATCGGCGGCAACCAGCCGCGCCTCCGAGTATGAGCCGATCGACGCCGATCCGTAGGCCACGCGGTCACCGATACTGAAATCTCTGACGCCTGCGCCGATCGCTTCAACGACACCGGCCCCCTCACGCCCAATAACGCTGGGCAGGGGAATTTTGTAGAGGCCGGTGCGATGGTAGGTGTCGATGTAATTGAGACCGACCGCAGTGTGGCGAATACCAATTTCTTTTTCGCCAGGGTTGCCGACATCAACGGCTTCCCATTTCATTACGTCGGGACCGCCGTGCTCATAAATACGGATAGCTTGCGTCATGCTGTGTTCCTTTCTTTGATGAATCGTTGGAGTTGTTCTAATTTGGCTTTAGCGATAGTACCGGCGATGTCGCTTGCGTTTGAGTTGGTTTTTGCAATGGTGCCGAAATCAAGTGCCTGCAGGTTCGACAGCGCAGACAGTAAAAATTCCCTTGGTGGATAAGGCGTCTGTTCAAAGCCAAGGCGGCCGTGGTGATCGCACGCACATGCCTCGACGAAATCATTAAAACGCGCTGGTCGGCGCAAGGCATCGGTTGCATCCATCATCGCCAACAACTTTTCGGCACCGAGCTGCGATGCCCCATGGACCTCGCCATGCCAACGTGCGGTCATTCGCGCGAGATCACGGCAATCGCCGGGGACGCGCAATCGCTCACAAATTTGTTCCAGCAAGTGAACGCTGCTTTCCTCGTGGCCGGGATGACGCGGCCAGTATTTTTCATCTGTCGTGCCCTTGCCAAGATCGTGGGTGAGTGCAGCAAAGCGGATTGGCAGTGGGTGATTTTTTGACGCAGCGTAGTCCAGCACCATCATGACGTGCACACCGGTGTCGATTTCAGGATGCGATTTTGCCGATTGTGGCACGCCGTACAACTGATCAACCTCTGGCAACAGGCGCTGCAATGCGCCGCACGTGCGCAACACGTCAAACATCTTCGATGGCGTGTCTTCCATCAGGCCGCGTGACAGCTCCTGCCAAACGCGTTCCGGGACCAAATGATCAAGTTCGCCCGATTGGGTAATGGCGGCCATCAGCGTCGCCGTTTCGGGCGCAATTTGAAAACCGAGTTGCGCGAACCTCGCCGCAAAACGCGCGCCGCGCAACACGCGCACCGGATCCTCCACGAACGCATCGCCGACGTGGCGCAACACCCGCGCATGGATATCGGCAACACCGTTGTAAGGATCAATCAGCGTGCCGTCGTCGTCGCGGGCAATCGAGTTGATGGTGAAATCGCGGCGAGCGAGATCCTGCTCAAGTGTGACATCGGGGGAGGTGTGAAACAAAAAGCCCTGATAGCCGGGCGCGGTTTTTCGCTCGGTTCGCGCCAATGCATATTCGGCGTGCGTATCCGGGTGAAGAAATACCGGAAAATCCGCGCCAACGGGCTTGTAGCCAAGCGCCGCCATTTGTTCTGGCGTTGCACCGACCACGACATAATCGCGATCCTGGCTTTGCAAACCAAGCAATGCATCGCGGACAGAGCCGCCCACTTCATAGACTTTCATGAATCAGGCTATTTAGACGGTGTCGCCGGTGTTGCCGATTTTGGTGCTGTTGCATAAGGCTCGTCAAAACCAACAAACTCGGTTTCGGCTAACGCTTCAGTGTTCCAGGCTTTAATACCTGCCGCAGCTTTCATGGCTTCGCAGTATTGCGCAGACGCAGCAGAAATCGGCGGCGCGTAAGTGGCGAAACGCATGACGACCGGTGCAAACATCGCGTCGGCGGCGCAAAACTCGCCGAACAAAAACGGCGCATTGGTGCGTAGCCCAAATTGCTTGCGTGCTGCGGCCCAGATTGCCTCAATGCGCGCGATATCCTCAGTCACGCCGGGCTTTATGCCCTTGCCGGGATGTTGACTGCGGATATTCATCGGCATATTGCTACGCAGCGCCTGAAAGCCTGCGTGCATTTCGGCGGAAACGGCCCGCGCCATCGCCCGTGCCGCGATATTTTTTGGCCAAATGGCGTGCTGCGGAAAGCGCTCTGCGATGTATTCGATGATCGCAATCGTGTCCCACACGACGATGGATTCACTCCCACCGACCGGTCCGTCCCAAAGCGTCGGTACTTTGCGCGAAGGAGCGACGCGGGCGATTTGGTCCGACCACTCGCTGCTCTCAAATTTGAGCATGATTTCTTCAAACGGGACGCCAAACTGCTTTAACAATACCCACGGTCGCATCGACCATGACGAGTAGTTCTTGTTGCCGATTACGAGTGTGAGCGACATAGTGTATTGGCTATCTGCCTGCTGCATCGCGAAAATGTTGATACCTTGCGCGCCCGCCGCCATCGTTTACATTGAGGTAAGCAGGTACCACGCTTTCCATCGCAGCGGCAGACCCGAACATTGACGGGAACGGCTGGTCGGATGTACTCGGTACTTTCATCGACCGCACGTTGTCGGTTGTAATTAATTTGCCCGGCAACATGCCAAATACGCGTGCCTGCAACATTGAAAATGTCGGCCCGAGGCCCACGATCAAGCGGCGTTTGGCCGTGAGCGCCGCGACAAACTTCAACAACTCGCGCAGGGTGTAGACCTTCGGCCCGACCAACGGATAGGTTTGGTTAATTGTCTCGGATTGCCCCAAGCTAGTGACGATGGCCCGGGAGACATCCTCCACCCAAACGGGTTGGAACGTGGCGTCTGGCGAGCCCAAAGGAACCATAGGAAAAATCTTGACCAAGCCCGCAAACATATTGAGAAATTTGTCGCGTTCACCAAAAACCACAGAAGGTCGGAACATCGTAATGCCGAGTGACGGGTTCGCTTCGGAAACCGCCCAAACCGCTGCTTCGCCACGTCCCCGCGAGCGCAAGTAGTCGCTGGGCCCATTGACGTCGGCATTGAGCGCGCTCATATGGATTAGACGCGATACGCCGCCTTCCACGCAGGCATCGGCCACCATTTTGGGTAACCTGACGTGCACGCGTTCGAAGTCGCCGTGCAAGATGCCGGTCAGGTTGATGACTGCATCGTGTTGACGCACCAGCGCGCGGAGTTCTGCGACATTGAAAATATCCGCTTCAACCACATCGACCGTTGGCAGAGGAAACAAATGCTTGCCGCGTTCGCGTCGACGCGTGGGCACGGTGACAAAAATTTCCTGCGCCGACAATTGTTCGGCGACCGATGCGCCGATGAAGCCGCTGCCACCAAGCAGCAGCACTTTGTTTATCTTCATTCTATGTTCCAGTTATTTTCAAATCTGGCGTTGCCGGAGCCGATTTATGGGGCCTTATCCTTCAAGGCCACGCTCGCCAAGCTACTAATGCCGACTTTGCCCTCACGACTACCCGGTACCGTTCCCATCATCTCTTTTAATCGGCGGCTTGTTTCACCGGCCTGATGCGCATAAAACCATGCGTTGACCATGACTTTCTTTACGTAGTCACGGGTTTCAGTGAACGGAATTGACTCCGCATAGATAGCACCTTCGAGTGCCTGCTCGGCGCGCCAGCGGCGTGCACGACCAGGCCCGGCGTTGTAGCCTGCTGTAGCCAGCACCGGGTGGCCAAGGTCATCGAGGACATGCCGCAGGTAAAACGAGCCAAGGCTCAGATTGACCGGTACATCGGTTACTTTCGCGAGTGAAAAATGATTCTTGCTGACTTTTTTCGCCGCCCATGTTGCGGTCGCAGGCATCAACTGCATCAAGCCCATTGCGCCTACTCGTGATTTGGCATCGGCCATGAATCTGCTCTCCTGCCGGATCAGGCCATACACCCACGCTGCATCCAGGCCTTGCGCCCGCGCCTGTAATGCCAGATCTGCGTTATGTGGTGTGGGGAAACGCTGGGCGTAATCGTGCACCAGTAATGTTTTTTCGGCGGTGTTGATGGCACGATCTGGAATATTTGCCTTACGCGCCAGCTCGGCCGCGGCCAGCAATTGCTGATCATCCATATTACGAATGCCGTATTGCCACTCCCGCAATCCTTCGGTCTTCATATCGAGCCGGTAAAAAGCCAGCGCGCGCCCGATGGCGGGCAGTTTCATGACGGCGTTGATCGCCTCGCGCGTTGGTTTCCAGCCCTGCCATTGGGGATTCTGCGGCGCGCCCAACTCTTCGGCCGCCAGCACGCCGTAGAAATTATGTTCGCGAGCCAACGAATCACGTAGCGCCCGCGCAGTTTCGGCGTTACCGGTTTCCTGCGAGGCGCGCGCCAACCAATAACGCCAGGCAGGTTCGCGGCGTTCAGATTCAGACATCGCATTGATGGCCGCGCGCACATTCGCCCAGTCACCTGCGCGCAATGCGGTACGCGCTTTCCAACCCGCCTGTGTGTCGTTCAGCCGCAATGTGGCGGACGAACCTGCGCGCTCAAACCAGACCAGCGCTTCGATGTCGTGTTGCATGCCGCCATAAAGCCCCACTTGCGCCCACGCGTAAGCCAGATCGCTAGCGGGCAGTTG
>JANOQY010000319.1:0-2217 GCA_031414995.1 Betaproteobacteria bacterium
GCGCTGCAAGCCATTGGGATAAAGATCATCGGGCTTGTAGTTCGATGTCATCACCAGCACGACGCCTTTTGAAATAAGCATGTCGAGCAAGCGGCCCAGAATCATTGCGTCGGCAATATCGCTGACGTGAAACTCATCAAAACAAAGCAGCCGCAATTGCTTGGCGATAGTGTCGGAAATGGGTTCGAGCGGATCTTCGGTGCCGGAATGCGCGCGCATTTCGGCGTGGATTTCGCGCATGAATTCGTGAAAGTGAATACGGCGTTTGCGCTTTAATGTGGCGACGCCGTAAAAGGCATCCATCATCAACGATTTGCCGCGACCGACGCCGCCCCAGATATACAAACCGCGCGGGGGCTTTTTGCCGCCGCCGAAATTGGTCACGAGACGATTCACCGGCCCCTGACGATATTGCCGATAGTGTTCAAGATCGCTGTGGAGGCGCTCCAGATGCTCCAGCACGGCCAGCTGTGCCGGGTCCGATTCAAAATCGGATTGCTGCGAAAACTTCCAATACCACTCCAGCGGACTGGATGCCTCGATCACTTCCGGGTGTTCGAATTCACCGGAGATGTTGGGGAGCGGGGCGATCTGCGGCATCGGTTTTATTTGTGCGCGGTTAGTGATTGATGCGATTGCCGAATGCACATGTAAAAATTATCCAAAACAAGCATTGGCGCGCTTTTACAGACACTTTCGCCCTGCAACCCGCACCAGCACTTGAGTTTGTCAATTGCATGCACGTTCATCGTCACGCGACCAACCATCACATATTCAACGTACGTTTATCCACCGCAAGTGCCGCCTCACGCACCACCTCCGACAACGTCGGGTGCCCGTGCACGATGCGGGCAATATCCTCAGCCGCCGCTTTGAATTCCATCGCCGTCACCAACTCCTGAATCAACTCTGAAGCGTGGGCGTGAATGATGTGCCCACCGAGAATGCGGTCAGTTTTTGCGTCGGCAATGATTTTCACAAACCCGCCAGCCTCGCCCTGCCCGAGCGCGCGGCCATTGGCCATAAATGGGAACTGGCCGGTTTTCACTTCCACGCCCTCAGCTTTCAATTGCTGTTCGGTCTTACCGACCCAGGCAACTTCAGGCGAGGTGTAGATGATCCATGGAATCGTATTGAAATCGACGTGCGGCTTTTGGCCCGCGATGGTTTCAGCCACCGCCACACCCTCGTCTTCAGCCTTGTGCGCCAGCATCGGGCCGCGCACTACGTCGCCGATGGCAAATACATTCGGCAGATTGGTTTTGCAATGATCATCGACTTCAATAAAACCCCGATCCGTCACTTTTAGACCAACGTTGGTCGCACCCAAGCCATCGGTGTTAGGCACGCGACCGATGGAGACGATCAGCTTGTCGCATTCCAGTTTTTGAGCGAGGCCTTTGTCGTCGGTGTAATCGACGGTGATCGCAGTTTTCTTCTGCGTCACTTTTTCAATTTTCACACCCAGCTTGATATTGAGCGCCTGTTCCTTGGTGAATACCTTCCACGCTTCTTTTGAAATCGACTGGTCGCACGCGCCCAGAAAATTCGGCAAGGCTTCCAGCACCGTCACCTCGGAGCCCAGACGGCGCCACACGCTGCCGAGTTCGAGCCCGATGACGCCCGCACCGATGACGCCCAAACGCTTGGGTGCAGCGCCAAACATGAGCGCACCTTCGTTGTCGCAAATATTGACGTTATCGACCAATATGCCGGGCAGATGTCGCGCCTTGGAACCGGTGGCAATAATCACGTATTTCGCGCTGACGGTTTCTTTTGCATCGGCTTTCTCGCCGCCGGAAATCTCAATGGTGTAGGTGTCACCGGCCGAAACAAACTTTCCGAAGCCTTTCAGCCATGTGATTTTATTTTTGCGAAACAGGAATTCAATGCCCTTTGTCATCTTACCGACGATGCCATCTTTGCGCGCCTGCATTTTGCCGATGTCCACTTTCACACCCGCTGCGGTGATGCCGTGGTCGCTGAATTTATGCTCAATCTGCTCGACATTTTCGGACGACTGCAGCAGCGCCTTCGACGGAATGCAACCGACGTTCAGGCAGGTGCCGCCCAGCACCAATTCGCCCTTGGGATTTTTCCAGCCCTCGATACAGGCGACATTGAATCCCAATTGCGCTGCGCGAATCGCGGCGATGTAACCGCCAGGACCGGCACCGATGACGACGACATCAAATTGTTTTGACATAACTAACCCTT
>JANOQY010000320.1:0-3388 GCA_031414995.1 Betaproteobacteria bacterium
CGCTAACGTCCCCACATGAATCTCTGGGATACGCTGGCCGGATTTGATGAGCCACTGGAGGCGTTATCGGCCTGCCATCGGCGAATTGAAAAACAAATGTCGACGTTGACGCGCCTGCAAGCGCATATTGCACGAAGCGGATTCGACGAAGACGCGCGTGTCGCAGCAGCGGCGATCCTGCGCTATTTCATTACCGCCACTCCGCACCATCATGCCGATGAAGAGTTGGATCTGTTCCCGAAGCTGCTTCGCACCGCTGAAGCGATTTCAGACCGCGCCCGCGCTTTCGAGCTGGTGTCGCACTTGCTGGTTGACCATCGTGAGATGGAGGCTTTGTGGGCGTTAGTCCGGGAGGCATTGGAAGGCTTGCAGTCCGGCGAAAAAACCGGACTTGACAGCCAGTTATGCAAAGACTTCGTGCGCATCTATTCGAGCCATATCGAAACCGAAGATGACCAGTTGTTTCCACTCGCGGTGCGCGTGCTCAGCAAAGCCGATCTGCAAACGCTGGGAATCGCGATGGCTAGGCGGCGCGGATTGCCGCCACCCGTGTCTGACCCGGGCAAGCCATAGCGCACAAATGAACGCCCGCCTCTCCATTCGTCGCCTTGCGGACGCGCCGCATCGCTTATTTTTCTTCCTCGGCACCGCGGGATTGCTGGCAGCGAGCACTTGGTGGTTGGCAGCCATGCTATTGCGTCACGTGCCACTACTGAGTGGCTTGGATATGCGCGGAATGTCCTCGCATCTGCACCCGCTGATCATGATTTATGGTTTCTTCCCATTTTTTATTTTTGGTTTTGCCTTCACTGCCGGGCCGCGCTGGTTACAAATTGCGCCACCGCCCACGTCACAATATCTCCTGCCTGCTATCGGTATGGGTTGCGCGTTTCTCGCGCTTTTCCCGGCCATGTTTGCGGGCGACGGCGCTGTCGCGTTTTCCCTGTCGGTTTACGCCTGCTTTGCATTCATCCTTTGGTTCCGGTTCAGCCGCCTCGTCTCACAAAGTCGCGCGCCCGAAAAGGTACATGCCCGCATCATCCAACTGAGCCTGGCCGTCGGCGGGCTATCACTTGCCGCCGCCATTTTTGGCATTGCAACAGGCCGCGAGTGGCATGCTATTGTGCGCAGCGCGGGCATCTGGGGTTTTCTGGTGCCGCTGTTTTGTACGGTATGTCATCGCATGCTGCCGTTTTTTACGGCCAGTGTGCAGGGCAATCATTACCTCTGGCGACCGTGGTGGCTGTTGGCTGCGCTTGTCGGCGGCGCAGTTCTCCATGGCCTGCTGGATTTCTTCGCCGCGACACGCTGGCTTTGGATCATCGACGGGCCGATGGCCTTTATCGGCTTCACCATCGTTTGGCGCTGGGGTTTGATTCAAAGTCTGCGCAACCGCCTGCTTGCAATGCTCCATTTAAGTTTCGTCTGGCTTGCCGTCGGCTATACCCTGTCATTCGTGCAGTCATTGGTGGCACATGCAAATGTTGCCGTACTGGGGGCGGGCCCCATGCACGCGGTCTCCATCGGCTTTCTCGCGTCGATCACTATCGCCATGGTGACGCGCGTCACCTGCGGGCATTCCGGGCGCACTTTAGCCGCCGATGGTGTGACCTGGGGGCTATTTCTGGCCTTTCAGTCGGTCGCCGTTGCGCGGGTTGCCGCCGAGGTATTTCCTGCCCACTACGTCGGCTTCATCGTCTTCGCCGCGCTGGTTTGGTTCGGCTGCTTCGGTATTTGGGCGTGGCGCAATGCGCCGATCTATCTGTCCGCACGTCTGGACGGAATGGCAGGGTAGATAGGTAATGAAACACAAGCACTGGTGGGCCTTCCAGGTAATTTTATGCCTGTGAACCGCACCAGTGCTAGAGTTTGCCGTTTTATTTTGGAAAACGCACCCGCGCAGGACTGTGCGAGGCACGACGAGGTCGGTGAAAACGCTTGCATCAATGCGCGCGCTTCGCTGAATACAATCAACGCGCCAGCTAGACTCGCCGCACCGACTGCGACTCGCGCGGCCAACAACAACGTCGCCACGCCGTGCGAATACCTGATGGTCGCGCCAGGCAAGACGCTGCGGATTCCATCACGCCGGGTTTGCGCACAAGGCGGCGGGTACGTTGGCATCGCCATGGCCATCAGAGGGTTCGACGCAATCTGGGACGTCGGCGGCGCGCGTGAATTCGTGACTCTGCTGTTGCATGGCGCTGCGTGAGCGAGTTGGTGCGGGGTGAGGGCTGTGTTTTTATCGCCATTTTTTAGTGAAGTGACTACAATGCGCAATGCCACGTAAAGCCATGAATACGCGATTAAATTCCCTGAAATTCTTTGGGGTGTTAGACACTCGCCGGGATGGTAGACGGCGTTTTCAGTGTCGATAACTCGTTAGACATCAAATGCGCAAAGCGTACGCAAAGTCTGTGGCAGTCTTCGGACTACTGATATTTCCAGGAGTCGCGCACGCGAATGTCAACGACTACATGCTTTATGTGTCGTGGATTGTGGTCTTTGCGTTTGTGATGGGATTGGTCGCCGTGTCAATATCCGCTACTAAAGTATGGCGACCATGTGGAGTGTTCTTGGTAAGCGCCGGCATTTGCACGCTGGTAACTTGGATTGCGCTCGCGCTGAGTTGGCAACATCTCCCAATCTTGGACCGGTTGTTTTCCACGCTTCTCTTTGCGCTCTATGTCGCTCCGATTCCATTTCTCATTCCCTATGCGGCCGCGAGCATTTGGAGGAGTCTAACCAAATCGAACGATCGAAATAAATGACTCCGATGATGTCTAACACGGCGGTCAAAATCGCTCCCTACGGTCGCTGGACGCCGCAAAAGCGCGGCGCCTTTTACCTTGGTCGTTACAAAAGCATCCAAGGCGCGCGACACGACATCTACGACAGCTCGTGCATAAGCGCGAGCGCCGCGCTAAGTAAAATGACCGCGCCGCCTTGATGTGCTGCACCGAGCGCCACCGGCACATGTAACAACAGCGTCGCAACGCCCAGCGAAAATTGAATCACCAAGCCAACGAGCAGACAATGCGCCGCAAGCCGCGCACCAGGCGACACCACTGACTTCATGGTCTTCCACCAAAGGACTGGAATCAGCGTCGCCAGTGTCCACGCGATCATACGGTGATCGAACTGGACGGTGGCCATGTTGCCAATGAAATTGGCGTACCACGGCTCGATCAAGAACATGTCTGGCGGCACGATGTGGCCGTGCATCAACGGGAACGTATTGTAGGCGAGGCCTGCGCGCAATCCAGCGACCAGCCCGCCCGAGAGCACCATCAGAAACACCAGGCCCGCCAGCCATTGCGAGAAGCGTGCCAGCGCTGGTGGTGCCTGCAACCTTGAACCGCGCGGCGACAACAAATCGAGCGCGACC
>JANOQY010000321.1:0-4918 GCA_031414995.1 Betaproteobacteria bacterium
GCCGAGAAAGTTGATGAAAAAGGCAATCCGCTTGCCGCCGAGATTTGGCTGCTATTGTTGCGCGGCGACCATGAACTCAATGAAATCAAAGCCGGCAAAATTGCGGGCCTGAACAGGGGTTTCCGGTTCGCGACCGAAGGTGAAATCGTCGAGTATTTTGGCTGCAAGCCCGGCTATCTCGGCCCGATTGGCCTCAAGAAACCAGTGCAACTCGTCGTTGACCGAACTGTGGCCAACATGAGCGATTTCGTCTCCGGTGCCAACGAAGAAGATTTCCACTTCACCGGCATCAACTGGAGCCGCGATCTACCAGAGCCCACACTTATCGCCGACATCCGCAACGTCGTCGCCGGTGACCCCTCGCCCGACGGCAAAGGTACGCTCGCAATCCAGCGCGGCATCGAAGTCGGCCACGTGTTTTATCTCGGCACCGTTTACTCGGCACCGATGAAGGCCACTTTCCTCGATGAGGACGGCAAGCCAAAACTGCTCGAAATGGGCTGCTACGGCATTGGCGTTACGCGTTTGCTTGGTGCAGCGATTGAGCAAAATCACGATGACAAGGGCATCATCTGGCCGGACGCAATTGCGCCGTTTGAAGTCGTGATCTGCCCGTTAGGATACGACCGCAACGAAGCCGTGAAAGCGGCAGCCGACCATCTTTATGCCGAGCTTGTCGCCGCCGGAATCGATGTCGTGCTTGATGATCGCGGCGAGCGCCCCGGCGTGATGTTTGCCGACTGGGAGTTGGTCGGTGTCCCGCACCGCGTTACGGTAGGCGACCGCGGCTTGAAGGAAAGTAACGTCGAATACCAGCATCGGCGCGATGAAAAAGCCACCGTGGTGCCGGTTGCGGTGATTTCACATCTGGTAAAAAGCAAGGTCGCCCGGTAGCTGCCCGCGAGTACAATCGCGAGCCGAGGTCCGGTGTGCATCATGGGACCTGACCGGCTTCGTCCAGGCACACCTTTCGACAAGATCCAAAAAAACGCCCCAGAGAATAAACCCTGGGGCGTTTCAAACAACCGATTGAATCGCGGCGATCTTTACGGATCGATGCGCACGATGGTCGGGCTAGGCAATCCAGTGGCACCACCATAAACCACCGAGCCGAGGTACTTCGTTCCAGCAATTAGGCCGCTTGTGGTGATCGCAATGTTACCCGACGTCCCGATCGTCGCCGATGCAGGCGCGGTGACCGTCATGTTGCCGGCGGCACTGGAACCCAACAACCAAGTGTGCAACTTGAAGGTCGACGTACCACTCGGCAGACCCCATCCGTGCATGTAGACAGTGTAGGTACCCGCGGCGGGATTGATGAGATTGACCTCTTCATCCGAACCCCCATTGCCACTCGCACCAACCAATGTGCCGGCCGGGTTGGTCACGTAGAGGTCTACGTCGCTACCCGCAGCCACATCACCGTTGAACAACGAGAAGCGGGCGTACGTGGCGCCGGCCGGGATCACCACCGCGACTGCCACGGTTCCGGACGGATCGCCAGCCACGAAGGTCTGATCCGGATCTTGAGTAACCGTACCGGGAGTCTCCGATGCCGGCACCAAGCCGCGTGCCGTTGCCGAGAAGGCGCCGGTATAGCCGAAGGTCACGTTGTACGACCCTGCCCCCACCTGCAGCGGTGCTGCAAGAGCGACCGGACGCGCAACCATCGGCACGCGGGCCGTCTGCAGGCCATTGGTCCAGCGCAGTTGGCCACCCGTGTAGGCACCCAGTGGGGCTGCCGTACGGGTAAACGAAACCGTGAACGTCCCCGTCTGCCCAGCCGCTAGCGCCAGCGAACCGGGATTGACCACCACGTTGAAGCCGACCATGCCGCTCACTGATGCTGTGAAGGTACCAGAGTTGCCGCTGACGTTGGTGACTTTGCGCGTCACGGTCTGCACGCCCGCAAGGTCACCGATGGCGATCGACGGGGTGTTCAGGTTGCTAGGGTCGATCGGCGTTACTCCGGTGCAGCCACCACCCGGTTGCACGCCACAAATGAAGGATAGCCAGTCGCTGAAATTTGAGTCGAACACCAGCCCGGGATTAGCGGCCGCGTTCGGCTGAACGTGCCCGGCGCCTTGGCGGAAGATCAACACGGGGTTGTTCTCTGCGGCTGGTGGCGTTCCGCCATCGAGCACGTCGGTGCCCGTGGTCATCAGTGCTGACTTGATGGCCATCGGCGACCACGTCGGCTTGAGTTCCTTCATTAGCGCGGCCAGACCGGCCACGTGCGGGCTGGACATCGAGGTCCCACTCAGCAGGTCGAAGGTGCGACCGTTGTAGCCGATGGGTGAGACCGCCGCGAGGATGTCTTGGCCAGGTGCAATCAGGTCGGGCTTGAGCAAGTCGCCGTTTCCGCCACGCAAAGGGCCGCGCGACGAGAAAGAGGCCGTGAACGGTGCCGGCGCGCTGAAGACGATGGTGGCCGCGTTGATGGCCGCCGTGGTGCCTGCGCCCGCCGCGTAAGCGTAGATCGCCGTGCGATCGGTGTTCTGGACATGCACCGTGGGCACCGAGTGGAAGTCGGCGTTGATGGAGTTCGGCGAGGTATTCGCGAGGATCATGCCGACACCGCCAGCCTCCTGTACAGCCAGGCTCTTGTTGGTGCGCGCCGTCACGCCGCGGTCGCAGACCACGATCTTGCCGGCCACCTTGGCGGGGTCGAGCACGGTTGCGCCGTCAGCTGCGCCGAAGCACAAGGAGAGTTGTGCCGGATCAGCACCCGCCAGCCCCGCGGCCGAAGCCGCGATTAGCGGCTTTGATGCCAGCGCGGTGGCTACCGAGGCGCCGTTGTAGGTGACCGCGTTGCCCAGCGTCACCGAACCTTCGCCATTGCGGTTGTGGGTACCCGCCGCCACCGTGGTGATCCACGGACTAGGGTGCGCCACGGTGGCGGTTGTCGGCCCCGAGTTACCCGCCGAAGCAGCGACAAATACGCCTGCGTCGGCCGCAAACAGGAACGCGATCTCCACCGGGTCACGGAAGTTGGTACTCGTGCCACTTATTGAGAAATTGATCACGTCCACCCCGTCGGCAACGGCTTGGTCGATCGCCGCGACGCTGTCGACACCAGAGCAGCCGCCTTCGCCACCGTTGCCCCAGCAGACCTTGTAGGCTGCGATGCGGGCACGCGGCGCGATACCACTGATGCTGCCGAAGACCGCCGCCGACCCAGTCGCCGCTACGTCGGCGTTGCCACCCGAGGTCGACGCCGTGTGCGAGCCATGCCCGTCGGCATCGCGCGCCGAGTTGAACTCGTAAGGGAAGGCCGCCTTGATGCCGGCATTGCCACCGAAGCCCGCATTGAAGAACTGGGCAGCGATCAGCTTCTGATTGCAGTCGCTGGCCGTGAAGGCTTCACCAGGAACGCATTTGCCATGCCAGCCGGGGATCTGCTGGTAGTCCAGCTTGCCGCCCTGGGTGCCGTTGCCATTGAGGCCGGTCCGGTCCGAGAAGCTGGGGTGCTCGGGCCAGACGCCACTGTCAACGATGCCGATGACGACGCCTTCGCCCTTGGCCTTGGTGGCCCAGAAACCCGACGTGCCGCTCAGCCCCAGAAAGGCCGGCGTACTGGCCGTGTCCATCTTGCGAATTTCGTCCTTGGTTACGGCCAGGACGCCGGGCATCTGCGCGAGTTTCTGCGCCTGTGCATCGGTCATTTCAGCGGCAAAGCCGTTGAACACGTAGCCGTAGCTGTAGAGTTTTTTGTTTGCGCCGACACTGCTCATTGCGGCGTCGTGCTTGGAGGCCAGATGCGCCATGTAGCCGACGACCTTGGGCGAGTTCGGGTCGATTTTCTGGCCCTTGTTTGGCTTGGTTGCCGCGTGACCCTTGATGCCACCTGTGTAGGCGGTCACCGGCTGATCGGCAAGTTGCACGATGTAGGCGTTATTGGTGAATTTGGACTTGCCGTTGGCGTCTCCTTCATTGTCGTTGGGCGCGGCGTGCGTGATGCCCATCAATGCCGGCACCGCGATTGCCAACGCCAACTTGGACCACCAAAGTCGATTCAGTCGCTGCTTTTTGCGCATGATTACTCCTCTTGGTTCCCTTGAACCATTTTTTTTCACTTGAGAGCCGATAGGCCGCTGGTAGCGTGATTGCCAGTTCATCCGGATAGGAGTGAGTCTTTCAACCAGGCTGCGAACAGTATCCTACAAAAAATGATGACCTGTTTAGGAAAAAAATTACTCTGCACCCAGGCAGGGTCCCGCTCCCTAGGTCGTGTGCGCGCCTCTGACACAAAAGTCGGGGCCATCGCAAGCGGCAGCCTTGGCAGCGACCATCACGGTGGTAGTTCGGGTCTTGCAAGGTCCTCTAAATCTTTTCCCCACCGACAATTCGCGCGAGCAACTCTTTCGTCACCGGCCCAGTCTTCTCAAACGCAACTTTTCCATCGGGCGCGTAAATAATCGTCTTCGGCAATCCCTTCACCTTGCCAAAGAATTTTTCGGTCGCAGCATTGCCGAGCACCAGCGGGTAGCTGTGCCCGACTTTTTTCGCGAACGCTTTGATCTTGCGGTCGTCTGCCGCCGTCGGTTTGTCGCCTTCGACCCAATCGAGCGCAATGCCCACCACCCGCACCTTGTCGCCCTGCTCCTTGGCGAACGCCGCAATATCAGGAATTTCCTTCACGCACGGTGCGCACCACGTGGCCCAGAAATTGACCACCACCCATTTGCCCTTGAGGGCCGCCAAGCGTTGCGGCTGGCCTGCGGTATCTTTCAAATCAAACGCGGATGCGGGCAACACTGTGAACGACATCACAGCCAAACACAGAAATTGCAGATAGAGTGCGCGGCAGCGCTGGATACGGGACATGTTTGTCTCTGTTAAAATCAAAAAAAGATAATACTGGGCTTTTCGGTTGCTGCGCTATTTAGCTTCAATTGACAGCAGCTCGTCACAAAAA
>JANOQY010000322.1:0-2825 GCA_031414995.1 Betaproteobacteria bacterium
ACCCGATACTTGCCGATGTTTTCTGGAATTTTCATGCGGCCCTCAACCCCCACTGTCTTATGGAACGATTATCCGCGTGTGTCGAAAACCGCGTCAAGCATGCGAACGGTAAAATCAGGGGATACCAAGCCATTACCCCGCACCACACCGCGCTCCATGCCATGAAAATAACCTCCTTTTTTTCGATACTGTTTCTTTTCATCAGTATCCTCCCCGCAACCCCTGCGTGCGCCCAGTGGCCGCAAAAACCGATTCGCATCGTTGTTGCCGCCCCTGGTGGCAGCTCAGTCGATATCGTCGCACGTTTGATCGCCGTACAATTGCGTGATCGACTGGGGCAGGCGATCATCATCGACAACAAACCCGCTGCGGGCGGAACGCTCGCTGCAGCCGAGGTCGCCAAATCGGTTGCCGACGGTTACACGTTGTACCTTGGCTTTAACGGCCCGCTTGCCAATGCGCCAGCGTTGTATTCCAAACTCGCCTACGACCCGCAGCGCGATTTCACCCCCATTATTCTCACGGGTTCGCAGCCGAATCTGCTGGCAGTTGCCGCAAACGTGCCTGCAAACTCACTGAAGGAACTGGTGGCTTTAGCGAAATCGCAACCCGGCAAGCTCAGCTACGCCAGCGTGGGCAATGGCTCTGTGTCGCATCTGAGCATGGAGCTACTGAAGAAAGATACCGGCGTGGATTTGCTGCATGTCCCTTTTAACGGCGGGCCGCCCGCAACATTGGCTGTCGTTGCCGGTGACGTGCAAGTGATTTTTGCGGCGCCCTCAAATTTAATGGCGCACGTGAAATCCGGCAACTTGAAAGCGCTGGCCGTGAGCAGTACGAAACGTTTTGCCCCACTCGCGACCATCCCGACAGTGTCGGAATCGGGCGTGGCCGAACTCACACAATTTGAAGCCATCGCCTGGAACGGGTTGGTGGCACCAGCCGCCACGCCAAAAGAAATTATCCTTCGGCTAAACCACGAAATCGGCGAAGTCCTCGCCATGCCGTATCTAAAACGCAAACTGCTTGAAGCGGGAATCGAGGCTGGCGGCGGCACGCCGGAGGCGTTTGCAGAGCTAATCCGGGCAGAGGCGCAAAAGTGGGGAAATGTGATCAAAGCAACGGGCGCTCGCGTTGATTGACGATTACATCGGTCTTTACGACTTGATTGCTATTCGATAAATTGCCAAACACTAGCATCCACGGCCCTCACAAACAATAAACAGCCTGTAACGCCCGCCTGTGCTTGAGTTTGTATTTTGGCGCTTGTGTCAAAAAAATTCCAGCCTTGCCAGCACTTTTTCGCGCTAAGCTTGTCACATGGTGATGAATTTCTTCCGCAAACTTGTGTTGATATGGATGCTTGGATGGCTACCCTTGTCGGGTGCCGTCGCAGCAGCCATGCCAATTTCAGCAATGGCGGGAAGCGTAATGATAGTGTCCGCAGCGGCTGAAGAGGCCGACGTAACGACGTCTGACGTCATGTCGGCATTGCCCTGCCACAACGCTTCGAAATCACCGGATACCAAAAAAAATAGCTCTTGTACCCACTGCGCGCTGTGCCATTTGGCGGGCTCGCTGATGTTGCCGAACATCCCCGACTTGCAAGGGTCAACCCCTTCGCACAACTTTGTGGCGACGCCTCTGTCACCGCAAATTTCGTTTATTCCCGACCTTATCTCGCCGCCGCCCCGCGCCCTCGCAGCCTAAGCAGCGGGGAAGTCGAGTCTTTCGAGCAGCGCGCTGATCGCGCTATCGCGCATATCTCCCCGCGTTCGTCAAGCAACTCAGACAAAACGAGGAACACATGAAACAAAAATATTGGGCGATGATCGCCTGCATCAGCATGAGCTTAGGTCAGGCAAACGCGGCCGGGCCTGATCCAGCGGATGCGAACAGCGCCAACCCACCGACTATTTATCAGTCACCATTCGCCGACTATCGGCCACTTGGTGAAGATAAAAATACGCCGTGGAAAGATGCCAACGACACGGTTGGCAAGATCGGTGGCTGGCGGGCCTACGCGCGAGAAGCGGCGGCGGCGATGAAGGCGCGCGAGGCGGCGACACCTGATGGGTCCAAACCAGTAGCATCACCACCGTTGCCTGCCAAATCGCCCCCGGCATCGCCCGCGCAATCTCACAAGCACGGGGGCTGACATGCAAACAATCTCCTATTTCCGTATTGCGAACCGGACTGTCATAGCCGCTGTCGCTCTGTCCCTTGCGGGCTGTGCGACGCTTTCCAACGATGGTGGCTTCACCGCCGTTGAACGCATCACCAAAGACAAAATCGGCAAAGACGTGACATGGGCGCGCACCGATACCGACCAAAATACGATTGCCAAACGAGTGGCAGAACTGACAGCCAAAACGTTGTCGGTCGATGACGCGGTACAAATCGCGCTGCTAAACAATCGCGGTTTGCAGGCGGACTTCGCCGAATTAGGCATCGCCGAAGCGGACATGGTGAGCGCCAGTCGTTTGCCAAATCCGGGTTTTTCGTTTATGCGCAGCAGGCGCGGCGACGAAATCGAGATTGAGCGCGGTCTGCATTTCAATTTCGCACGACTGCTCGCCCTGCCACTCACCGCCAAAATGGAATCGCAGCGGTTTGAGCTGGCCAAAGGTAGCGCTGCCACCGCCGCCATCCGTCTCGCTGGCGAGACACGCAAAGCGTACTTTCAGGCGCTCGCCGCCGAGGAAACGGTGCGCTACATGCGCAAGGTTCGCGAGGTTGCCGAGTCGAGCGCAGAACTGGCGCGGCGCATGGCTGCGGTGGGCAACTGGAGCCGCCTGCAGCAAGCGCGCGAGCAGGGTTTTTAC
>JANOQY010000323.1:0-1846 GCA_031414995.1 Betaproteobacteria bacterium
CACCTGCCGCACGTCGGTCTTGCGTTCGCGCAGGTATTCGTCCTGGATTTCCGCAAAGTGCGCGAGCAATTCATCGAGCTGTAATTTCAACGCCCACTCGGCGTTGCAGGCTTCACGTTTAATGATTTCCCGCGGTGCTTCGGAAAATGTCGGGTCGTCAAGAATCATTCGATGCACCGTCACGAAGGCGGCCATGTCGCCGGACGCATCGCCGCGTTGAGTGGTCTGCAGGCCGCGCTCCAGCGCATCCAATTCGGCCCGCACTTGCTTCACGCCTTTATCGAAACGCTTTACTTCGCGCCCAATGAATTCTTCGGGGATCGAGTAGTGATCCACTTCGAGCGACGCGCTGGTGAGTAGATGCGCGTGCCCGATGGCAATGCCACCACTGACGCCCAGACCGTGTAGCGTGAAACTCATTTGAAAATAGCAAAAGTCAAGCACTGGCGAGCCTTACAGGGCATAAATGCCTGAAGAACCCCGCCGATACTGGTGTATAGACAATTTTGTTTCACTATTCGCCTTCGCCAAACTTGTCGTTGATGAGCGCCACCACAGCCGCCATCGCGTCGGCTTCGTCCACGCCATCGGTCTCAAGCGTGAGCGTGGTGCCTTTGCCCGCCGCCAGCATCATGACACCCATGATCGATTTCGCGTTCACCCGCCGCGCGGCTTTGGCAATAAACACCGCACTTTGAAATTGCCCTGAAGTCTGCGTGAGTTTGGCCGAGGCGCGCGCGTGCAGCCCCAGTTTATTGATGATGGTGACTTCCTGTTTCAACATGGTTAGCTTTCCTCGACGACAGCCATACGGATGACGCCTTCCTGTGCCGCGGCGAGTGTCTTTTGAATCAAAACTTCCATCGGCTGTTCCCGGTAAGTCAGTGCCTTGATGAGCATCGGCATGTTGATGCCCGACACGCCTTGAATCCGGTCTGGCACCAATAAATTGCAGGCGATATTTGAGGGCGTTGCACCAAAAATATCCGTCATCACCAGCACGCCCTGTCCTTGGTCGAGAAATCGGATCAAGTCACGGCCTTGTGGTAGTAGCGCTTCTGGATCATCGTGAACGGTGACGCCGAGCTGACGCAGAAAGAGCGGGCGCTTGCCCATCACGTGGCTAGCGCAGTGAATCAAGCTTTCACCCAGAGTGCCGTGGGCGACGATCAGAATGCCGATCATGTTGGGAATAAGTAACGCAATGACACCATTCTAGCTGATGGCCGCTGAAAGGCTGGTTGGCACCAGCGCATCGTTCGACTATGCCGCCACCGCCTGTAACTTGGGCGCGGGCGCGCATGCCCGTTCCTTCGGAAACAGCGTCGAAAACTGTGTGCCGTGATTGGCCACCGCGCGCGAACTCTGGATATCTAGGCGACCACCATGCCGGATCATCACGTGCTTTACGATCGCGAGCCCCAAGCCAGTGCCGCCGGTGGCTTGCGAGCGACCACGATCAACCCGATAAAAACGTTCCGTAAGTCGCGGAATATGCTCGGGAGCTATGCCCTCGCCGTTATCTGCGACGCGAAACACCGGCGCACCGTCCTCCAACCCCCAGGTGACATCGATCTTTCCGCCAGTGGGTGACGCAGGTGTATAGCGAACCGCGTTGGTCACAAGGTTGCTGAACGCACTGGTGACTTCGTCCCGGTTGCCGATCAGCCACACTTCGGCTACCTGACACGTCAGGGTGTGTCGCCCGGCAGACAACTGTTCGGCATCATGCACGATAGAGAGAATCAGTTCCGGCACATTGATTGGCGCTTCGGCTAGACGATGGCTTTCGTCCTCCAGACGCGAAAGCGTCAGCAAATCTTCAACCAGCCGTTGCATGCGCGCC
>JANOQY010000324.1:0-1825 GCA_031414995.1 Betaproteobacteria bacterium
ATTATCGGCGCGGCGGAGCCAGCGGCGGATGTTGAATTGCTAATGATGGCCGATCAGTTGCTGAGGAAGCTGCGCATCAACGAAGGCGTTACGCTTCAGCTCAACACACTAGGCGATACGCAAAGCCGCGATGCGTGGCGCGTGGCATTGGTGGAATACTTCAATGATCAACGCAGTGCGTTGAGCGAGGATAGCCTCGCTCGGCTTGAAAAAAATCCGCTTAGGATATTAGACAGCAAAGATGTCGGAGATCGAAATATCTGTGCAGGCGCTCCTTCAATAAATGGCTATTTGTCGAACGAGGCATCGGATTTTTTCGGTGCAGTAAAGGCAGGTTTAGATGCTGCTGGCATTGCATTTACTATCAATCCGTTTTTGGTGCGCGGCCTCGATTATTACCGTCACACTGCGTTCGAATTTGTCACAGACCGACTGGGCGCGCAAGGGACGGTGCTTGGCGGCGGCCGCTATGACGGGCTGATAGAGAATCTGGGCGGACCATCGACCCCGGCAGTTGGTTGGGCTGCCGGAATTGAGCGTATGGCAATGCTGTTGAACCGTCGGGTATCAACCAAAGAAAAAATAGGGCTAATTCCCGAAAAGCCGGAACACCTTCGTTTAGCAACTGAACTCGCAGGCGCTTTGCGAAATGGTGGCATTGAGGTCGAACTACTATATAGCGGAAATAGCAAAAAACTTGCGGACCGTATGAGGCACCGAGGCGCAACGGCATTGGTTTTTGTTGATAAGCCCGAAGACATGCCTAACGTTGTTGCAACACTAAATGTGAAAGTTTTGCGTCGTTACGCCCACTCGTCAGAAGCTCGTATTATGCGGGCGTTGGAGGACGGGCTGAGGGTAACGAGCCATCTCGAGTTTGTCCGAGAGTTTGCGATTTCGCGTGATTTCAGAGTTGATATCGCGATTTTGACTAAAGCATGACCAAAATCTCCGCACCTTTGCGCCTCGGCGTAAGCAAAAAGTTGAGCAAACTTCACTTGCCGACCATGGATTCCCGCTTTCGCGGGAATGACAAAATTTGGTTGGTTGGGACCGCCCTTTGAAAATCTCCCCGCAACGTATCGCGATGATTGAATCGCGCTTTGCCGAACTTGAGGCGCGGATGGCTTCGGGGCAGATGTTGGGCGATGCCTTTGTCACCGCGTCGAAGGAATATTCGGAGCTGGAGCCGGTGGCCAAGGCCGCGGCAAACGTCCGGCGGTTGCGCAAGGAAATCGACACGCTGCAGCATATGGTCAAGGATTCGTCCGACCCCGACTTGCACGACATGGCGGTTGAAGAGTTGGACGATGTCACGCACCAGCTTTCCGATGCCGAAACCAGCCTCGCTATCTCGCTTTTGCCGAAAGACGCCGCTGACGAACGCCCTGCCATGCTAGAAATTCGCGCTGGCACCGGCGGCGATGAGGCAGCTTTGTTCGCGGGCGACCTGTTCCGCATGTATGAACGTTATGCCGCAGGGCAGGGGTGGAAAATCGAGCCGATTTCGGTCAGCGCCTCCGACGTTGGCGGCTTCAAAGAGGTCGTCGCCTCGATCAAGGGCAACGGTGTGTTCGCCAAGCTGAAATATGAAAGCGGCGTCCACCGCGTGCAGCGTGTGCCGGTGACTGAATCTGGAGGCCGCATCCACACCAGCGCGGCGACCGTCGCGGTGCTGCCCGAGCCGACCGAAGTCGATATCAACATCGAGGCGCGCGATTTGAAAATCGACGTGTACCGCGCGTCGGGGGCTGGCGGGCAGCATGTCAACACCACCGATTCCGCCGTCCGGATCACGCATTTGCCGACCGGCATCGTCGTGACC
>JANOQY010000325.1:0-11044 GCA_031414995.1 Betaproteobacteria bacterium
CTTGGCGCGCCGCGACAGCCAGCGCAACGCGCAACGTGTGTCTTCCACCGCCGCCGGTGCCGGTGAGACGCGGCCCAGACGGTAGCCCACATTGGCGACGGCAAAGCCCATCTGCATGTAACGCAGCAATCCCAACATCGAGCCGTCTTTGCTCCCCTCGACCCAACCGCCGCCATGAAAGTTGATCACCAGCGGCACTGGTTCGGTCGTGTTCCGGGGAAGGTACAAATCAAGCTTCAACTCGACATTGTTCGCAATCGTGTAGGTCAGGTTCGACCGGATACCAACCCGATCACCAATCAGATCGACAAACTGAATCGCTGTTTCCGCTGTTTCCGCTGTTTCCGCTGCTACCGCAGGCGTATCGCGTGCAACAGCTACGGCGGGCGCAACGCCGAGCAAGGCGGCAACGATGGAACTGACCAAACGTAAAAATAATCGCGACATGATGACCTCAGTGAAAGATGAGCAAGTCGCAGTCTGACAGGCTGCCAGCGCTGGCGGTGCATTAGAGGTAAAAAATGTGGCGAAAGGCTCGGGGTGAAGGCTTGGGGGAGAGTGAAAAACGCGCCAGGCAAACTCAAGCATCAGTGTGGCACACATGGCAACAATGGCTGGAGAAGCTCGTGGTTATTAGACTGTGGTTAATTTCGCATGGAAAAATTGACGCCTGCCCTGTTCGTACCCTTCGATGAGCGCCACTGTTTACGCATTCACAACGCTGCCGTTAGCGCATCAATTTCCCGCATCAAGTCTTCATCCATGGCCACGCCGAAATGATGTTTGCGCAAAATGCCCTCCCCATCAATAAGCAGCGTGGTGGGTGTTCCCTGTGTTTCGTAGAGCTGCATGGTCCGCGGGATCGGCCCGTTCTCGGCAGGGGTATCGACACCGACCGGGAACGGAATGCGAAACTCGTGCAGGTAGACTTCCAGTGCCTCGGGTGTCATCACGCGATGGTGTTCAAACACGGTGTGCAGCCCCAGCACGACTACTCTTTCGCCCGCGCTGCTTTGCCGGTAGTGTTGCCAGAGGCGAACTGCCTGCGGCATCGCGCTCATCACGCAAGCAGGACACAGCATCTGAAACGCGTGAATCAACACCACCCTGCCGCGCAGGCCTGCCAACGTGACCGGCTCCTCGCTGTTAAACCATCGCGAGACGCGCAGTTCCGGCGCGGTCGAATTGAGGGTGGCCGGCCGGTGCTGAATCATGGTCTAAGTTTACTGAAGACGTAGCCGCTGTCTTTCTGCGCGATATGGCACTGATGGCAGGCGGTTGCGGCGTTGTTGCCGACGGCGCGATCGAATTTACTGTCGCCCTTGAATCCCTCGTATCCCCAGCCGCCGGTGGCCGCATATCGTTTTGCATCACGGTGCATCACGCCGACGACTTTGCGATTACCTTCGGTCACGGTGTTGTCTGCCGATTTCGCGTCGAGCAAATCAAACACAATCACCGCACCATTGGGCCACTTGCCGGTTTTGTAGCCCTGCACCGCGGCTTTGTTTGCGTAAAGATGATGGATGCCGCCAAAGGCATCGTACAGGCCGTGCCCCGGATTAATGATCATCGATTTCACGTGATGCCAATCGCGATACCCTGTCGGATAGGCTACGGGTGCCGGATCGGCCGCATTCGCGCCGATGGTCGCGAATGCGGTAAGTCCCAGGACGGAGATAAAGCGTTGAAGTGTGGATCGCATGTTTTGCCTCATTCGAATAAGATGGAATCGGGAAACAGGAGCCCAATTTACAAGCGGTAGCGCGCGTTGACTAGCGGGCACAAATTCGTGGGGTGGGCACTTTCTGGTGCATTTTATTGATCCTGAAGAAAAAAATATTGTCGAGAAAATGAGCAAACCCAGCGTTCATCAAATGGTCGAGAGCATCATTGGCTGCAAATGGTCACTGACGGTGCTGAGCCTGGTGCGAAATGGCGTGCACCGCCCCGGTGAAATGGAGCACGCCATCGACGGCCTGAGCGGTAAAGTCCTCAACGAGCGCCTCGCCAAATTGGTGCGCTTCGGCATTCTCGATAAACACAGCTTTCCGGAAGTGCCGCCACGGGTGGAATACCGCATGACGACATTCGGTAACCGATTCACGCGGTTGATTGACGAGGTCGACCAATTGGAGAAATCGCTAGTCGATATCGCCAAGCGTTAGGGGTAACGCGAGAAGCGTCAGGCGGCGTTTGGCGACATGGCCCGCACCAATCAATGGGAAATTCCAAGCGCGCCCTCGCGTCCCCTTGGAATCGAACTTTATCGAGGGCCGTTCACCGCTATAGTGGTTATATGCGTCGCTCTCAGTTGCAACCATCAGGGGTAAGAATGAAGGACACCTTCTATCGGCATTTGAACAACACGCTGCAACAAATTCGCGATGACGGTTTTTTCAAACGCGAACGTCTGATCGCGACACCACAGCAGGCCACGCTGCGGCTCGAATCGGGGGCCGAGGTCATCAATTTCTGCGCCAACAACTATCTGGGTCTGGCCGACGACGCGCGCTTGATCGCCGCCGCAAAGCGCGGGCTCGATGACTATGGTTTCGGCATGGCATCGGTGCGCTTTATTTGCGGCACCCAGACCAATCACCGCGATCTCGAAGCCGCGATCTCCAAATTTCTCGGCACGCAGGACACGATCCTATATGGCTCGTGTTTCGATGCAAACGGCGGCCTGTTTGAAACGCTGCTCGGCGAAGAAGATGCCGTCATCAGCGATGAACTGAACCACGCCAGCATTATCGACGGTGTGCGGCTCTGTAAAGCCAAACGCTTCCGCTACCGCAACAACGACATGGCCGATCTGGAGGCGCAATTGCAAGCCGCAGATGCGGCCGGCGCACGCTTCAAGATGATCGCCACCGACGGCGTGTTCTCGATGGACGGTATCATTGCCAACCTCAAGGGCATCTGCGCGTTGGCCGATAAATACAACGCACTGGTGATGGTCGACGATTCGCACGCGGTCGGTTTTGTCGGCGATCGCGGGCGCGGCACACCGGAATTTTGTGGGGTGGCTGATCGCGTCGATGTGTACACCGGCACATTAGGTAAAGCGCTGGGAGGTGCCTCGGGTGGCTACACGGCCGCACGCAAGGAAGTGGTGGATTTGTTGCGCCAGCGCTCACGACCTTACCTGTTTTCAAACTCACTCGCACCTACCATTGTGTCGGCGTCGCTCGCTGTGCTGCAGTTGCTCGACTCGGACGAAGGTGCAGCATTGCGGCAGAGGGTGAACGCCAATGGCGCGCACTTTCGCCGCGAAATGGGTGTACTCGGTTTCGATTTGGTCCCCGGTCAGCACCCCATCGTTCCGGTCATGCTCGGCGATGCCGCACTGGCGAGCCGCATGGCAGAGGGATTGCTGGAAGAAGGAATCTACGTGATTGGCTTCAGTTTCCCGGTAGTGCCCAAGGGCCGGGCACGCATCCGCACACAGATGTCCGCCGCGCATACGCCCGCGCAGATTGAGGGTGCGGTGGCGGCATTTGCCAAGGTTGGTCGCAAGCTCGGCGCAATCAAATAGTCCGCAGAAAGAGAAGAGCCATGAAAGCACTAGCCAAACTCGAACGCGCCCCCGGCCTGACGATGACCGATGTCAAAAAGCCCGAAGTCGGGCATAACGACGTCATGATCAAAATAAAAAAGACGGCCATCTGCGGCACCGATATCCACATCTGGAAGTGGGACGAATGGGCGCAAAAGACGATTCCCGTTCCCATGCACGTCGGGCACGAATACGTTGGCCATATCGTTGAAATGGGCGCCGAAGTGCGGGGCTTTGAAATCGGCGACCGGGTCTCGGGCGAGGGACACATCACCTGTGGGCATTGCCGCAATTGCCGCGCCGGTCGCCGCCATCTATGCCGCAATACGGTGGGTGTGGGTGTCAATCGCGAGGGCTCGTTCGCGGAATTCCTGGTGATCCCGGCCTTCAATGCATTCAAGATTCCCGAAAACATTAGCGATGACCTCGCGGCGATTTTTGATCCCTACGGCAACGCTACGCACACGGCGCTGTCGTTCAATCTGGTTGGCGAGGATGTGCTTATCACCGGTGCGGGGCCGATTGGCATTATGGCGGTGGCGATCGCGCGACACGTCGGTGCGCGCCACATCGTGATCACCGATGTCAACGACTACCGCTTAGGCCTAGCAATGAAAATGGGCGCGACACGTGCGGTCAATGTGGCCAATACCTCGCTCAAGGAGGTCATGGCGGAACTCGGCATGGTCGAGGGATTCGATGTCGGTATGGAAATGTCCGGGGTGCCGTCGGCGTTCCAGAGCCTGCTGGCGAGTATGAACCACGGTGGCAAGGTCGCGCTGCTCGGCATCCCGCCTTCAAATACAGCCATCGACTGGAACGAAGTGATTTTCAAGGGGCTCGAAATCAAGGGCGTCTACGGTCGCGAGATGTTCGAGACCTGGTACAAGATGGTCGCGATGCTGCAAAGTGGCCTTGACCTTTCGCCGATCCTGACGCATCAATTTGCCGTTGAGGATTTCGAGAAGGGTTTCGCAGCGATGCTTTCCGGACAGTCGGGGAAGGTGATATTAAACTGGGCTTAGCAGCCTGTCGGACTCAAGGAATTGAAGCATGACACCGCCCGTCACAATACCCATCAACGCGCTGGAAGCGCTGAACCAGTGGGCACCCATCGTCTGGCTGAAGACCAACCCATACGCTTACCCATCGCTGGAAATTGTGCACATCATCGGCATCGCGCTGGTGTTCGGCACGTTGTGGATTATCGATATGCGCATACTTGGCCTGATGCGACATTTCGATGTGAACCAGCTTTGCAAGCACGTCATCCCGTGGACCATCGTGGGCTTTTTGCTGGTGGCAGTCACCGGCCTCACCATGTTTGTCTCGCGTGCGGGCGACCTAATCAACAATCTCGCTTTCGTGGTAAAAATATGTCTGATTTTTGCGGCAGGGACCAACGCGGCAATGCTGCATGCGCGCGGTGCCATCGACGCCACAAAAGTACTTACTAAAGCGCAAGCAGTGCTGTCGATCCTCATCTGGGTTGCGGTGATTGCTTGCGGTCGCTGGATAGCTTACGTTTAGGAGATGAACATGCAACGTCGTCAATTTTTTCCCGCACTTGCCGCACTTGGTTCTGTGCCGCTGAGCCAACGCCTGTTTGCGCACCATGGCTGGTCCAGTTTTGATGAAACGCGACCGCTCTATATCGCCGGTACCGTGAAATCGATCAAATGGCAAAACCCGCATGCCGAGATAGTCATTGTCGTCGCCAAAGACGCTGCGCTGCCCGCTGACCTTGCCACGCGTAGCGCGCCCGCGCAGACGGCATCAGTGAACAGTGCAAGGATTCTCGCCGCTGCAACGTTGCCGAAGAAACGTGGCGACTGGACGATAGAGCTGTCACCGATGACGCGCATCGACGCGTGGAAAGTACCGACGCCGAAAGTGGGCGAACCCGTCGCCGCCGTTGCCTACAGTTTCAAGGATGAAAAAGGTGATGCCTTTGCACGCGTCGAGTATCTGATCATTGGCGACAAGTTTTACGGGCTGCGATCTTTGCCGGCACAAAATTCCTGAGCCCGCCAGGTAAACAGGGGAGCCCCAGAATTGGTGGGCTTTTCAGGAGGTTTTTGCTCGAAAAGCCTCGCCAATAGGCGATCTACACTATTTTATCAACACCGTTAACCGGGATTGCGCGCCACCCAATCAATCAGCGCATCCAGAATTGGTCGTGCTGTAGTGCCTGTGGCAAGTGGATGATTGATCATCACCACGACGATACAGACTTCATTTCCCGCGCACGGCGTGAAGCCCGCCAATGCGGCAACATCCTTCAACGAACCCGTTTTGAGACGGGCGCGTCCTGCCGCAGGGCTGTTGCGCAAACGATTGCGCATGCCGCCGTCTACCGCCGCGATGGGCAGGCTGGCCAAAAATTCCGGTGCCCAGTCGCTGCGATATGCGGCCTGCAATACGGCGGCGAGTTGCGCGGGGCGAATGCGCTCGGTTCTCGATAGTCCCGAACCGTTCTCAAGCGTCAGGCCGACGTCATCGATGCCACGTTGTTTGAGCCACGCACGCACCTGCGCTTCGGCGCGCTTGGCTGTGTCACTATCGATGCTGCTGCTCTCTGCCGACAACGCACCCAGACTAAGATAAAGCTGCCGTGTGATCGGATTGTCGCTGCGCTTGTTGATGTCGCGGGTCACCTCGGCCAGCGTGCGTGATTGGTGCTGCGCCAGCAACCGCGTGCCGCCCGTCGCCGCGTCACCGGCGACGCTTTCCCGCGTCTGCCCACTAAACGTACCACCCAGATTTCGCCACAGCGCTCTGAACAATCGGTCGGCGAAATCGACGCGGTCCAGAATATTTACTTGTGTCGTGGCGGAGCAGTTTTTCGGGAACTCACCCCGCAACTCAATCCGAATCGTGCCATCGTCGTTGCGGCTCATTGTCGGCAGTATCCAGCCGTCCTCCCATTTGTCGCAGACGCGATCACTGAGCGTCAGGTTCGACACCACGGTGACACGATCCAGCGACGGCGTCATGCCGACGCGCACCGCCGGAGTGTGCGCGCCAGAGGTCAGCTCAAGCTGCACCAAATTCGTATTGAGCAGCAAGGCATCAGGAATCACGTTGTATCGAAATTCGGGCGTTTCATCGAATGGCGGCACACCTGCATCGGGCCGCGACGGCTGAAACCATTGCCGGTCCAGAATCAGGTCGCCGCTGATGTCGGAAATTCCCTTGTGTCGGAGCGTTTGCAGCATTGCCTGAAATGCTTCCCAGTTAAGGTCCGCATTACCGACCCCACGCAGCACCAGATCCCCGCGCAACGTCAGCTCCCCCGGTCGTCCGCCAGCGACGAGCTCGCCCTTGGTGCGCAGCTCGGTCCGACCACGATACGTCGGCCCCAGTTTTTCCAGCCCGACAATCGATATAACGAGCTTTAATGTTGAAGCGGGCTGCATGCTGACATCGGCCCGATGGGTCAGGACAGTCGCGCCAGTGGGCATGCGGATAACGATTGCGCCCATCGCATCGGTGGGAATGCCGGCCGCGCCGAGCATGTTGACTACGCTCACTGGCAAACCGACCGGGCCTGGCGCGATCGTTGACGATGCACAAGCGTTCAGCAGCAATGAAATTGAAATCAGGATGAGACTGCGTAGGAACATAACCAAGCCTGCGGAAGGTGAAATAACATCAAGGTCGGCACTTAAAAGCAGGACATGGCTGCCCGGTCTCAGGCCGCAATCCACTTTCGGCGCGCAAATGTTGTTGTAAACACACCAATAAACGTAATGGGATATTGCATTTATGCCAAAGCGGTAGCAAAGTAGGCACATTGGTAGTTTAGTGGTATTAACGTCGCTTGGCCAACATTCGGGCAGGAGATGTTTGCGCATGCAAAGTATGGCAATCAATTAACGTCAAAACAGGAGAACGCGTCGTGAAATTAAAGAAGCTAGCTCAGGTCATCTCACTTACTTGCATCGTCGGCCCGGTCGCGGCGCAAACCACTCCGCCGGCGCCACAGAAGGTCCAAAAAGTAGAAATTACCGGCAGTAGCATCAAACGCGTTCAGGACGAAGGCGCGTCGCCCCTGCAGATCATTACCAGAGAAGATATCGACAAGGCCGGCATCACCAGTGCCGAACAGTTGCTCGCCACTATTTCTGCCAACGGTACCGGGCGCGACAACATGTCGTCCAACGTTGGTATTACCGCAAACTTCGCTGATCGCAATAACTTCGGTGCATCAAGTGCCAATCTGCGTGGACTCGGTTCGGCCAGCACGCTGGTGCTTTTGAACGGGCGGCGCATGTCGGCAAGCGGCATTCGCGGCGTTGCTGTCGATCTGAACTCAATTCCACTCGCAGCCGTCGAGCGCGTTGAAGTGCTTAAAGATGGCGCATCGGCAATCTACGGTACTGACGCCATCGGTGGCGTGGTCAATTTCATACTGCGCAAAGATTACAACGGCGTGCTACTAACCGCTTTTACTGACCAGACCCACGACGGTGGTGGCGCAGTTCATCGACTTGGCCTTCTCGCGGGCACGGGCGACCTTGCCAAAGATCGCTACAACGTAATGGCCAGCCTGACTTACGACAAGCAGGAAGCGCTGCTTGGGCGTGAGCGCGATTTTATTAACGGTAACCAGCCGCGCCGCGGCCTGACGCCAGACACCACAGGCACGCCATTTGCAACGCAAACTGGCGGTGCTGGTACCGGTATCGGCGCAAGCTACGTCGGTTCGACCAACGTGAGCGGCATCTTCACGCTGCCGGGCGCGACACAAATTTATAACCGCGCCAACTTGTTGAGCTTTCAGGGCAATTGCGGCCTCGTTGAGGGGATGACCCAGTACCGCGGCGATGTTCTCGGCCCGTCGTTTTATGCCGCTTCGCGCGGCTGCGCATACGATTACGGTCGTGAGCAGGCGCTCATGCAGCCGGCAGAGCGTTTCAGCCTCGTTGCGCGAGGCACCCTCGAGCTCTCATCAGCGACAAGCGCATATGCCGAGGTGGTTGCATCGCGCACTCACTCGGAGCGCACCTTCGAGCAACGGCAGGTGACGACCAGCATCGCCGTAGGCAACGTGTATCCGGTGACGGGCCCGTATTACCAAAATCTTCAAGCATTCATTCCGGCTTTTGATCCCACCAGACCGATTGCCTATCGTTGGCGTTGTATCGCATGCGGAAATCGTGTGATTGAAACAACGGCCGAGTCCATTCGGGTTCTCGTCGGGTTGGAAGGCGTTGTCTGGGGCAATTGGGACTACAAGCTGGGCGTTGTCGCGGCGAAGAGTAAAGCCGAATCGAATCTCGTAGACGGCTATTACAGAACGTTGGAGTTCAACTCCGCGCTAGCCACCGGCCTGATCAATCCATGGCTGTTGCCCGGCCAGACACAGACACCGGCGGCTCTTGCGTTGATCGCGGCGGCGAAAGCATCCGGCGCTTCAATTCAGGGCGGCGAATTCAAAATGACGTCCGTCGATGGTGCGATTTCGGGTGAACTGTTCACACTGCCTGCCGGTGCGGTTGCCGTTGCAGCGGGGTTTGATTTCCGCAAGGAGGAATATTTCCTCAACAACAACGCCACCACGACTGCGATTCAGGACGTACCGTTCCCGACCGATATTTTTGTGAACAAGGTCAAGCGGGATATCGCTGCCGTTTATGCCGAGGTCGCGGTGCCGGTGTTGAAAAATCTTGAGTTGTCCGCCGCAGTTCGACACGACGACTATAGCGACTTTGGTAAGACCACCAATCCGAAGGTCTCGTTAAAATTTACACCGCTCAAGGAACTGCTATTCCGCGGTTCGTACAGTGAAGGATTTCGCGCACCCAGCTTCACGCAGTTAAACAGTCCGGCTTCCGAATCGCAGATCCCCGGCAACATTGCTGACCCGATTCTGTGCCCACAAAATCCCGGCAATCCAGTGTTTTGTGCGATTCGTCCGAATGGCAGATCCGGCGGCAACAAGAACCTGAAACCCGAAACGTCCAAGCAATGGAACGTAGGCTTTGTGGTTTCGCCGTTCGACTGGATGTCAGCCAGCGTCGATATGTATGAAATCAAGCGTACAGATCGCATCTTCGTGCTGACACCACAGCAGGTCGTTGCCAACTTCGCCACCTTTCCTGAGAATCTGGTACGCGGTCCCAACGGGCGTCTGGATGAACTAGGCGGGTACATTCAAGGCGGTCTGGTAAACGCTGAAGGCGACATCACCCGCGGCGTGGAACTCGGCTTGCTGGCAAACGGCAAGTTCGGTGCTGGCACATGGAAGGCATCGCTCGACGGCACCTACATCGACAGCTTCCGTTCGCGGATTTTTGCGAGCCAGCCGTACCGCGAACTCGCCGGTCAGTGGGACGTTCAGGATCTGTTCGTACGCTGGAAACACACCGCGAGCTTTAAGTACACGCAGGCCGATTGGAGCGGCACGCTGACCCAATATTACACAGCGGGCTACAAGGATGAAGTGCCAGCAGGTGTTGCCAATGCGCCGGACTACAATCCGAACGTCGAGGGATATATCACTTATAACGCGTCAGCCACCTACACCGGCTTCAAGAACCTGACGATCACGGGTGGTATTAAAAACATTCTCAATACCGATCCACCGTTCACGGCA
Source organism: Betaproteobacteria bacterium (assembly GCA_031414995.1). Classification (GTDB taxonomy): domain Bacteria; phylum Pseudomonadota; class Gammaproteobacteria; order Burkholderiales; family Usitatibacteraceae; genus UKL13-2. The sequence continues at coordinate 10,161 of JANOQY010000325.1, forward strand.
CATAACGTTGACTTTGCGGGTGGCACGGCTTGGGATGCGCGTGTTGGCAACCCACGCGGTCGGGCTTACACGTTGCGTTTCGCCTACAGTTTTTAGGAACCGGCGTCCTCCTGCCAACAAGGGGACTGGACATAAAATGCAGGGCGCTTTTTGCGGCCCTGCATTTTTTTTGCATTCAAGAAACCAAACCCATATGAACAGACGACATTTTGGCAAGTGGCTGCCATTGGCTACCGCGTCCATCGTCGCGTATAGCTCGCCAGCGTTGGCAACGTCTTCCCGCCGCCTGCTCAAACCCGCAGCGTTAAAGCAAGGTGATCTGGTCGGGCTCATCGCGCCGAGCGGCGTGCTTGACGACGCCGTTCTTCAACGAGGCGTCAAGAACCTCGAGTCTTACGGCTTCAAGGTGAGAATCGGCGAAAACATTCGCGCAGCGCGCGGCGGATATGCGGGTACTGTCGCGCAACGCCTCGCTGATCTGCACGGCATGTTTGCAGACAAAGATGTCAAAGGAATTTGGGCGGCGCGCGGGGGATCGGGTTGTACGGCGCTCCTGCCGGGAATTCGCTACGATCTAATCCGTCGCAATCCGAAAATTCTCGTCGGCTATTCGGACATCACCGCGCTGCACTTGGCGATTTATCGCCACAGCGGGCTGGTGACATTCCACGGCCCCGTCGCGCCATCATCGCCGACCGACTACGCGGTGAGCCAAATGCAGGCTGTGCTGATGCATCCGCGCCCGCAAACAGAAATTAATATGTCAGTTGAAAATGCGCGCAAGGTTGCCACGCAATCAGAATTTACGCTCCGTACATTCCGGCATGGCATCGCCGAAGGCAGGCTGATTGGCGGCAACCTGAGTGTGCTTAGTGCATTGATCG
>JANOQY010000326.1:0-20973 GCA_031414995.1 Betaproteobacteria bacterium
TGCGCAACTCGGTACGCCTCTGCCGCGATAGTTAAAGTTTGTGAAATACCGCACATCAAAATAACCAATAAGTTAAACTCTTTGAAAACAGTGCATAACCGCTGAAACCTGATTTCGATTCTAAGTAAAGCCCTCTCGCAACCAGAATTGCCGAATGCAAAATCGCCCGACCAAAATCGGTAAATACAACATACTGTCCGAATTGGGTCGCGGTGCGACGGCTGTCGTTTATCTTGGCGAAGATCAATTTAACGACCGCAAAGTTGCGATCAAACTTGTCACACCTGACGAGGGCATGAGCGTAGAAGAAGCGCGACGATTCGAAAAGCTGTTCCTTAACGAAGCTGCGATGGTTGGGAAAATGTCGCACCCAAACATCGTCGGCGTCTACGATGCGGTGATCGAGGGCGAAAATCGCTACATCGTAATGGAATATGTTGGCGGCGGCTCGCTGAAGAAGTTCTGCACGGAGACCAACTTGCTTCCAGTTCGCCAAGCAGTGTTGATCATTTTCAAAGCTTGCCGCGCACTCGATTACGCGTTCCAGAATGGCGTTATTCACCGCGACATCAAATCAGCCAACATCCTGATTTCCGAACGGGACGATATCAAGATTTCGGATTTTGGTACCGCACAGATTTCACAGGCGACCCACACGCAAATTGACGGCTTTGTTGGGTCGCCGGCCTATATGGCACCAGAGCAGATCAACGAAGAGCCGCCATCCGCGCAGACCGATATTTATTCGCTCGGTGTGACGATGTATGAATTGCTCGCCGGTCGCCTGCCCTTCCAAGCGGCCAACTCGGTGGCGATGATCAACAAAATTCTCAACGATACCGCCACACCGCTAAAAAGTATCCGGCCCGACATTCCGGACGAATTGGTTGCCATCGTTGAAAAAGCAATGGCACGCGATCCGGCCAAACGCTACCCGGCCTGGTACGCGATGGCACGCGATCTTGCCGATACATTCCCGCAACTGGAAAAATATTCGTTCGAAATTTCGTCGGCAGAAAAATTTAACGCGCTCAGGAAGCTGGAGTTCTTTCGCGATTTTCGCGATTCCGAACTTTGGGAAGTACTGCGAGGGGCGGTCTGGGAAAATCACTCGCGCGAACAGAGTTTGCTGCTCGAAGGTGACGTCGGTCATGCATTCTTTATCATTGTTTCCGGCCAGGTGAAAGTTATCAAGGACGATAAACTGCTGAATGTATTGAAGGACGGCGACTGCTTCGGCGAGATGGCTTATCTCTCAGGCGACCGGGCGCGACGTACTGCATCGATCATCGCAGTGTCTGAAGTGCAACTGCTACGCATTCAGGATGTGCAGTTGGAGCAACTTTCGGACGCATGTCAGTTGCGCTTTAACCGGCAGTTTTTGAAAACATTGATCGAGCGACTAGCGTGGACCAGCAACGTGCTCGCGCAAGTCAAGAAATAGCATGATCGAGATAAATTTGTCGTTCATGAAATAAATTCCCGCGTATCGGGTCAGACGGACCATTGCTTCCCGGCTCGGGCCTGTTGGCCGACCGCACATCACCAGGGTGAACCAACCATGCAGCTAACCCAAGGATTATCGATCAAAAATACCCTCGCGCTGTTTGCGGGAATCGTTGCCGCGCTGTTTATCGTGGTCGGCGTAATTGCCTACAGCGCCGTGAATTCATTTCAAGGCACGCTCGAAAAATCAACGTCGAACGCCACATTACTGAGCGCAACAGGAGCCGCACACCAAATGCACGATGCCATTCGCGCCGACGTGGTTACCTATCTGCTTGCTTTCGAGCGCGGTGAATCGGAGTGGATGGAGCGCACTGAAAAAGGTCTGATCGTCCATAAGTCAGGAATGACCGCAGCAATTGCACAACTCGGCACCGTCAAAAGTGCCTCGCCGGAGGTGCTGGCCGCCATCAACGCCGTGAAGCCCGCAATCGCCGCGTATCTCACAGAATCTGATCGTATGATCGCAACGGCAAAATCAAATCTGATCGGGGCAATTGCGCAAATTCCCGATTTCGAAAAATCATTCAAGTCGACTGCATTGCTGCTGGACAAACTCACCACGCAGGCGGAAAAAGACAACGACGTGTTCGCCGGTGACAGCCAATCACTTACACGCAGTACGGCTGCGGTCGTCTCGGTGGCAGTACTACTCGGTTTGATCGGGCTCGGTCTGGTCTCGTGGTGGACATACGGCGTGATTTCCAAGCCTATCCAGCAGGTGCTGCGCGCCACCGAAGATTTGCGCACCGGCCAAGGGGATCTCACCCGCAAACTTCCCGCCATGTCAGGCGAGTTCGGGCGGGTGTCGGTGTCGATGAATGCCTTCATCAGCCAACTTCACGATCTGGTTGCTCAAGTCGCGATCAACGCAAGCGAAATCGCCAACGCAGCCAGACAGATCAGCGCAGGCAATACCGATCTCTCCGCACGCACCGAAGAACAAGCCTCCACGCTCGAAGAAACGGCGTCGAGCATGGAAGAATTTACGTCTACCATCCGGCAGAACGCTGAAAACACCAAGCTCGCCAATGGTCTGGCGCTAAGCGCATCTGATGCCGCACGCAAGGGTGGCGGCGTGGCTGTCAAGGCGGTCGAAAAAATGGCTGCAATCAATTCAAGTTCGCGCAAAATCGGCGAGATCATCAGCGTGATCGATTCAATTGCCTTCCAGACCAATATTCTCGCCCTCAATGCTGCCGTTGAAGCAGCGCGTGCTGGCGAGCAGGGACGTGGATTTGCAGTCGTCGCGGCTGAAGTGCGTGCGCTCGCACAGCGCAGTGCAGCGGCCGCCAAAGAAATCAAGGAGCTCATTCATAACACTGTGGATCAAGTCGGCGAAGGTACAAAATTAGTCAACGAAGCTGGTAATTCCATGCAGGGCATCGTGGTTGGTATTCAGCAAGTCACCGAAATCATCAACGAAATTTCGGTGGCGTCCCACGAGCAGGCAACCGGCATTGATCAGGTAAATCGCGCGATCATCCAGATGGAAGGCGTGACGCAACAAAACGCCGCATTGGTTGAAGAAGCCGCCGCCGCTGCGGAATCGATGCGGGAGCAAGCCGAAGCGCTATCGGAGTTGGTCTCGCGATTCAAGCTTGATGACTCAAAACTCCGCGAAGAACAAACGCGATCACGACGCACAGCCGCACTGGCGGACAATGGTGCGCCCAAACCTTCGGCGACCCGCATCAGCGCACCCGAGAAGCGCAGCAAATCCCAGGCAGTGACCAAAGATCTGGATGGCGAGTGGGAAGAGTTCTAGCTACACACCGCGCTTAATTAATTAACAAAAACCCTAGCATTGGCGGGGCTCACAAGGCAAAAATGCCTGTTGAGCCTCGCCAATTCTAGGGTTTTGTTTGGATCACTGCAAAAGCCCGCTGACGCAGCGGCTTTACAGAAGCTCCTGCAGCGATGCATGTCCGCACCGACATTGGCAATGCGTGCGCGCACACCTGACGTCCCATCATCTGAACTTGATCGTGCATTGGCAAATGGTGAATTTGCGCCCTGTTTCCAGCCAAAAATAGAATTGGCAACGGGCACCATCACCGGCGTTGAGGCATTGGCAAGATGGAATCATCCGTCGAGCGGTCTGTCGCTTCCCGCCGAATTTCTGCCGTTGATCGAATCTCTTGGCAGACTGCCCGCATTCACTCAGGCCATCATTACTTCGTCGATCCGGCAGGCCGCCTGCTGGCGTGATCAAGGCTGCAAACTCAATCTGAGCGTAAATCTCTCACTCTCGGCGCTACACAATCCATCCTTCTGCAACGACACGCAAACGCTGCTCGCCGCCGCCCGACTAACACCAGAGGACATCACATTCGAGATTATTGAAAACGCTGGCATGGGCGATGTGGCCGCACACTGGAGACCATGACCCGCTTACGCTTGAACGGCTTCGGTCTTGCAATTGACGACTTTGGCAAGGGATTCTCGGGTTTTGAACAACTCTCGATTATTCCGTTTACGGGGCTCAAGATTGACCGCTCATTCGTCAGCGGCGCGTCACAAGTATCGCGGATCGGAGTGATGGCGCCGGTATTTCTCGAATTTTCAGTGATTAAACTGACATCACACCGCAAGCGATCTCGCCGCGCGATCCTTGCGCGCAACGCCTACCTCGGTGTTAGACACATTCTTCTTACACTCTCAGCGACACAATTTTGCATTGACAATTGTTTACGTTGTGCCACTTGTGTTGGTAAGAACGTTCGGTCACACTCGACCGACTATGTCTCATAGCGAACATAGTAAGCAGAGGCGATCAGGACAACGCAATCTTCCACACAACACATGGAGAGAAACATGAAATCAATCTACAAAACACTTCTAGCCGGAGTCTTCACCCTCATCTCAGTTTCCGCTCTGGCGCAAGAAACGCCAACGCCAACCAAAGCCGCTGGCGTGGAAATTATTACCGTTGACCAGGCAAAAGCGCTGCTCGGCAAATCACAGTTTTTTGATATGCGCTCGGCAGTTAATTTTGGTAAAGGCCACATCAAAGGGGCGGTGGCTTTGCCATATGACAACAAGAGTGAAAACAACGAAAACTTCGATTCGAGCAAAGACAAGTTCGATACGTCGAAGCTTCCCGCCGACAAGAACGCCACAGTCGTTTTTTACAGCGACGGACCGACCGGCTGGAAGTCTTACAAGGCGGCGGTGACATCTGCCAAAGCTGGATACAAATCCGTTAAGTGGATGCGCGAAGGATCGGCTGGCTGGACTGCAAAGTCATTGCCGCTCGAATAGTCGCGCGACGATTGGGATATCGCTAGCTATAAAGGGGACAACATGATTGAGGGATCTAACGCACGAGGCGCACTAAGCCGTCTCGGCGGCGGGCCAACGCTTGCGGCCGGATTTGGCTTTGTGGTGTTGCAATTGCTTTTGTTTGCCTTGATCTGGTTCACATTACGAGTGCAGGATAGTTCCGCGACGCGAGCGGCTGCCGACATTCAAGCAGCGACCGCATTGCAGCAATTACTTCGTGGCGCGAACGAAACTGCGGTCACTGAGGGGGCATTGGCATCGCGCACGACCGCCACCGAGGCAATCGCACTGTTTGAAGCACAGCGATCCCTCATTGACCTTACGTCTCTCAGCAAGGCCTCTGGCATCGATTGGCCTGCGTTGAAAATGCGGGTTGGGCAATATCTGGCCAACCGTTCGGTCTCAGTTTCAGACATTGATTCGATGATTGCATTGGGCATGATCAGTGCCGAGGCAGGCAAACTGTCTGTCGCACTCCAGAAAAGCTCCGCTGTTTCGCGCGCCGATTACACAACATCTCAACTAAACACGCGTCTGTTGCTGGCTGGCGCGGCGATACTGTCGTTGCTAGGTACTGTGGGCATTTTTTTCATGTTTTATCGGCGCGTTACGCTTCCCTTGCAGAGCGCGGTGAAGGTGGCCGAGCGCGTTGCGTCCGGTGATCTGACGCAAGGCACCCAAATTGGGAGCAGTGGTGAGGCAGCGTCATTGATGCAGGCGCTCAATGCGATGCAACGCAATCTGGCCGCAATCGTATCGGAAGTGCGCATGACAACTTCTTCGGTTGTGGATGCTTCGTCCCAGCTTGCCATCGGCAACACCGACCTTTCCGCGCGCACTGAGCAACAAGCATCCACGCTGGAAGAAACAGCATCGAGCATGGAGGAGTTTTCCTCAACCGTGAAACAGACTTCTGAGAGCATGCGCCGTGCCGACGCACTTGCTGCAGCCGCGTCGAAAGCCGCTGCAGACGGCAGTTTTGTCGCTTCAAGCGCGGTCGCCAAGATCGCCGAGGTTAACCAAAGCTCCAAGCGCATCAGTGAAATCATCGGCGTGATCGACGGCATCGCCTTCCAGACCAATATCCTCGCACTCAATGCAGCGGTCGAGGCCGCACGCGCTGGCGAACAGGGCCGTGGTTTTGCGGTTGTCGCCAACGAGGTACGCTCACTGGCGCAACGCAGCGCGACGGCTGCCAAAGAAATTAAAGCGCTCATCGCTACGACACAAACCCATGTCGAAGAAGGTACGACGCTCGTAAATCGCGCCGGCGACGCCATGGATGGCGTGGTCGATGCTATTCAGCAGGTAACGCAAATTTTCAGCGAAATCTCAATCTCGTCACGCGAACAATCAGTCGGCATCGACCAAGTTGCCCAGGCGGTGACACAACTTGAGGAAGTCACGCAACAAAACGCTGCACTCGTGGAAGAATCCGCCGCTGCCGCAGAGTCGATGCGGGAGCAGGCGACAGTGCTCTCCCAACTGGTTTCTCGGTTCACAATCGACGAAACCAACTCCCAAGAAGCACCCTCGAGTAAGCGCTTTCGCTCTACAACGCGTAATGTAGCCGCGCCACGTACGCAAAAGTTGACTGGAAATAGCAAAAAACTGGCAACGCAGCACGACGAGGATTGGGTAGAATTCTAAGCAGCGGCACTTCGGCCATCCGCGCGTCGCGAAAACAGGAAAAGATTATGTTGAATCTACAACCGAAAAGCGTCGCCGAAACCAAGAAGCTACGTGAATTTCTCACCTTCACTCTTGGCTTTGAAGAGTATGCGATCGACATCCTGAAAGTACAGGAAATTCGTGGCTATGAATCGGTCACGCGAATCGCCAATACGCCGGACTTTATCAAGGGCGTCATCAATCTGCGTGGTTTGATCGTGCCGATTGTAGACATGCGCATTAAATTCAATCTGGGTGAGCCGGTCTACAACGAGTTCACCATCACTGTCATTTTAAATCTGGGCAAACGCGTGATCGGCATCGTGGTTGATTCCGTCTCTGATGTGGTCTCGCTCGACGAAGAAGAGATTCGACCAGCTCCGGAGTTTGGTACGTTCGACATGCAGTACCTGATCGGTTTGGCTGCGGTGGATGAACGGATGTTGATCCTGATTGATATTGAACGCCTCATGACAAGCGCCGAAATGGCGTTGGTCGAGCAAAGTGCTGCATGAGCGCTACCGATAACCAAACCAGCGCACCTTCATACGCGTCACAGCTTGTAATGCAGGAACTGGCCGAGCGGCTGGCCTCGCAAGTGGATTCAGCACATTGCGAAATCGGCGAAACGCGCGCGATTCTCAAGGATGCAGTTGATCGACTGATGCCCGCTTTCACAGCCGCGCGCAGCAACGAAGCTGCCCCGCACATACCAGAGCAAATGGAACTGGGCAGCATCCGCTCCGGACGCGCCGACCGTGCCAGTGGGCCTGCATTTTCTGCATTGCAATTTCAGGATATTTCCGACCAGTTACTCGCGCATGCCCAACTGCGCCTCTCGGCGCTACTGGCTGAAGTCAACGATATCGCCGCAGCCCTGGCACCTGGTCCATCCGGACATCTCGAGGCCGATGCGATCATGCGCATGATCGCTAGTGCCAACGACAATCTGGCAACGCTTGATGTGTCGCTGGTCAAACCGGTGGGCAAAGCCCATCTGGGTACCGGCGACATCGATCTCTTCTGAGTTAACTGAGTTCAGTAAATGCCGTTTTCAAACTTCTCCATCCAGCCCTTCGCCGCATTCTCTCGCAAAGCTGCCCAATGAAAATTATTCTTACCGTTGACGATTCCCCTTCGATCCGACAGATGCTCGCGTATGTCCTGAGCAGCAATGGTTATCGCGTCATCGAGGCCGGTGACGGCGAGGAGGGATTAATGCTGGCAAAGGCCAATCAAGCGGACCTGGTTCTCACCGACCAGAACATGCCAAAAATGGATGGCATTACCCTCATCAAAGCCTTGCGCGCGCTACCTGCCTACAAACGCGTGCCGATCATGATGCTTACGACCGAGTCTTCACCGGTATTGAAGCAGCAAGGGCGCGATGCGGGAGCCACTGGCTGGATGGTTAAACCATTCGACCCTGAAAAACTCCTGGAAATGCTCAAGAAGGTTCTCGCGCAGCCCGCGGCCTGAATCAGCGTCAGGCTTGCATGGCACTCGACATTTCCCGTTTTGCGAAAGCCTTTTTCGAAGAGGCGCAGGAGCACGTTGCCTCGCTTGAGGCGCTGCTGGTTGCCGTCGATATTCGTTCCCCCAATGAGGAATCGCTAAACGCAATTTTTCGCGCTGTGCATTCGGTTAAAGGCGGGGCAGCGGCGTTTGGCCACCGCCATCTGGCGGAATTCACTCACGATTTCGAATCGATACTCGACCGCGTACGCAAAGGCAAACTCGCATTGACCAAACCCATGGTCAATGTATTCCTCAAAGCCGGGGATGCCATCGGCGCCCACATCGACGCGCTGTCGCAGGAGCGTCAGCCCGAACTGGAAACCATGACCCAGTTGCGACACTTGCTGCTGCATGTGGGCAGCGAGGCCCCTACCCCGACTGCTACAGTGCAATCCGCTGCAGCACCACGATACCGCATCGCCATGCGCCTTGATCGTGCACAGTTTAGTGAGGATGCGATCAACGCATTGAAGGAAGACATTGCCGGACTCGGCAGCGTCAGCAATATTGAAATCAAAGAACTTGGTGAACAAACCACCGAGTTTTCGTTCAACCTCGACGCTGATATTGAAGCCGATGAACTGCGAGAAAGCCTTGAGTTTCTGGCCCCCGCAGACGCGATGGACATTGTTGAATCAGGCACAGCGACGAACATGGCCACTGATGCCGTGTCTGCACTGGCTGATGACCCTTCGGGTGATTTTGGATTTTTTGAGCCACTACCTGAGACGACTGCAACGCCAGCCGCTGTGGTATCGGCGTCACAAACGACAGACGCCGACATTCAGCTTTCCTCGCTCGTTGATGCAACATCGATTCGTGTCAATGTCGTTAAAGTCGACCAATTGATCAATCTTGTCGGTGAGCTTGTCATCGCCGAGGCAATGGTGGCGCAGGCTGTGCAAACGATCATTTCGGATGAACACACGCTGCTCACAAGTGGACTCGCGCAACTATCACGCAACACACGCGATTTACAGGATGCCGTACTCGCCATCCGCATGATGCCGATCAGTTTTGTGTTTAGCCGCCTGCCGCGGCTCACCCGTGATCTGGCTGATCGACTCGGCAAGGAAATCGAGATTGAACTCCACGGTGAAAACACCGAGCTCGATAAAAGTGTGATTGAGAAAATCGCTGATCCGCTCACGCATCTGGTGCGCAACGCGCTCGACCACGGCATCGAGCCCCCGGAAGAACGCCTGGCGGTGGGCAAGTCGCGCCACGGCTCTCTGGTGGTCAGCGCAGCACATCACGGCGGCAGCATCGTCATTACAGTCACTGATGACGGTGCCGGACTGAACCGCGAAAAGATACTCGCCAAAGCGCGCGAGATCGGGCTTGACGCCGGCAGCACCTGGCAGGATGAAGATGTCTGGCAGCTCATCTTTACGCCGGGCTTTAGCACCGCATCCGAGGTCACCGATGTCTCAGGACGCGGCGTCGGCATGGATGTCGTGTGGCAAAACGTCCACTCGCTTGGCGGCAAGATTGAAATCGTTTCTGTCCCTGGTCGCGGTACCGCCATGACCATCCGCCTGCCGTTGACGCTGGCCATCCTCGATGGCATGTCGGTCTCAGTCAGTGGCGAAACCTACATCCTGCCGCTCAGCCATATTTCTCACTCCATGCAGCCACTCGCAACGGATATTAAAACCGTAAATGGTGCCAAGGTGGTGCTGGTGCGGGACGAATATATCCCCATTACTTCGCTGGCAGAATTATTCAATCTGCCCGCCCCAACTGAAGGGACAGGCATTCTCGTGGTTCTTGAAATGGATAATATGCGCACCGCTCTGCTGGTCGATGAATTGCTCGGACAATTGCAGGTGGTCCTCAAAAGCCTCGAAGCCAATTACCGGCGCGTCAAAGGTGTCTCAGGTGCGACCATCCTGGGTGATGGCCGCGTGGCGCTCATTCTCGATGTTGCCTACCTGATCAGCGTTTCGCACTCAATTGCACTAGATGCAAAAAGCATTGCCGGTGGCCATCATGGAGACTAAATTCCTGCATCGCGAAAGTGTTCTCCAGCGCACCGAACAAGGCACCACAAAAATGCGTGCCCGCACATCCGATATTTCACCAAAGCTGCGTTCCGTCCTCTTCTTGATTGACGGCGAACGGACGCTAACCGATTTGCTTGATCGCGCCGGTAGCCTGAGCGATTTGCTACATTCGCAAATTCGCGCCTTGCTTGATCTCGGGCTGATCGAAGCGCGCCACCCAATCGGCATGAGCCGGACAGCTTACGTTTCAGACGCGACGGCACCGCTCGCGCGGCAAAATCCGTCGAAAGCGCAGGATATTCCGCCGATTGTTGCGGCGAAAATGCAACTGCTACTGCGCTTGGAATCTACGCAAAGCGATGAAATCGATTTGCTTGGTTCCGAACTGCTGGACGCAAAAACGCTGCGCGAGCTGGCCTTTACCGCAAAATCAGTCACTAACCGGCTGGCGATGTCTGTCGGTACTGAACGCAGCCAAAAATTCTGGGCTGATGCAAAAGAAATCCTCACCGCGTGGCGCGATCTTTCGGTGAAGGAAACGGAATGAATCCCGGCTCCACGCAGAGACCGCAGCCCGGGGCTGATGAAAATCTGGTTGCCGATGCCAGCTTATCGGCGTTCAGGAATTTTTCATTTTCCGACGCGGACTTTCGCCGCCTGCAAAGAATGATCTTTGACTATGCAGGTATTTCGCTCAATGACAACAAAAAGCCGATGGCCTACAGCCGCCTCACCAAGCGGCTTCGCCAGTTGGAGCTGTCCACCTTCAGTGAATACCTCGATTTCGTTGAGTCCAGCGGAGAAGATGAACATGTGCGGTTTATCAACGCGCTGACCACCAACCTCACCTATTTTTTTCGCGAAGCGCATCACTTCCCGATTCTTGTTGATCATTTGATGAGCATGAAATCGTCCGATCCACTCATCGTCTGGAGCGCGGCGTGTTCCACCGGTGAAGAACCGTATTCGATTGCCATGGCTGTCATTGAGGGATACGCTACCGACGCGCCGCCGGTGCGCATCATCGCATCTGATCTCGATACCGATGCGCTGGCCACGGCGGCGAGGGGTGTTTATCCAATGGACAAACTTGAATCTCTTTCGCCGCAGCGGTTGAAAAAATTCTTCCTCCGCGGAACGGGCGCGCAGGCGGGCTTCGCACGGATTCGACCAGAAGTGCAACGCATGGTTGAATTTCGTCAGATCAATCTGCACGATGGCCCGTGGGATCTGGAAGCACCGATGGCGGCCATTTTCTGCCGCAATGTCATGATTTATTTCAACAAGGCAACACAAACAAAAATACTCTCCCGCTTCATGCCGCTGCTGCGGCCAAGTGGTTTGTTATTTGCCGGGCACTCGGAAAACTTCTTTTATAACGCCGGCGATATTTTTCGTAATCGCGGCAAAACCGTCTACGAGCTGGCAACCTGAACATCATGAGCGGCATTGACAACAACGACGACAAAAACGAGAACCGCAGCAATAGCCGCGCCGGCTCTCGCGTCGAGACATCGCCGGTCCGCTACATCGATCGTAAATTTGGCATTGAGGCCGCAAAAATTCTGCCGGGCGAATATTTCGCTACCGATAAAAACATGGTGCTCGTGACTGTGCTGGGCTCGTGCGTGACGGCATGCCTGCGCGATCCGCGTGCTGGCGTGGGTGGCATGAACCACTTTATGCTGCCACGCAGCGAACAGGATCCAGCCAACCCTATTTCTATGTCGGCGCGCTACGGTACGTTCGCGATGGAAATTCTCATTAATCAGTTGCTCAAAATGGGCGCGCGGCGTGAGAACATGGAAGCGAAGGTTTTTGGCGGGGGCAATGTCTTGCGTGGCTTCACCGCAAACAGTATTGGTGAGGCCAATGCCAGCTTTGTGACCGAATATCTGCACAACGAGGGCATCAAAATCGTTGCTGAAGATTTGCTTGGCGTGTATCCGCGCAAACTATATTTTTTTCCAGCCACGGGTAAAGTGCTGGTGAAGAAACTCAAGGAACTCCACAACCATACGATTGTGGAACGTGAAAGTGAATACAACCTGCGGCTGCGTAACGTCGTGGTTGGTGGTGATGTGGAGATATTCAAGTGAAGATCAAAGTTCTGGTAGTCGATGATTCGGCGCTAATCCGAAATATCCTTAAAGAAATCATCAACGAGCAGACCGACATGGTCGTGGTCGGCGCGGCACCTGATCCGCTGGTGGCGCGCGAAATGATCCGCTCCCTCAATCCCGACGTGCTGACGCTCGATATCGAAATGCCCAATATGAACGGGCTGTCGTTTCTGAAGCGCCTCATGCGGGTGCGGCCGATGCCGGTTGTCATGCTGTCGTCGCACACACAGGAAGGCTCTGATATTGCGTTTCGCGCCTTGGCGATGGGCGCGGTCGATTTCGTCGGCAAGCCCGTTGCAGGCGAGACGACCGATGACGACTACGCGCAGTTGATCGTTGAAAAAATCCGTGGCGCGTATGCCGCGCGCGACAATATTCAGCCACTCGACATAAACCGCGCCGTCGATGCCGATGAAGTGCTGCCGATGCTGGGCAGCGCAACGAAGACACAAAATCGCGTGATTGTGATCGGCGCATCCACGGGCGGCGCGGAAGCGCTCAAAGACATCCTCGTTTCTGTCCCCGAGGACTGTCCGCCGATTCTGATCGCGCAGCATATGCCGGGAACGTTTACCAAACTATTTGCCAAACGCCTTGACGGGCTCTGCAAAATCACCGTCAAGGAAGCCGAAAATGATGAGCCCGCCCTGCCCGGACATGCCTATGTCGCGCCCGGCGGTTTTCATTTGCGTGTGGAGCGCTTTGGTGCGCGTGGCTACGGCATCAAGATTGGCAGTGATGCAGCAGTAAATCTGCACCGCCCGTCCGTCGATGTGCTGTTTAACTCCGCGGCAGAATCGGCTGGAGGTGATGCAATCGGCGTTATTCTCACTGGCATGGGCAAAGACGGCGCGCAGGGCTTATTGGCGATGCGCAGGCAAGGTGCATTCACGCTCGCGCAGGACGAAGCAAGTTGCATTGTTTTCGGCATGCCCAAAGAAGCCATCGATATTGGGGCCGCAGAAATGGTGGCGCCATTGAACATGATTGCGCGTCGAATCATGAGCAATCTGGCGGGCGTAGGCAGTGATGAATCGGCTAACGCCGCAGGCGATAAAACCAACGAGTAAATTACGTAGATCAAGCACTGGTGCGGCTTGCAGGCACAAAACGCTCCACGATTCCCGCCAATGCTAGAGTTTGTCTATTTTATCCGGGCTTGACGTTTTTACTCGCACAACAACAAACACACCGCCTCCGCCGCGATCCCTTCACCCCGCCCGGTAAATCCCAGCTTTTCAGTCGTCGTCGCTTTCACGTTTACTTGTGAAGCATCAATGCCAAGGTCTGCCGCAATATTGGCGACCATGGCCGGGATGTGTGGTGCCATCTTCGGTGCCTGCGCGATGATGGTCGCATCGACATTGCCGACAGTGAATCCTTTCGCGCTTATTTTTGCGGCGACATTTCGCAACAAGTCGCGGCTATCAATCCCTTCGAACTTCGCATCGCTATCGGGAAAGTGTTTGCCGATATCGCCCAGCCCTGCCGCACCGAGCAGCGCATCCGAGATCGCGTGCAGCAACACGTCGGCATCAGAATGCCCGAGCAGGCCGCGCTCGTAATCGATTTTTACGCCACCGATGATGAGCGCCCTGCCCAGTACAAGTTGATGCACATCGACGCCATGGCCCACACGAAATGTTGTCATTGTTTTGCTCTTCCTTCGGTCTCGCCGAGTAACATGCGCGCCAGTTTCAAATCCTGTGCGTAAGTAACTTTCAAATTCGCACTATCGCCCATCACCAGTTTTGGCTGGTGTCCGAGCGCCTCGATCGCCTGCGCTTCGTCGGTTGCCTCCGGACACGCCACCAATGCATCTCTAAGCAAACCGAAGCGAAACATCTGCGGCGTTTGCGCACGCCAGAGGCCTTCGCGCGGAACGGTCTTCTCAACACGCAGATTGCCGTCATCGCGTTTGATCGTATCGGCAAGCGGTAACGCCAGCAAACCGCCGATACGATCATTCTCCAGCTCGTCGATAAACTGATCAATCAATTCAGTCTCGATACACGGACGCGCTGCATCGTGAACCATGACCCAGTCGTTCGCATTCAATGCCAATCGTTCCGCAATCGAACGCAATCCATTCGTAATCGTTTCGCCACGGGATTTTCCACCAACCATTGCGGTCGATACTTTCGCGCCGAGTAATTCCCAGTGGCGCTGATAATTTTGCCAGTGGCTGTCGTCAGGCGACAGCACCACCGTGATGCCATCGATGCGCGACACTTTTGTCAACGCAAGCAGCGTGTGAAAAATCAGCGGGCGGCCACGGATATCGAGATACTGCTTTGGCAGCGCATCACCGAATCGCGTCCCGGTGCCTGCTGCCGGCACGAGCACCATCATTTTTGGTTTCATTTGTTTGGCGTGTCTGGACGCCGTTATTGATGCAGATTCGATTATCTCACCGCGACGTAAACATGACGTAAACTGAAATCGCAATTTTCGCCTCACAACCTGCGGCCCAATAACATACAACCCATGAAACGCCAATTAATAATGCGTTCGTTGCTGGTCGCGTTCGCCGTCGCCGTGCTCGCCATTTTTGCGACGGTCGTTGTACGGCAGGCAAATTACGCTCCGGAATGGCTGCATTTGCCGCTGAAAGCACCACGCGTGTCGGGCGAGTTGGTCATCCTCACGTTACGCGGCCCAAACACGACACAAGATGCTCCCCAGACAGGCAAACGCAAAGATGAAACGCTGACTGGGTTCGAACACGATCTGGCCGCACTGTTTGCGAAAGAGCTGGGACTGGTACCAAAATTTATCGTGATGAGTAGTCATCAAAAGCTGCTCACC
The DNA here is from genome assembly GCA_031414995.1 of Betaproteobacteria bacterium. GTDB lineage: Bacteria > Pseudomonadota > Gammaproteobacteria > Burkholderiales > Usitatibacteraceae > UKL13-2. The sequence continues at coordinate 14,918 of JANOQY010000326.1, forward strand.
GCATTGCAGGAAGGCCGTGGTCATATCGCGGCAGCAGGGTTGGTGCCCAATGTCGATCTACGCGCCAAATTTTCTTTCAGCCAAAGCTACAAGCTCGTGCAAACCCAATTAATCCACAATACGGCTGATCCAAAACCGAAGTCACTCCGCGATGCCACCGCCAAACGCGTCGCTGTCATTGCTGAAACACCCGCCCACGATTTGCTTCGCGAGATGACTGGCGAATTTCCGGGGATCGCCATTGATGTCATCGCGCACGAATCCCATCCCGACGATTTGTTGCGACGCGTCGAGAAAAAAGAAAGCGACTTTGCCGTGGTCGATAGCCGCGCGTTTGCGGTGAGCAAACGTTTGCATCCGGATGTGGCGGTCGCATTCAATATCGGTCGCGAGAACAAAGTGGCATGGGCGTTTTCTCCTATCGCTGATGCCGATTTACAGCAGAGTGCGGTGCTATTTTTCGACAAAATCCGCAACAACGGCACGCTCAGCCGATTGCTTGATCGCTATTACGGACACGTCAATCGCATCGAGGCGGTGGACTCCGAAGCGATCCTCGAAAAAATTCAAACGGTATTGCCAAAACTTCGTCCACTCTTCCATGAGGCGCAACAACTTACCGGTATCGATTGGCGCGTCCTTGCAGCAATCGGCTATCAGGAGTCGCACTGGGACCCACTCGCCACGTCGCCAACCGGCGTGCGCGGACTGATGATGCTGACCGAAGACACCGCGGACCGCATGAAAGTAAAAAACCGGCTTGATGCGCGTGAGTCCATCATCGGTGGTGCCAAATATATCGTGCTGCTGCGCGAAACCATTCCGCGCCGTATCGTCGAGCCGGATCGAACCTGGCTGGCACTGGCTGCATACAACCAGGGCTACGGCCATTTGGAGGATGCGCGAATCCTCGCGCAACGATTAAAGCTCAATGCGGATTCATGGCTCGATGTGCGCAAGGCTTATTTGAAACTACGCGAGCCTGAACACTTTGAGCAGCTCAAACACGGCTTCGCGCGCGGCGACGAGGCGGTAGGTTTTGTCGAGAATGTCCGCAACTACACCGACATCATTACGCGTCTTGAAAAACCGCTGGACATGGACATTCGCTTTGAGCTGCAACTGGACGACACCACGCTCAGCGTGCCAAAGAAGGCTCAACCCGCCTCGAACGTGCCTGCACTCAAGTGACTGGTATCGCCCCAGACGTCGATTTTCCAGCCATCCGGCCCCACTGACAGCCGGTTGTAGCCAACGTTGGGAATCGCTATCCTCTGCGCGCCAACCGGCAGATCGTTCAGCCAGCGATAGATCACGCCGAGCACGCCCCCGTGTGTGACCACGAGTATGCGTTTGCCCGCATGCGCAACCGTGAGACCCTCGATGGATGACTTCACACGGTGATGGAAAACGGCCCGACTTTCGCCTTCAGGCAACGTCAATTCAGCATCGACCAAACCGGTCGTAGAAAACATCTGCGGATATTTGGTTTCCATTTCCGCGTAAGTCATGCCCTCACCGATTCCAAAGCAGCGTTCACGCAACGACGCGTCAAAGGTCGTTGGCAAATTGCGATCACCCGTGAGAATGTTGGCGGTGTGCTGCACGCGATTGAGATCACTGGCGATGACCACATCGATTGCTTCGCTCTGAAGGCGGCGCGCACATGCCTCGGCCTGTGCAATCCCCTCAGGCGTCAAGGCGCTGTCGCGATGACCCTGAATGCGGTGTTCACGATTCCAGAAGGTTTCGCCGTGGCGGATGATGATGAAGGTTGTGGTCATCGCAAGTCTAACGTAGCTCCAGCTTCGTAACTCCACCCATATACGGCACCAACACGTCCGGCACCGTCACGCTGCCATCCGCCTGTTGATAATTTTCCAGCACCGCCACCAGCGTTCTGCCGACTGCCAACCCCGAGCCATTGAGCGTATGCAGATTCTGCGTCTTGCCTTTTTCGTCCTTGAAGCGCGCCATCATTCGCCGCGCTTGAAAGGCTTCGAAATTTGAGCACGATGAAATTTCGCGGTAAGTATTTTGCGCGGGCAACCATACTTCAAGATCGTAAGTTTTGGCTGACGAAAAACCCATATCGCCGGTACAGAGCAGCATGGTGCGATACGGCAGCGCCAACTTTTGCAGGATCGCCTCCGCGTTCGCGGTCAATGCTTCGTGCGCGTCAGCAGATTTATCCGGGTGCACCATCTGCAAAATTTCAACTTTCTCGAATTGATGCTGACGGATCATGCCGCGTGTATCTTTGCCGTAGCTGCCAGCCTCTGAACGGAAGCACGGGCTGTGGCAGACGTACTTCAGCGGCAGGTCTTTCGAATCGACAATAGTGTCGCGCACAAAATTGGTGACCGGATATTCAGACGTTGGAATCAGATAAAGATCGCGCCCTTCGATCTTGAATAAATCGTCCTTGAATTTCGCTAATGAAGAAACACCATCGGCGCTTTCGCCCGAGACCATGTACGGCACGTAAACTTCCGTGTAGCCGTGTTCGGTGGTGTGCACGTCCAGCATGAACTGCGCCAGGGCGCGCTGCATTCTGGCAACGCCACCTTTGAGTACTGAAAAGCGCGCGCCAGAAATTTTCGTTGCGGTTTCAAAATCGATGCCAGCCAAACCCGCACCGAGATCAACGTGATCCTTCGGCGTGAAATCAAAAACGCGTGGCGTGCCAACGCGGCGCACTTCGACGTTGTCCGCTTCTGATTTCCCCTGCGGCACTTCAGCACGCGGAATATTGGCGATGCCGCGCAAAAAGCTGCTGAGCTTTTGCTGCAAATCAGCGAGTGCGATCTCGTTATTTTTTAGCTCATCCCCAACGCCGGATACTTCAGCCATGATGCCGGCGGTATGTTCGCCCTTGGCTTTAAGAATGCCGATCTGCTTTGAAGCCGCATTGCGTTTGGCTTGCAGTTCTTCGGTTTTTGTTTGTAATTGTTTGCGATGGTCTTCGAGGCTGCGGAAGGTCGGCTCATCGAACGCCACACCGCGTCGCGCGAGACCGGCAACGACAGCGGGCAACTCTTTACGTAGTTGTTGAATATCTAACATGGGAAATCCTTCTTTCTAATTTCTAGCTATGTTTTCATTTTCCGTCGTTCCCGCGAAGGCGGGAATCCAGCGTCGTTCACTCCACGCAAAAGACACTGGGTTCCCGCTCAGTTACGTAAGCCGGCGGGAACGACGAACCGTGGGGTTGATTTGGGTGGACCGAGGGTATCGCGCACGCCTTCATCAGGCGACCGAAGGCGGCGCTACGTAGATCGAGAGGAGCGGCTGGAGGGATTAGGGCGAAGGAATTTGACAAACGTGTTCATGACTTGGATTTTCCATCAAGTTCGCGTAAATGCGCAAGCTTTTCGGCAATCTTTGCTTCCAGACCACGGTCCGTGGGTTGGTACCAATCGGGCCGCTTCATGCCATCTGGAAAGTAACTTTCCCCCGCTGCGTAGCCCTCCTCCTCGTTGTGCGCGTAACGAAAATCCTTGCCCATGCCGAGGTTCTTCATCAGCTTCGTTGGGGCGTTGCGAATATGCATCGGCACCGGTCGCGATTCATCCTGCGCGATAAAGGCGCGCGCCGCGTTGTACGCGTTGTAAACGGCGTTCGATTTCGCGGCGATGGCGAGATAAATGACGGCTTCCGCCAACGCCAGCTCACCTTCGGGCGAACCGAGCCGCTCGTACACATCAGCGGCACTGAGGGTAATGTCTAGCGCTCGCGGATCGGCCAAGCCAATATCCTCGGTCGCCATCCGGATCATGCGCCGCGCGAGATAGCGCGGATCGGCGCCGCCATCAAGCATGCGGCAGAACCAATAAAGCGACGCATCGGGATCAGAGCCGCGCACGCTTTTGTGGAGTGCGGAAATCTGATCGTAAAAATTGTCGCCGCCTTTGTCGAAGCGCCGTGCGGCGCGAGCGAGCACCGTTTCGACGAACTTCGCGTCTATCGATTTTGCGCTGCTGCTGTCAGCGGCGATGGCGAGTTGCTCGACTAAATTAATGAGCCGCCGTCCGTCACCATCGGCCATGCTGATGATGCGAGACTTCGCGTCGGCATCAATGAGCACGTCACTTAATTCCGTTCGCCCTGAGCCTGTCGAAGGGCCCTTAGACAAGGCAAGCGGCGGCGACGCACCGACTGCACGATCAAACATCTGCGCCAACGCTGCATCATCGAGCGGATTCAACACGTAAACGGAAGCACGCGACAACAGCGCATTGTTCAATTCAAACGAAGGGTTCTCTGTAGTCGCACCGATAAACGTGACCAGCCCCGATTCAACATGCGGCAAAAATGCATCCTGCTGGCTCTTGTTGAAGCGATGCACTTCATCGACGAATAAAATCGTGGGCCGGTTGAGATTGTCGCGATTCACGCGCGCCCGCTCGATGGCCTCACGAATTTCTTTCACGCCCGAAAGCACGGCGGAGAGCGCGATGAAATCAGATTCAAACGCATGCGCCATCAGCCGTGCGATGGTGGTTTTGCCCACGCCTGGCGGCCCCCACAAGATCATCGAATGCGGCCTGCCCGATTCAAACGCGATCCGCAACGGCATGCCCTCGCCCGTCAAATGATCCTGCCCGATCACCTCAGCAAGCTTGCGCGGACGCAGGCGCTCCGCCAACGGCACGTTCAGCCCAGTCTGCTCAGCTCCCTCTCCTTTGGGAGAGGGTTGGGGTGAGGGAACAACTGAGGAAAATAGATCATTCATAAAAGAAGCAATAAAATCGCCACACCCTAGCACCGGCGCGGTGTTTCAGGTGTTTTATGCCTGCGACCCGCCCCGGTGCTAGTGTTTCAATATTTCATGTGGGTGTAAAGCAATAATTAGTAAGGCCCCATTATCGCCGTTCTACATGCGATCCAATGGACTGATCACGCCGCGCCCGGCAACCTTCAACACATGCGTATAAATCATCGTCGTCTTCACATCGGCGTGGCCAAGCAATTCCTGCACACTGCGAATGTCGTAGCCGGATTGCAGCAAGTGAGTGGCGAAGCAATGGCGTAACGTGTGTGGCGTGGCGAGTTTTGCGATCCCTGCCTGCTGCACCGCGCGCTTGAAATCGCGCTGGAATGTTTGATCGTAAATGTGATGACGCCGAACCACGCCAGATCGCGGATCAGTCGAGTGGCTTGCTTGTGGAAACACCCAAAACCACGCCCACCCCGCGCCGGCCTTAGGATATTTTTTGTCCAGCGCGTGCGGCATGAATACGCCAGCCTTGTCGGACGCCAAGTCTTGCGACCAAATCGCACGTGCGTTGGCAATCTGGTGCTTCAATGATTCGGTCAACGATTCGGGCAGCATGACCACTCGATCCTTGAAACCTTTGCCTTCGCGAATCACAATCGCACGATGATCGAAATCGACATCCTTCACGCGAAGCTGAATGCCCTCCGTGATGCGCATGCCAGTGCCGTATAGCAAACGCGCAAGCACGGCGTGGTCCCCAGAAAGCAATGCCAAAATGCGGGCGACTTCTTCACGCGTGAGCACCACCGGCAAGCGCCGCGGCACCGACGGTCGCTCGAGCCCGTCAAGCCACGGCAACTCGACGCACAGCACTTTCTGATAAAGGAACAGCAGTGCAGATAATGCGACACGATGCGTCGATGCAGACACGTTCCGCTTCACCGCAAGAAACGTCAAGAACTCACGAACCTCATCCGCGCCCATGTCTTTCGGGTGGCGCGTACCTGACCAACGGATGAAGAAGCGAATCCAGTAGAGATACGCATCTTCAGTGCGCATGCTGTAGTGCAAATAGCGCACGCGCTCTCGCACCTGCTCCAGAATTTTTACCGATTGCAGCGGCGGCAGCGCGTTGCTAGACTGACGTTTGTTAGCGACGTTTAGCTGAAAGACTGAGGTTTTATGAGTGCTGGAAAACACGATTCTGTTATGGCTGTATATGTATACAGTTTATGTGCAGAAGCACTTGATTGCAAGAGAGATTTCCACATTTTTTCTGGAATGATAGGGAGCAACGCGGAATGTTATGCGGATGCTTTGCTCCCTACATTGCGTT
>JANOQY010000327.1:0-11034 GCA_031414995.1 Betaproteobacteria bacterium
GCCCACATACGTGCCGCTCTGCGTGCCCACCCAGACACGTCGCATGTGGACATTGCGATTACAGTAACGAAAGGTGCAGTAACGCTGTCAGGAATTGTTTCCAACCCGAGTGAGCATCAATATTGTGTCGATGTCACCAGCGCCGTTGCTGGTGTGACAAACATCGAGAACCAGCTTGGCACCATGACCGGCGGACTCGGCGGGCGAATTTTCCCGGGCGGACTTGCGCGGTGATAGTGAAGCAGACTATCGGGCGAGGATCGCCTGAATCTTGCCTTTTTGTTTCAGACGCGAAAGCGTTTCCGCAGAGAGGTTCATGTACGAGGCCAACTCTTTCATTGGCACCCGTTCGTAAAGGTCGGGGTGTTTCCGCAGAAAGCGCTGTACGCGCCCTTGGGCATCGAGCATATGCAGCGTGATCGTGTGTGCCATTACCTCTGACATCAAGTGCATGACCTCATATTCAAAATCGTCTTTGATGGAGTGATGTCGGTCGAGAAACTCCACCCACTGCTCCATCGATATTTGTGCAACACGTGATTTTGTGACGGAGCGAATTGAATATGGCGCAGGTGTTCGTAAGCGCCATGCGGCATAGCTCGTATCCATGTCGTCCTCTTTCGAGAAGCGCAAGATCATTTCCTTGCCTTCCTGATTCGACACCACGCGCTTGAGAATACCGTCAAGAATAAAGTACTGGGCCATATCGTGATCCCCTTGGCCAAGCAGCAAATCGCCCTTCTTGTGATCCGTGATCGTGAGATGTTTTTCAAGCTCGGTAAACGCACGTGGTTTAAGCGTTCGCAGCACGATGTTGCGTGCGAGCTGGGTGCGAAGGAAGTCACGTTGCGGGTGCGAAATAAGTAGTGTCATGGTGGCATTCGTTGACTATTGACAGGCATCAAGGCGACTCTATTGTGGCATTTTTATCATGCAAACTCATCAAGCGAAATGACGTGTTTTTTGTGGCTTGATACAAGTCAATAAATCATTCGGTTTTTCAATTAACGACTTTAATCTACGAAGACAACGCGAGGCATCTCAGTATGACAACCGATGCACCATCACCAGAAATGACTGACGGATTTCACCTGGTCATCGATGCCCTGAAGCTCAACGGCATCACCACCATTTACGGTTTGCCCGGCATTCCGATAACTGATCTCACGCGCAAAGCCCAAGCTGAAGGCCTGCGCATGATCTCTTTCCGCCACGAGCAGAACGCGGGCAATGCTGCGGCGATTGCCGGTTTTCTGACCCAGAAGCCCGGCATCTGCTTGACGGTTTCTGCCCCCGGCTTTCTCAATGGACTTACGGCGCTCACCAACGCCACCACCAACTGTTTTCCGATGATTCTGATCTCAGGCTCCAGCGAACGTGAGATTGTTGACTTGCAGCAGGGTGATTACGAAGAGATGGATCAGCTCGCCATTGCCAAGCCGCTCTGCAAGGCGGCTTTTCGTGTGCTGCACGCCGAAGACATCGGTGTCGGTGTCGCGCGAGCCATCCGCTCTGCCGTGTCCGGTCGTCCGGGCGGCGTGTATCTGGATCTGCCGGCCAAGTTATTTGCGCAGACCATGGAAGCCGAGGCCGGCAGAAATTCGCTGATTCAGGTCGTCGATCCGGCGCCGCGCCAGATCCCCGCACCGGATGCGGTACAGCGCGCGCTGGACTTGCTCAAAAGTGCCAAGCGTCCGCTGATCTTGCTGGGCAAAGGTGCTGCGTACGCTCAGGCTGATAATGACATTCGCGCGCTGGTTGAAAAAACCGGTATTCCTTATCTGCCCATGTCGATGGCAAAGGGCTTGCTGCCGGATACGCACGAGCAATCGGCTGCTGCTGCACGTTCCTATGTACTGCCTGAAGCCGACGTGGTGGTGTTGATCGGTGCACGGCTCAACTGGCTACTCTCGCAAGGCAAGGGCAAAACCTGGGGCGGCAAAGATCACAAGGCTTGGGGTGGTCAGAAGTTTATCCAGATCGACATCTCACCGACTGAGGCCGATAGCAACGTCCGCATCGATGCACCGCTGGTCGGCGATATTGGGTCCTGCGTGTCTGCTCTGCTCGTTGGCATTGGTTCAAATTGGGCCAAACCATCGGCCGAGTGGCTGGGTGCCATCGCCGAACGAAAGAACAAGAACTTGGCCAAGATGGCCGAGACCTTGGCCAAAGACCCAACGCCGATGAACTTCCATAGCGCGCTCAATGTAGTGCGCGACATAGTCAAGGCCAACCCGGACGCCATGCTGGTTAACGAAGGTGCCAACGCGCTCGACTTCACCCGTTCAATCGTTGACATGTACAAGCCCAGGAAGCGCCTCGACGTGGGCACATGGGGCATCATGGGTATTGGTATGGGCTTTGCCGTAGCCGCTGCCGTGGAAACGGGTCTGAATGTGATTGCCGTCGAGGGTGATAGTGCGTTTGGTTTCTCTGGAATGGAAGTCGAAACCATCTGCCGCTACAACCTCCCGGTCTGCGTGGTGGTGATGAACAACAATGGCGTTTATCGAGGTACAGACGTGAATCCGACCGGTGGCCCTGACGTGGCACCGACCGTGTTCGTCAAGGGCGCTCGCTATGATAAGTTGATGGAGGCATTCGGTGGCGTTGGCGTGAATGCGACGACCCCTGCCGAGCTGCGCCGCGCAATGGAAGAAGCTATCCGCTCGAAGAAGCCCACGCTAATTAATGCTGTTATCGATGAGACTGCGGGCACCGAAAGCGGGCGCATCACCAGCCTGAATCCGCAAAGTACCAAAAAGAAATAAGTTATTTAATTGGTGCCGACGCTTTGTCGGCTCAGTACACTCTTAGGACGAAAATGGAAGCATTAAAAGGCGTACGCATTCTCGACATGACCCACGTTCAAGCGGGTCCCACTTGCTCCCAGTTGCTCGCCTGGATGGGTGCCGATGTCATCAAGTTCGAGCCGCCCCAAGGCGACGCCACACGCGGGCAATTGCGTGATGTGCCGGGTGCAGACAGCCTCTACTTCACCATGCTCAACTGCAACAAACGTTCGATCACGGTGAACATGAAATCCGCAGAAGGCAAAGCCGTGTTTGTCGACCTGCTGGCCAAGTGCGACATCGTTATGGAGAATTTTGGACCCGGCGTGTTGGACCGACTGGGATTCACATGGGACAAAATTCACCAGATCAATCCCAAGATCGTGATGGGGTCGATCAAGGGCTTCGGTTCCAGCGGGCCGTACGCCGAGTTCAAAGCCTATGAGAATGTGGCGCAAGCCATGGGTGGCTCGATGAGCACCACCGGTATTCCCGATGGCGCGCCGTTTGTCACGGGCGCGCAGATTGGCGATAGCGGCACCGGCTTGCATCTGGCTATTGGGCTTTTGGCCGCGCTCCATCAAGCCAATCGTACCGGCGAAGGCCAGTATGTTGAAGTGGCGATGATGGACGGCGTGATGAATTTGTGCCGCGTGAAATTTCGCGATCATCAGCGGCTCACGCGCCAGGCGCTTGCAGAATATTCTGTGCCGACATACCAAAACATGGGCGAAGTGCCACGCGCGGGTAACGATTCCGGCGGCGGTCAACTTGGCAATGCGATTCATTGCAAGCCACATGGCGCAAACGACTGGATTTACGTGGTCGTGCAAGAGGCAGTCTGGACGGCGTTGGCCGGTCGCGTTGGGCCGGAGGTGGGCATGCCGGAGCTTTTATCCGATCCGCAATTCGCCACCATCGCTGAGCGCCGCAAAAATCAGCAACTGATGTGGACGCTGCTCAATAAGTTCGCCGCAAAATACACCAAGCGCGAAGTGATGGCGATCCTCAATCCGCTCGACGTTCCCTGCGGCCCGATCATGTCCACCGAAGACCTCGCCACCGACGAGCATGTACGTGGTCGTGAAATGTATGTCGAACTCGATCACCCGCAACGCGGCAAGTGGTTCAACGTCGGCATGCCGATCAAGCTCTCTGCATCGCCTGCGAAGATTGAACGTTCGCCGCTGTTGGGCGAGCACACCGATGACGTGTTGAAGAATGTGCTTGGCTACGATGACGCCAAAGTGGCAATGATGAAAACGGCGGGTGCGTTTTCGGCACCGCCGAAGAAGTAAATTAACAAACTCTAGCACTGGCGCGTCTTTCAGGCCAATAATGGTCTGGGATAGCCGTCAAATGGCGTTCTACGTAACGAAGGCATAAAAATGAAAATAGCAATCATCGGCCAGCAGGACTTTGGCAAGTCAGTCCTCGACGCGTTCCTCGCCCGCGGTGATGAAGTAGCGGGCGTTTTCTGCGCACCGGAAAAAGAAGGTGCCAAGGCCGATGTGTTGCGTGTGGCCGCACAGGCAAAAGGTTTGCGCGTATTCCAGTTTCCATCCTTGAAAGACGGTCAGGCGCGCGACACGATGAAGGCGCTCGATGTCGACATCGGCATCATGGCGTTTGTGCTGCAATTTGCGCCACAGGATTTTGTGAAAATCCCCAAGCACGGCACCATCCAGTTTCACCCGTCGTTATTGCCAAAATATCGTGGCCCAAGTTCCATCAACTGGCCGATTATCAAAGGCGAAACCAACACCGGTCTCACCATCTTCAGACCCAACGATGGGCTCGACGAAGGTGAAGTGATTCTGCAAAAAGAAACGCCGGTGAGTGCAGACGACACGTTAGGGTCCGTTTATTTTGATCGCCTGTTTCCGATGGGTGTGGCTGCCATGCTGGAGGCCGCTGATCTGGTGGTCGCGGGCAAGCACACCGAAACCGTGCAGGACGAATCACAGGCGAGCTATGAAGGCTGGTGCCGCGCCGCAGAAGCGAAGGTCAATTGGAATAACCACGTTGATTACATTCACGATCTTATCCGCGGCTGTGACCCGGCCCCCGGAGCGTGGACGACGCTTCTCGGCAAAAAGGTGCAACTTTTTGGCAGCAAAAAGCATCTTGTTCGCACATTTGGCGCTGTCAAGGGCAAGCCGGGTGAAATTTCCAACGTGACGGATGCATCGCTATTCGTGACGGCGCAGGGTGGGCAAGTCGAAATCGCCAAACTGAAACACGAAGATGGCAAGAAGATTTCCGCAACGGAATTCATTGCGGCGCATGGCTTGGCGGTGGGTTCTTTGTTGGGTAGTTAGCCAATCACGCTCGCTTTCGCCTCATCTAGTTAACGCCTCGAAATGTCCAGGAACGACCGTCAACCAAGCATGGCGGTCGTTTTTCGATAAACGCCAGCACTCAAACGCGGTATCTGGCTAATCCGCTTTCTTGCTACAATCGCGACTTGCTCAACGGCCTATCGCTATTGAAGTAAGGGGAAAAAATGAAAAAAGCAGGATTTTGGACATCCGACTGGTTTTTCGGACTCGTCATTGCACTCATCTTCTTCGCGCTGAGTATTGCGACCGGGCTCTTCAAGGGGTTGGAGACCAAGGCTTACGACTGGGGTGTGCAGGCAACATCGAAGCAACCGTCGGATAAAGTAGCCGTGATTGCGATCGATGAACAGTCGCTCGCCAATATCGGTCGGTGGCCGTGGCCCCGCGATATTCACGCCGCGATGATCGACAAGCTCGCTGCCGCCAAGGCAAACGTCATTGGCAACACCATTTTCTATTTTGAACCCCAACAGGACCCGGGACTTCAGTACATCACCAAATTGATAAAGGTGTACGCGAAAAACGTCCCTTCTGTCGCAGAAGGCGTGACCACTGCGCCTGCCGCCACCAATCCAGCAGTTGCGGAATTTGGCCCGATTTTGTACGAGGCCGAGCAAGCGCTCAACACCGACCGCCGCGTGGCCGAAAGCATAAAGAAATCTGGCAACGTCGTACTGGCATCGTTGTTTGACGTGACCTTCGATCCGCCAGCCGGAAAACCCGAGAAGCCGCTGCCTGAATTTATTGCCAAAAATATCGTTACCGGTTTCACCAATGCAGGCGGAGAGTTTGTTTACTCAGCACCTAATCCCAATATGCCAATCGACGAGATCGGGATGTTTGCTGCCGGTATCGGCCACTTGAGCGCCAATCCAGATGCAGATGGCGGAGTCAGGCAAGACATTACCGTCATCGATTATTTTGGCCAGCAATATCCATCGTTGGCGATGTTGGTCGCGGCGAAGAGCCTGAATTTAGGGGCGAAAGATATTCGCATCAATCTTGGCGAGAGCGTCTCGCTTGGCAATTTACGCATCCTTACCGATGAGCGGGCTCTTATGCGGCCTTACTTTTACAAACCCGTTAATGACAAGCCAGCAATTCCTGTCGATTCATTTTTTGATGTGATTAGTGGAAAAATTCCTGCTACAAAGTACGCTGGCAAGATTGTCCTGATCGGTGCGACAGCGCCGGGACTCGGGTCGCTTCAGGTCACGCCAATTGGTGGTCTCACGCCGGTGGAAGCACTTTCACATTCAGTATCGAGCATTCTGAAGGAACATTTTTTCCGTACGCCAGGCTGGACTGTGTGGGTGTCATTATTGGTGTTCCTACTGGTCGCCGCTTATCTGATCGCCCTGTTGCCGAGATTACGTGCCGGCCCGGCTGCAGTGTTCACGCTGGTAATTTTTGTCGTATTGGTCGGTACGCATTTCGCCTTGATGATGGGCCCCGGAATCTGGGTAAAACTGATGCTGCCGGCATCGTTGCTGGTGATCGGCCACCTGTTGCTCACCACCAAGCGCTTCCTGATGACCGAACGCGGCAAGGAGCAATCCGAAGCAGCAGGCGCGGAATCAAACCGCATGCTGGGCTTGGCTTTCCAGCAGCAGGGCCAGCTCGATATGGCATTCGACAAATTCCGCAAATGTCCGGTGGACGAGCAGTTGATGGAAAACGTCTACTCGCTGGCGCTGGATTTTGAGCGCCGTCGGCAATTCAATAAAGCCGAGAGCGCGTTTGCGTTTATCCATCAGAACAACCCGAAATTCCGTGATGTGGCGGATCGGATGAATCGCGCCAAGGTGATGTCGGAAACAATTATTCTCGGCGGCTCTTCCGGTGCGCGCTCGAACCAGGCAACGATGGCACTTTCCGGCACGGGCGAAAAACCGATGCTGGGCCGCTACCAGATACAAAAAGAACTCGGCAAAGGCGCGATGGGTGTTGTCTATCTCGGTAAAGATCCGAAAATTGGCCGTGAAGTTGCCATCAAAACGATGGCACTTGCCACCGAGTTTGAAGGTGATGAACTGCAGGAAGCCAAGGACCGCTTTTTCCGCGAGGCCGAATCGGCCGGCAAACTCGATCATCCGGGCATCGTGAAAATTTACGATGCGGGTGAAGAACACGATTTGGCGTTTATCGCGATGGAATTCCTCAAAGGGAAGGACTTGGCCCCGTACACCAAGAACCCGAACCTGCTGCCTTTTGAGAAAGTGATGTCGATCATTGAACGTGTCGCTGCAGCGCTCGACCACGCACATAAGCTCAATATTGTGCATCGCGATATCAAGCCCGCCAACATCATGTATGACCCGGATACCGACACACCGAAGATTACCGACTTCGGTATCGCCCGCGTGACTGATTCATCCAAAACCAAGACCGGCATGGTACTGGGTACGCCGTCTTATATGTCGCCTGAGCAATTGGCCGGCAAGAAAATCGACGGGCGCTCTGATCTCTTTTCGCTCGGCGTGATGTTGTATCAAATGACCTGCGGACGGCTGCCGTTTGAAGGCGAATCCATGACCCAACTCATGTTCGCAATTGCCAACGAGCCGCACCCGAACATTCGTGAATACAATCCGGCATTGCCCGAGTACATGTCAGATCTGATCGATATGGCGCTCGCGAAAAAATTTGAAGAACGTTTCCAGACCGGCGCAGAATTCGCGGCGGCGATCCGGACTTACCGACAAATAGGTTGATTCCAGACGTGTTGCAACGAAGGGCGCGCCGCATGGCGCGCTTTTCGTTTCTATAATGTTGTTAGGCCATTCTGCGTACATATCAAGTTCATGCCTCTTTCCACACCTGCCTCCCCGCGTCAGCCTTTGCACCTTCGCGACATTACCGTTCGCGGTTACAAGCGCGATGACGGCATGTTCGATATTGAAGGACATCTTCACGACACCAAGGCCGTGGATTTTAACGTCGCAAGCGGTCGGCGCAAGGCAGGAGAATCGCTCCATTCGATGTGGTTGCGCATCACGATTGACAGAACGATGACCATCGTTGACGCCGAAGCATCCTCGGATGCGATGCCCTATGTTGGATATTGCGATCAGATCGCGCCAGATTACAAAAAACTGATTGGCCTAGCCATCCGGCCCGGCTTTAGCGGCCGCGTCAAAGAACTTCTGGGTGGCACCGACGGGTGTACGCACATTACCGACCTAGTCGGTATCGTGGCAACCGCCGCCTTTCAAACTATCGCCGGTCAGGGGTTTCAGGCTAGCGGTGACAAACCCTTCCAGCTTGATCGATGCCATGCGTTGGCGCTCACGGCTCCGGCCGTGGCTCAATACTATCCGCAGTGGTACAAGGGCGATCAGCCTGCTACCTCGCCCCTTGCCACACCTGAGAATCACTGAGGCAGGTCAATGCGGATGTCACTGGTAAGATAGCAAAGTTGGATCCGGTGTGGGCTGGGCCTGTTGTCTGCCACACCGCCGATCCGTTTCTTGTATTCCAACGCAGAGAGCCAACATCCATGAACGTTCACGAATATCAGGGCAAGGAAATCTTGCGCAAATACGGCGTCGCCACACCGCGCGGCGTTGCGTGCTTTTCGGTCGATGAGGCTGTCAAGGCTGCTGAGTCATTGGGCGGCAAAGTCTGGGTCGTCAAAGCACAGATTCACGCAGGTGGCCGCGGCAAGGGCGGCGGGGTGAAGGTCGCCAAATCCATCGACGAAGTGCGCGATGCCGCATCAAAAATTCTCGGCATGACCCTCATCACCCACCAGACCGGTCCTGAAGGTCGCGTGGTCAAGCGCCTTCTGGTTGAAGAGGGCGCGGACATCAAAAAAGAACTTTACGTCGGCATGGTGGTCGATCGCGTTACCCAGCGCGTGACACTGATGGCGTCCAGCGAAGGCGGCATGGACATTGAACACGTGGCAGAGCACACGCCCGAGAAAATCTTCAAGGTGGCGATTGACCCGGTGAAGGGTTTGTCAGACGCCGAAGGTGATGAGATTGCAAAGAGAATCGGAGTACCGGATGTTGCCATTGCGCAGGCCCGCGGCTTTATGCAATCCCTGTACAAAGCCTGCGACGAATGCGATTGCTCACTGGCTGAAATCAACCCGCTGATCTACACCGGCGACAACAAAGTGCTTGCGCTCGACGCCAAACTCAATTTTGACTCCAACGCACTCTACCGTCACCCCGAAATCGTCGCGATGCGCGATCTGGATGAAGAAGACCCCGCTGAAATCGAAGCATCCAAATTTGATCTGACCTACATCTCGCTCGACGGTGATATCGGTTGCCTCGTCAACGGTGCCGGGCTGGCGATGGCGACCATGGACGTGATCAAGCTCTACGGCGGCTCGCCAGCAAATTTCCTCGATGTGGGCGGTGGTGCGACGGCGGAGAAAGTGACCGAAGCCTTCAAGATCATGCTGAAGAACCCGAACCTCAAAGCCATTCTCGTCAATATTTTCGGCGGCATCATGAAGTGCGACGTTATCGCTAATGGCGTCATCACGGCTGCGCGCGAAGTGAAACTCACCGTGCCGCTGGTGGTCCGCATGAAAGGCACCAACGAAGAACTGGGCAGAAAGCTGCTCGCTGATTCGGGGTTGCCGATTATTTCGGCCAACAATATGGCAGAAGCGGCTGAGCGAGTTGTTGCAGCGGCTGCAAATTTCAAAGCAGGTAAATAACGCCGTCGTCCCCGCGAAGGCGGGGACCCAGTGGCGTTGCTCGGTGTGGATAAACACTTCTGCGTTTACATGCTGGCAAGCGACCGCAACGGAACACTTTACGTCGGGGTCACATCCAACCTCATTAAAAGAATTTGGGAGCACAAGGAAGGGGTAGTACCGGGTTTCACAAGCGAATACGGCGTTCACAAACTAGTGTGGTATGAGCAACACGGCTCTGCGGAATCTGCAATAACGCGTGAAAAGCGGATCAAGAAGTGGAACCGCGCATGGAAAATCAAGCTGATTGAGGAAACCAATCCCTATTGGAATGATTTGTTTCTCACATTTATGGCTTAACGACACTGGATCCCCGCCTTCGCGGGGATGACGGGATAAAACAAGGCGAGCAATACTATGAGCATCCTCATCAATAAAAACACCAAGGTGATCACCCAGGGCATCACCGGCAAAACCGGCATGTTTCACACCAAGATGTGTAAGGAATACGCCAACGGCGCGAATTGTTTTGTCGCGGGTGTGACGCCGAAAAAGGGCGGCCAAAGTTACGAGGGCATCCCGATTTTTGAAACCGTTGCCGAGGCCGTTAAACAGACCGGTGCCACCGCATCGGTCATCTACGTGCCGCCACCGTTTGCCGCCGCCGCCATCGATGAAGCCGTCGAAGCCGGTTTGGAATTGGTGATCTGCATCACCGAAGGCATTCCTGTGCGCGACATGATCCGCACTCGGCAGAAAATGCTTGGCAAGTCCACCATCCTGATCGGGCCCAACTGCCCCGGCGTGATTACACCGGAAGAAATCAAGATCGGCATCATGCCCGGCCACATCCACAAGAAGGGCCGCATTGGCGTTGTATCGCGCTCAGGCACCTTGACCTATGAGGCCGTCGGACAACTGATGGAGCTGGGCCTGGGCCAGTCGTCGTGCATCGGCATTGGTGGCGATCCGGTAAATGGCCTCAAGCACATCGATGTAATGAAATTGTTCAATGACGACCCGGAAACGGATGCCGTGATCATGGTCGGCGAAATCGGTGGGGACGCAGAAGAAACCTGCGCACGCTGGATGAAAGACCACATGAAAAAACCGGTGATCGGCTTTATCGCCGGTGTCACCGCGCCACCCGGTAAACGCATGGGTCACGCAGGCGCCATCATTTCCGGCGGCAAGGGTACGGCACAAGAAAAACTTTCAGTGATGGAAGAGTGCGGAATCA
>JANOQY010000328.1:0-2383 GCA_031414995.1 Betaproteobacteria bacterium
CCGATGCTGGATGGCTGGCACGGCGATACCAGCCGCATGTTCCTTGTCGGCGATGTACCGGTAAAGGCGCGGCGGTTGGTCGATGTGACCTATGAATGCCTGATGCTGGGCATAGAGGCAGCAAAGCCCGGTAACCGCATCGGCGACATCGGCCATGCCATCCAAACGCATGCGGAGGGCCACCGCTACGGCGTCGTCCGCGAATTTTGCGGCCATGGTCTGGGGCGGCTGTTCCACGACGCGCCAGAGATTGTCCATGCAGGGCGGCCCGGCACCGGACCTTTGTTGAAACCCGGTATGATCTTTACCATTGAGCCAATGATAAACATCGGCAAACCGCATGGCAAAGTGTTGGAAGACGGCTGGACAGCAGTAACGCGGGATCGCTCGCTCTCAGCGCAGTTTGAACACTCGATTGGGATTACCGAGGACGGGTGCGAGATATTTACGGCCAGCCCCAAGGGGTTGGATAAGCCGCCTTATTGAGGGTTAGACGCCTGAGGATCAGCCACAAGTTTGCGCTCAACGACTACCGAGCTAACGCTTTCGTCTACCTTGCCATCAGGCTTCTCAACTCGCATCGTCGTCATCTTCATGCGCTTCATGATGAGCCCTGACGAGTTTGTTTCGATCACTACCGAGATCGTGCCGGATATCTTGTGCTCAGTTTGCTCTTTCAGTGCATCCTCCAGCGACTTCGTTTCGCCCATAATTTGAGCCACGACCACCGCTGATTCCGCGCTCGCTTGTTTTACGCGCTCTGGATTGATTGCGAGCTCCACTGCATATGTCGAGCCGGTCTCATCAGTATTTCTAAGATGCAATGGCATCGGCGACAGTGCATCAGAATCATAATATAATTGCCCTTGGGACAAGTTCGCTGGCCACAAATCATACTGCTTGACGATGCCAAGGGCAGAGGCTGGATCGCATTCCACCTTGAAAGCGTTCCAAGTAAAGTACCACAGCCCACACGCCTTACGCGGCATTTTTGTTTTCTTAAGCCAAGGGTCAACCCGTGCTTCAAGCTCTTCGAGGTTCAGTAAGGACGGCTCGCCTTCATACGGTCGAAGAATGCGGGCAGGCAATTGCCAGGTTTTTCTTTTGTCTCGTCCATCTTTCTCTAACGGCTCCTCATATTCCAGTTCGAGTCCATTTTCCCCGATGCGCAAAATGCGTTCGATAATTGTCGTGTGACCGCTGGAGCTACTGGAATTTTTTCCGTTATCTTCCGAACTTGTTTCATAACTTAGCAAAATTTCAAATACGTCGCCCGCCTTCACAGCGTTTGGTGAGGCATGGCTGGTTGATGGCATTGCTACTGCGGTAACAATCGCCAACAATAAGAGCAGTAGTGTTCGAATGTTCTCGCTCACAACCTCAACCCCGCAACCTCATCCAGCCCAGCCATAATATTCAAATTCTGCACAGCCGCGCCGCTCGCGCCTTTGCCCAGATTGTCGAGCATCGCCATCAGCCGCACTTGGTCGCCTTTGGGGCTGCCCATGACATAGAGGTCTAGCCGGTCGCTCGGCGCTTGGGTGTTGAGTATCAGCAATTCGGACGGGGCCATTTCGGCGTGGACGGTGACCAATGGCGAACCCGCATAATGCGCGGCGAGGCACCCACGCATTTCATCGGGGCTGTCGCTGCCGGGCATGACGGAGATCGGCAGCGGAATTTCGACCATCATGCCGCGAAACGCCTTTACCACCGCGGGGGAAAAGATCGGGGCGAGCGCTAACCCGGCGTGCCGCTGCATTTCGGGCACATGTTTGTGATCGAGATCGAGGCCATAGGTGCGGAAACCGATGTCTGCGCCACCTTCTGCTTCAAACCGTTCGATCAACGCTTTGCCGCCGCCGGAATAGCCGGACACGGCGTTCACGGTATAGGGCCAGTCGTCGGGGATTAGTCCTGCGGCCACCAATGGCGCGATTAACGCGAGGAAGCCGGTGGGGTAGCAGCCGGGGTTGGAAACATAGCGCGCGGCGGCAATGCGTTCCGCCTGTCCTTTGCGGAATTCGGGGAAGCCATAGGCCCAGTTTTGGTCCACGCGGTGCGCGGTCGATGCGTCGATGATGCGGGTGCTGTGGGATGTCGTCATCGCCACAGCTTCCTTGGCCGCATCATCGGGCAAGCAGAGGATGACGAAATCGGCATCGTTTAAGGCTTCGCGGCGTGCGGCGGTATCTTTACGTTTGTCATCGGGCAGGATGATTTGCGTGAATTCCGCGCGGCTCGAAAGCCGGTCAGCGATTTCTAGGCCGGTGGTGCCGACGGCTCCGTCTATGAAGATTGATTGGGTCACAACGCCACCCGCTTCCGTGCCAAAATCGCCACATCATGCTCGGCAAACCTTGCCACTGCATCCGCCAGAGGC
>JANOQY010000329.1:0-22660 GCA_031414995.1 Betaproteobacteria bacterium
TCGTTTACCCCGGCTGCGCGCGCCTTGCACTACTCTGTAAATTACAAGGTTTTTAGTCCGATCCGCTGAGGTTTATCGCAAGTACGCTATCACATAATTTGCTCAAAATTTCCCTCTGCAAAACAAGGAGTGACAGCTCGCATGATTGGGATGCGCTGGCATCATTACTGCGTTGCCGGGATTTATGAGTCAAATAGAAATGGATTTCGCCTGAAAGCACAGTAATCGCCGGTCTTCGCCCTCACAAAACGTGAAAATCGGAACATCAAATATCCTGGTCGCGCTCACCCGCTGCCTAAGATCGCCCACCGGTGCTTTGCCAAGTGGAGATTGCCGCGCAGGACAAAGGTTCTTCACCGCTAGGCGCACAAACGCTTTCTTCCACTGCGCATGCTATGCGTTTACCGTATGCGGCACAGCAGCCGGTTTTCCGACCGGAAGTGACGAAAACGAAATATAACAGCGACCGTCAGCAGGTGGCCGAGATGAGTCTATCGACTGTAAGCCTGCTTGCGACCCACAGGAGACATTGGAGCTGCTCCTGACCGGTCATTAAAAAGAGGCGATGCGGCCATTCAGATGAGCATCAATGGTCGGGAAGCGGGTGTTCGATATTGACATCGAGCATTTCCCGCACTGTGGCGGGCAACTGAAGCTTATCGCGGCCATAAAAGAACCGGCCGCCATCGCCAGCATCCTTACGCATCTGGGGCTGGCCGCGCAGCCGCCACCGCGCGCACCGGCGGTGCGGCTGGATCTGATTCAGGCTGCGTAAGCGACAAAATCGGGCTGGATTTTAAGAGAGCTGGAGGAGGTGCTCGGACAGCGCGCGCGTAATCGCTCAGCTGGCTTGGAATTCAGGCGAGTTATGCTGGAAAAAGTCAGCAATGTTGAGCGAACCGTGGGTCTTTAGAGCTTGCGTGCGCTTTTGACCCCTGACGCTCATCGGATAGGTTCAGGACTCTTGAAAAAGGGCGTTTGAAATTCCGTCACCCCTCAGTTCCTCAGACTAATTCCCGCCGCTAACGAAGGATTCCTGACTGTTCGGATCGGGATGCAGGAATTGGCCGTAGATCCAGCCTGTTTTGCCGTCGACCGTGATTTTGAACCAGTGCGCGTCGAAAAGATTGGCGATTTTTGCGGCCTCTTTAGATTTGGCCGATATGGTGGCTTCCGCCCGGTCGACAAGCAGACCGATTGCTCTTGACTTGGACGATGCCTCCTCTCGCAGCGTTACCGACTTACCATAGACGTAGGCCTTATCGCCGCTCTTCAGGTCTGCGGAATATACGGCCGAACCCCACTGCGAGGACATCGTTGCCTCGACACCTCTCGCGGCTTCAATACGTTCCTTCCGGCAACCCTCCGGAGGCTCATTTCTGAACTCTGAAATGCTTGAGTCGTCCTTTTTGCGAAACAACTTCCCCTTGTAATTGGCAAAGGCAGTGTCCTTGTTTGTGATGGCTTTCAAACCTTTGCCGCATGCTGCGAGGCTCGATGCTTCGCAACTCATCAAGCTCTGCGAATCGCCTTCTGACCAAACGAGACATGTTCCGTTTTTTTCGGCGGCTTGGGCATTAGCTAGTGACGTGAATGCAAAAACAGTTGCAGCGGCAAGGCGGGACAGCATCGGTTTCATATTGATCTCAGAGTCATGTTTCTTAAAGTTGGGCTGAAAATGGGCGCAACGAAGGTGATGAGTGGCGGCAAGCGGCTATTTATCGAGGTATGGGCATGTCAAACCTTTTTTGCGAATGCCGAAAGTATCCGTAAACGCATGTGCTGCCACGCTCATCCAGCGCTTCGGCTCGGCCGCCAGCGACCACCATACGGAAAATTGGGCGGCGAGTTCGAGCGACCGTACCTGGCCGCGTGCGGACCGTGAACCACAATGGTTGAAGTAACCTGTTCGTATTGCCCTTGAAGCGGTGCCGAATGAAACCAGGCAGACCCCATATCAGGTGGAGGCATGTACAGGCTGCGCAACTAGCCGCACTCCAAGCGCTGCACAAACACGGCTGATTGTATCGAAGCGCGGTTCGCTGCCCGGCCGAAGAGCTTTGTAAAGGGCTTCCCGTGTGATTCCCGAATCCTTAGCAACCTGCGTCATTCCGCGCGAGCGGGCGATATCGCCAAGTGCGGCCGCGAGCAATGCCGGGTCGTTCTCTTCAAGAACGGTTGTGAGATACGCCGCCACTTCTTCTTCGCTATTTAGGTACTCGGCTGCGTCGAACTCGGCGAGTTCGGAAACCTTGATTTTCTTGGTCATGATTCAATCCTCCAAAGACTTTGCCAGTTCGATTGCCCGATTGATGTCGGCCTGCTGCGTCGATTTGTCTCCGCCGCCAATCATCACGATCAGCGCATCACCTCTCTGGACGTAATACATACGCCAGCCTGGCCCGAAGTGTTCGCGCATCTCGTACACACTCTCGCCTACCGACTCCACATCGCCCAAATTGCCGAGCTGGACCTTACGCAATCGCTTGTTGAGGCGCTGCCGCGTTAGCCCATCCTTCAGCCCTTTGAGCCAGTCGGAGAACTCTTCGAGACGCTTTACCGTGTAAGTCATTATTGGAGTGTAATCGAACGATTACACGCGGTCAAGCGGAACAAATTATTTCGCCTCTATTTGTATCGCACCAGTCGCTTTATCCAGTTCTATGTCTGCTCACGGGAAAACTGAGAGGCGCTAGCGAACTTCCGGTAATGGCCGAATCGAGACGGTCGATTGTAAGACCGCTGCCGACCCATTTTGGTCCTTCAGATTTTTCTGAAGCGGACGTTCAACCTTCCGGTTCCAGCTTTCCAAAAAAACACCCCTCATTCATAATTCAGCACGACAAATTTGCAACCCAACCAATAACCTTGGAAATTCCCCATGCTCAACATTCGCACCCTCAAAACCAGAGTAACCGCCGCAATAGCCACAACCGCAACCCTCGCGCTGTTCGCTACAACTACCGCCCACGCCGCCGCCCCCATGGCAAAAACCTCCGCCCCCGGCTACTACCGCATGATGCTCGGCGATTTCGAGATCACGGCGCTATCGGACGGCACGGTGAATTTACCGGTTAGAGATCTGTTGACCAACATCACCCCGACCACGGTGGACAAGGCGCTGGCGAAGTCGTACCTCAAGAACCCGCTTGAGACTTCAGTGAATGCGTATCTCATCAACACCGGCGCAAAACTGGTTTTGGTGGATACCGGTGCGGCAACATTGTTTGGCCCGACGCTCGGCAATCTGCTTGTGAACATGAAGGCGTCCGGTTACCAACCCGAGCAGGTCGATGAGATTTACATCACACACATGCACGCTGACCACGTTGGCGGTTTGATGTCGGGTGACAAATTGTCTTTCCCGAACGCGATTGTCCGTGCTGATAAACACGACGCCGATTTCTGGCTGAGTCAGGCGAATCTGGACAAGGCACCGCCGGACAAGAAGGGATTTTTTCAAGGCGCGATGGCGTCGCTGAATCCGTATGTCAAAGCGGATAAATTCAAACCATTCGATGGCAACACCGATCTTGTCACCGGCATCAAGGCCGTCTCCAGCCGCGGCCACACACCCGGCCACGCCATCTATGCTGTGGAAAGCAAGGGCCAGAAACTGGTGCTGTGGGGCGACCTGATGCATGTGGCCGCCGTACAGTTCGACAATCCGGGCGTGACGATCCAGTTTGATACCGATAGCAAAGCGGCTGCGCTGCAACGCAAGAAAGCCTATGCCGAAGCAGCCAAACAAGGCTATCTGGTGGCCAGCTCGCACATCTCATTTCCCGGTATCGGACGGCTGCGTGCAGATGGCAAAGGCTACGCGTGGATTCCGGTGAATTACACAGTGATGCGTTGAGCAGCCCTAACGGCGGGCGCTACTGAACGACGTCAAGCGCCTGTTGCCGCCTTCTTCGCTTCCAACACTTCCCACCGCGCGAGAATCGATTCGAGTTCAACACCGATTTCATTCGCACGCGCGCCTAACGAAGTGACCAACTGGGGTGATTTCGCATACAGTTGCGGATCGGCCATGCGCGCCTGCAATGCGGTCTGCTCTTTTTCCAGCGCTTCAATCCTGCCGGGCAAGCCTTCCAATTCACGCACTTCATTGAAGCTCATCTTCGCGCGCCGCGCTGGCGCAGGTGTGCCGGCGGGGGCTGCTGTGCTGGCGCTTGCAGATGCACTGGCCGCAGCACCCGCCGCAGGCCGCTGCTGCAACCAATCGTCGTATCCACCGGCGTAGGCACGCACAAGGCCCTCGCCTTCAAACGCAAAAACCTGCGTGACGACGTTATTGAGAAAGGTACGATCATGGCTCACTAACAATACCGTGCCGGCATAATCCTGCAAGAGGCTTTCAAGCAGTTCCAGCGTTTCCATATCGAGATCGTTGGTGGGTTCGTCCAGCACCAGCAGATTCGCGGGCCGTGAAAACAGCCGCGCCAGCAACAAGCGATTGCGTTCACCGCCCGAAAGTGATTTCACTTTTGCGCGTGCGCGTTGCGGCGGAAACAGGAAATCGCCCAAGTAGCTGATCACGTGTTTGCGAATCGTTTTGTTGCCCATCGGCAACTCCACAAATTCAGAACCGGGGCTAATGACGTCGCCCAGCGTTGCCTCTTCATCGAGCGCTTCACGAAATTGATCGAAATAGGCGATCTGCAATTGCGTGCCGCTTTTGACTTTTCCGGCATCGGCTTCAAGCTCACCAAGAATCAACTTCAGCAAAGTTGATTTGCCCGCGCCGTTTGGCCCGACCAGCCCGACGCGGTCGCCGCGCTGCACGATACAGCTAAAATTCTTGATGACATTTTTGGCACCGTACGACTTACTTACGTCGATAAGTTCTGCCACCAGCTTTCCAGAGCGCTCGCCCGCGTCGAGCGAAAAATTCACCTTGCCCAATTGATCGCGCCGCGCGGCACGATCGCGCCGCAATTGTTCAAGCCTGCGCACACGGCCTTCGTTACGGGTGCGGCGCGCCTGCACGCCTTGGCGAATCCACACTTCCTCTTCTTTCAGCACTTTGTCGAAGCGCGCATTTTCCTGCGCTTCGTTATGCAGCGCTTCGGCTTTGCGGCGCAGGTAATCTACAAACGAACCCGGATAGCTGACGAGCAGGCCCCTGTCGAGTTCGATAATCCGTGTGGCGATGGTTTCGAGGAAGCGGCGATCATGGCTGATCACCAACACTGCGCCCGAATACGCGGCAATGGTTTCTTCGAGCCAGGTGATGCCTTCGATGTCGAGGTGATTGGTTGGCTCGTCGAGCAACAACAAGTCGGGGGCCGCTACCAGCGCGCGTGCCAGTGCAACTCGCTTTCGCAGTCCGCCGGACAGTGAACCCAAGGTGGCATCTTCATCGATACCGAGCCTCGCCACCGCATGGCCAACGCGAGACTGAAGCTGCCAGCCGTCGTGAGCTTCTAGGCGTGATTGCAACACTGATAATTGATCCAGCGCGTCGGCGTCGCCCGCACCGGCCGCGCCGTGCGTCAGTGCGTGATACGCGATCAAATCATCTGCCACATGCCCCAACCCGCTGGCAACGGCATCGAATACGGTTTGCTGTTCTTCAAACAGCGGCTCTTGCAACACCAATGCGATGGTGAGATTCGGTGCCTTTGAGATAACGCCGTCGTCTTCCTTAGCATGGCCTGCCAATATTTTTAACAGGCTCGATTTACCAGCACCGTTGCGGCCAATCAGCGCGATCCGCTCAAAGGGCTCAATCGTTAGCTCGATATGATCGAGCAGCGCAACGTCGCCATAGGCCAGTGCCAGATTTTTGAATTGAAGGATAGGCATGGCTGGGGGCAATCAATATTGAAGGGGTAGTTGAAGAGGAAGTAAATGGGAATGCTGCGACGCGGCAAAAACGCGCTTAGAGCTTAGAGAGCGGAACAAACCTTGTCTGTGCTTGTCTGTGCTTCTCTGTGTTTTCTATTAGGCAGCGCGCCATTTTACGCGTAAAATTTTGCGCTTACGGTTAGCAAAGAATCACGCCCTCGTAGCTCAGTGGATAGAGCATCCCCCTCCTAAGGGGAGGGTCACACGTTCGATTCGTGTCGAGGGCACCAATGGTGATGAATGCTGGCGAGTGACGCAGCCACCGGTTCTTAAATAAAACCAAGTTCGCACGGAGCTCTCAGAATACGAAATGAATGAAACTTCGATAAACTCTAGCATTGGTGAGGTTTCTGGCGCAGAAATGGCCTGCAAAGCCCGCCAATGCTAGAGTTTCATTAATTTTCATGCAGAATCCGACCGCTGGAACCATCCCCCAATCACGGTCAACATTTTCTCGCATCAGGGTGCACATCCGGATATTATTGAATCTCGTATCAATGCAATGTCGCCATCGGCTGATTCATGTTTTCATTTTCGACTTGATACGATGGCAAAACGATCAGATCAGGAGCAGTCATGAAAAGTTTTGATGAAGCTGATGACCCGCGTCGCAGAGTGCTGATTCAAGCGCTGGCCGCAGGCGTATTTTCGACCGGACTTCCGGAGGCAAGCGCGCAGGGATTCAGCATCTTTGGTAACAGGCCCGCAAAATTGCCGCCCAAACAATCGATCTACCGAATTTCCGGCGAAGCAACCGTCAACGACAAACCTGCCACTCTGTCTACCCAAGTGGCACCCGGCGATACCGTGCAAACAGCAAAAGGCAGCGAGATCATTTTCGTTGTCAACAGTAATTCCATGATCTTGCGCGGCAGCAGCAAAGTAACGATCGAATCCGAGAAAAAAACTGACTCCTCGTTGGTGATCAGCGGCCTCAGATTGCTTACCGGCGCATTGCTTTCAGTATCGCGCAACACGCCGATGCGAGTGCGCACGCCGAATGCAACTGTTGGTATTCGCGGCACCGGTTTTTATATGGAAGCGGAACCGGATCGGACTTATTTTTGCACCTGCTACGGCATCACGGAATTGGAATCCAATTCTGATCCGGAGAGCAAAGAAACCATCATGGCCAAGCAGCATGATCGTCCGGTCTACATTTTGAGTGGCGAGGCTAAGGGCAAAAACATTCGCAATGCCCCGTTCATCAATCATACCGATCAGGAACTTGCCTTGATTGAAACGCTGGTCGGTCGTGAGCCAGCGTTTGTATTCTCAAAAGAGGCTTACACGGCACCTCGGCGTACTTACTAGCCGACTATCTCTGCCTCCGGCGCGCGCCGCACTTTAAGCCGCTTTTTAGCTTACTGCGGCGCGCCGTTCAGAATCCAGTTCTGAAACAAATCGAAGCTTGCGCGTGAGGGCTGTCCCGGTTCCACGGTCGTATTGAAGCCTGGCCGTAGCAGGCCGTTATGATGATTGCCAGCAGGCTTCCTCAACAACGGACTCGCGATGATATCGGTGAAATTAATACGCCCGCGCGTTTCGGTATAAAACCATAAATCATCGGTCGCATCGCCGACAATGCCGTCGCCGTTGCGGTCAGTGTTGGTGTAAAACAGCGGCGGTATCACCCCCGCGCCACCGGCTGCATGACAGCCGGAATTCGTGCAGCCTGCGACTGTTGATTGCAACACTGTTTTGATGTCTGCAAACCGGATGGCCGCAGGCGCAATCGGCAGCGCGCTATCAACCACTATCTTGAGCTGTGCGGGTGCGCCTCTGGTCGGGCCGTTGCTTGCCACCAATTGCACGACATAGGTACCGTTCGCGGTTGCTGTAAATGTGGCTTGCGCCGTGGTTTGATTGGTAAGCGTTGCGCCCGCAGGACCGGACACAAGCGACCACACGTAACTATTTGCGTACAAACTCCCGGTCGCCGATAGTGTGGATGCGCCAGGCCGTACGACGCGATCAGGCCCGGGGTCGCTGATGGGCCGTCCGGGCCGCAGCGCCTTGCCGGTGCTATCACGCAAGCCGGTGTAGCCGTGGGTTTCAAGAAATGTGGCCAGAATTTCTGGTCGGTTTGACGCATAAAACGCTTCCGAGACCAATTTAGCGAGCGGCATGTTGCCGCGATCAATGATGTGCGCTTTGACGCGGTCTGCGTACGCGACGAACTTTTCATACTCCTCGAAATCGAGGTCCGATTGATTGCCCGTTCCGCGCAGGGTGTGACACGCACGGCAGGAGGTCGAAACGACTTCCTTGTACAGCGTCGACTGCCCCGCCACCAGCCATGAATTTGGCACGTAGCTGTCAGCGAAAGTCGCGTTTGGCATGCCATTGCCGCCATAGGCCGTCTTGACTTGCGCAGCGGCCGTGCCCTGCCACTCATTCCTGTTGGCAGCAGGGCGACAGGCGTCTTCCGGGAATGTGGAAGGTGCTGCGATCGGATAGGTGCAGAGAACCATCTTGTTGATGATTTTCATCTTGGCTTCTTGCTCGGCCCGCGTAAAACCCGTCACGGTCGAGTAATCGAAAGCATCCGGTTCGAGTGCATGCATTCTCGCTTGCACGTCGCCGCGTGTTTGCGACACCGCACTCTGTACCAGATTGAATAGACGTTTTCCCGTTGCATCAGGCGCCGTGAGCGCATCGCCGCGACCACCGTGACACGAGATGCATGGACCAGGCATCGCTTTTTCGCCGCGACCGTCCATGTCAATGGTCAGGCGTCTGGTACCAGTGCCGGGGTCGAATGTGTAGAACTTCAAAAAATTTGGGCCGCCGTTCGGTCCCGGAGAAAATTCGATGGCATTGGTACCTTTGTGCTGCCGCTGGTCTTTAACAATGGCGGCGTCAAGATTGATACGGCTGTAGGTATACCCGGCTGCAGCCTCAACAAAATAATTTTCCACATTGGCCGCGACCGTGCCGTTGGTATTTTGGCGAAAGGTTAAATTGCGGCCATAACCGAGATCGCGGACGTCACCAACAACCACGTTAACTTCTGTTCCGGTGGCACCACCGAATCCATTCGCCGCTTTCCATTTGTCGAGCGTGTCTTTTTGATTAGTGGGGTCCACTGCCGCGTAATAGGCCTGCGCCCAGACGGTCGACGTCGTCTGTAACGAACCGTCGGCCTGAACCTGGGGATTGGGAAATGTCAGGAACCGGTTCGGTGTGGCCTCCGTGATTACTACTTGTGGCGGTGCCGCTGGTGCGACATCACCAGGGCTGCCGCTGCCGCCGCCGCAAGAGGCAAGCAGAAGCAAGGTGGCCAATGATGGAACGCAGGTAATTGGACGTATGTAGCGCACGATCGAATCCTTTAAAAACGAATCAGATAAACAATTGAATATTGGTCGGCGATGTAGCTGGTGGGCGACGTCGCATAAGGCGGTCTGCTACCCGGCGTTGACTGCGCCCGCCGCCATGAGAGATCAAGCGAATGACGCGGACCAAGCCCTAAATTGTAGCCAACGGTCGACAGCACGGTCCTGCCATCGAACCGGTAACTGAAGAATTGCCCGCTTGGATATGCGTCGTCCTGCACGAACACATCCGCGACGTCGAGATTCTCAAGTGAAGGCAACCCGGTGGAAACAATCTGGCCACGGCGGTATTCGCCGGTCAGGTAAATTGTTTCATTGGTACTCAGCGAGTAATCGACATTCAAACGGACTGCATTGAAGCGATTGTTGAACACGGAGCTCCTCGCATATCGCTCGTGATGTGACAACGCCCCGAACAACTGGATGCGGTCCGTAAGCGGCTGCCGAACCGAAACACCGACTGAATAGCGATAACCGTTACGCAGCGTGGATTGATAGCGTTCATTCGACGATTGCGCAAACACAGCAAATGTCGGCGCGTCGAAATCGGCGGTAC
The DNA here is from genome assembly GCA_031414995.1 of Betaproteobacteria bacterium. Taxonomy (GTDB): domain Bacteria; phylum Pseudomonadota; class Gammaproteobacteria; order Burkholderiales; family Usitatibacteraceae; genus UKL13-2. The sequence goes on from JANOQY010000329.1 coordinate 9,748, forward strand.
GGCGATACATGACTTCGCCTTGAATCGTTGCCGTTGCATGGCTGAGCTTGTAATAGTTATCGAATACTTCAGCGCCAACTGTGCCCGTCAATACTGCGCGCGCATTGTCGTTGAACACGAAGAGCTTGCTTCTGCTTGCATTGACGCTATAGATGCGATCAGCTAGCTTTTCGCCCTGCTCCTTGGCGCGAGTCACGTTGTTATCGAACATGAACCCGGCATCGACCTGAATGTCGACGGGCTTTTTCGGGGTAACCGCTGCCGCGATCAACGAGTACGGAGAATCCTTGCCATCAAGATCTTTGGTGATCGTGAACTTGATGCCCTGACTTGAATCTTTCGAGAACGATGTCGAATGCTCAAACTGGTAATCAACGCCGAGCGTCCATCCACCCCGATAGATGAATTCGCTGCCAACACCAAGCACGAGGGTATTTCGAGACACCGGCCCGGTGGTTATGCCAAACCGGCCGCCAACAGAATCAGCGTAACCAATCGAGGTCCGACGCTCGCCCTGGAAATCATGACGGTATTCGGCGCGCAATCGCGGTGCGGCTAATCCAAACTCCGTGACGTGAACCGATTCGGCGCGAAGACCCAATGCGCCCTGAATCGAAGGCGTTGTTTGCCGATAGTACGTTAGCGCGTATTGGCCGGCACCAGTCTCGGAAACCTGATTGAGCCGGTCGGAGACGTAATCGAGTCTTGCGTATGGCGATATCAATACGCCGTTATCGCGATACTCGACACCAGTCGCGACCGAGCCAAAGATTTGCCTGCCCTTGCGGTCACTTCGCGCAATATCGGCAATTGGCGCAACGTATCGCTGCGTTTTGAAATCGAGCGATCCGATACCAATCAACCCGTCAACGAAGGTCCGACCAGTCGGCTGGTAGCTGCCATAAACAACTCCCGAGTACGCGCGCGCGCGGCTGTTGGAGCCATCGTTGCCAATGTCAGTTCTGTCGCGGGCAAAGCCAAGGCCTGCACCGAGAACCAATTTGTCACCAAACCGGCGATCCACACCCATGCTAATACCGTTAGTGGTGAAATCGAGCCCAGTACGATCCCCAGTCGCGGTACGGGTGCCAAAGTTTGCCGATCCTGCCAGCCAGAGACTCGCGGCGCTCGGGACACTTTGCGGATTTGTAGCACCGACAGCAGCACTTGCAACACTCGCGAAACTAATTGATCCGGATGTCAACAACGATACCGCATCACTCAGGAACGGTACCGGTTTTTGACCTGCGGTCGATGCATCAGCCATCGCAGGTGCTGCTGCATAGGATGAATTCAGATATGGATTTTCCACGCGCGCGCTAGCAATGTCTTTCGGCTGCGCTCTAGCCGCGACTGCGGTACGGTCAGATTCAGGACCGCGCGCAGATGACGGCGCTACGCCAACATCCACACGATGCAATGATTCCAGTCGGCTCTGGAAGTTTGAAATCTGTGCTTTCGCAAAACGTCGCGCAGCATCCGCCTGCGCGGCAACCAAGCCGGCGACGGTGGCATCCTTGGTTGGGTCTGGACGACCGACGATTGTTACAGTGACAAGCGCGACTGGCGAGGTGCCAGCGTTACCAAATGCTGCGTAGGTAAAGGTGTCGGTCCCAAAGAAATCCTGCGTCGGGGTGAAAGTAAGTTTGGTGCCATTGACTGTCGCCACCCCGTGCTTGGGGTTTGCCGCAACGACGATGCCGGAGACGCCCGAACCGGAAATGAACGGTGCCAAATCCATCGTCGTGGAAGTATTGAGCGGCACAATCATCTTGAACGCACCAGCGGTCGGGGCGAGGGTGCCAACAGTAATGGTAACTGTCGCAGGCAAGGATGTACCGCCGGGGCCGGTGGCAGTGTAGGTGAAGCTGTCAGCGCCAAAATATCCCGCTCGGGGTGTATAGGTGACAACATTTCCAGCCACGGTTGCAGTGCCGTTTGCGGGAAGCGTTACTAACGCGATGTTCGTGACGACGCCGGTAATCTGGGCGGTGAGATTGATCGACGCGACAGTATTGAAGAGTACCGATGCAGTGCTATCGACCACTGTCGGTACGGGCGGTGCTGACACCGTGAGGGAAACCGTCCCAGGCGCTGACACTCCGCCCGGACCAGTCACGGTGAAGGTAAAGCTGTCGGCACCGACGTATCCGGTTCTCGGCGCGTAAGTCACTACATTGCCGACCACGGAAACAATGGTTCCGTTTGCAGGAGGCGTTGCGACGGCAATGCTGCTGAAGGTGCCGGCTATTTGTTGGGTCAGGTCAATCGCCCTCGGCGTATTGAATGTCACCGCAACCGCAAGATTAGCCACCGTTGGCGGCGGTGCGGCAGTCACGGTAATACTGACAGTCGCAACGCCAGATGTTCCGCCGGGGCCGGTGGCTCGGTAGGTGAAACTATCTGTGCCAGCAAACCCGTTATTGGGCTGATACGTGACCACATTGCCGACCACCGACACGATGGAGCCATTGGCAGGCGGCGTAACGACCGCGATGCTGGTCACAGTGCCAACGATTTGTGCCGTGAGGTCAATCGCGGTGGGTGTTGAGAATCCCACCGAAACAGATCGTGCCGACACGGTTGGTGCTGGCGACAACACAGTGATATTGACTGGTGGTGAAGGCAGAGAAGTTCCACCCGGACCGGTGGCCGTATACGTAAAACTGACCGCCCCGAAAAAGCCGGTTGTAGGTGTGAAGGTGACTGTATTGCCAGCAATCACAACCGAGCCGCTAGCAGGCGGCGTGACGATGGCGATGCTGGTCGATACCCCGGTTATCTGCGCGGTCAGATTGATGGCAACTGGCGTATTGAACGGTGTCGTAACAGTTGCAGGTGCAGTGACAACCGGAACGGCAGGCGAAACGGTAATGCTCACCAACGCTGGCGGCGTCGAAATTGTTCCGCCTGGGCCCTGTGCCTGATAGGTAAAGCTGTCAGCGCCGACGTATCCGGTATTCGGACGGTAGGTAAATATATTGCCGACAGTTGAAATGATCGTTCCGTTGACTGGTGGCGTGACGACGGCAACGCTGGAGAACACACCACCAAGTTGCGCGGTGACGTTAATGGCGACTTGCGTGTTGAATGCAGTTGTCACTGGCGGCGGCGATGTTGCTGTCGGTGGCGCAGCAGGTACCACGGTAATACTGACCGTGGCTATCCCTGACAATCCGCCAGGCCCTGTCGCCTGATAAGTAAAGCTGTCGGCACCGAGATACGCCGCGTTTGGCGTGTAGGTAACGATATTGCCGGCGACCGAGGTCGTGCCATTCGTTGCGGGCGTGATCACCGCAATGCTGGTCGATACGCCGGTGATCTGCGCAGTAAGGTCTATCGCCAATGGCAGCTGGAATGTGACAGAGACGGATCTGGCCGCCACCACTGGCGCGGCTGGCAGCACGGTAATATTCATTGCAGCAGAAGGTGGTGAGGTCCCGCCGGTGTTGGTGGCAGTGAACTGAAAACTGCCTGTTCCGGTAAAACCCGGGGTTGGCGTAAACGTCACCACGTTGCCCGCCACCATGGTTGTTCCGTTCGTGACACCGGTCGTCGCGATGCTGGTAAATGTGCCCGTCACCTGCCCGGTGAGATTAATGTTGATCGGCGTATTGAAGGCGGTCGAGAACGGCCCGGGTAGTGCAGTCACTGTTGGTATCGCCGGCAGGACAGTGATATTCACAGCCCCTGAGGTCGCCGACGTGCCACCTGGCCCGGTCGCGCTGTAAGTAAACGAGCCGGTTCCAGAGAAACCAGGTGTAGGGGTAAAGGTGATCGAATTCCCGCTCACCATGGCGCTGCCATTTGTCGCGCCAACGACCGCGATGCTGGTGAAGACGCCGGTGATGTTCGCGCTCAAGTTGATCGGAGCAGCTGCTGTGTTGAACGCCGTTTGAAAAGATCCCGCAGGCACTGCGACGGTTGGTGCAGGCGGCAGCGTGGTGAGATTGATGGTGACGTTAACTGGTGCAGACTGAGTGCTGCATGGGCCGGTCGCAACGTACGTGAAGCTGACAGAAGCAGCGTAAGCCGTAGAACTCGCCGTATAGGTAAGCGATGGCCCTGCGCCAACACTCACGGTTCCGACGGAAGGCTGCGCTGTAACACTTAGGCCGGATGCGTTACCGCCGAGTGCCAATCCTGCGAGAGCAGTCGCGGATGTACTGTATGCAATGTTTTGCGTGCCCAGACTGGTGGTGGGAGACGGCGAGTTGATGGATACGGAGACGCTCCTGGTGCTCGACGATACGGTGCCGCCAGCATTAGTCGCCACATAGGTAAATGTGTCAGCGCCGCACTGGTTAACCGATGGCGTGTAGCGAATGGTGCTGCCACTCAGATAGGCAGCGGCACCTTTGGCACCATTGGCGGCGATAAAACGGACAAAATTACTGTAGATCGTATTGAACTGCACCGGATTTCCAGCGGCAGTGGGAATGACGATATCCAACGGGGTGTTGTAGGTCGCGCTTACTGGTGCGACAAAGGGTTCGACTGCGAGCGTAGCCAAGTAGGCGGCGATGTCGCTCGTTTGGGTCGGCGTTAACGCCAAGCCACCGGGACCTAAACCACCCATCAATAATGTATTGGCGTTAGTGATGACAGCAGGCGCGTTGGCACCATTGATCTGCGCTGCATTGGCATGGCAGCCGCTGGTCGTACAGTTGGCGGTCATCGTAAAAAGTGTCTGCCCGGCAGCTGCGCTCTGGGCCGTCGCGTGGCTCGCAAAAAGCGAGCCCGACATAAATATCAAACAAGCAAACCTGCGGAGCCACGTGCAAGCCGCTTGCATGAGCGGCTGTCTGAATTCCTTCGATTGACGCGGGCCATCTAAACCGTTGCCCGGAAACAAAACCATGGTGCCCTCCTTGGGCTGAACCTGACTCCCATCACGCTCAATTACGCGATGGATGCGACGCGATTTGGACGACGACCTGCACCAAAAATACGCGGCGAGAACATCTACTTGCGACAGATACTACACCCACTTTACCGAAGTTGGCTCCAAGTTGAAACCACTAGCAACTTCATAGCCAAACGATCAGTGACCATCCGCCAGATTTTACGGCTAAAGTCGCTATACTCGCCACAGAAAAGCACGGGTTTGCGCATATGGGTTGATCAACAAAAGAGGGGATTGACGTGGGTTTATTTTTGAAGTTATCAAATCTGATTGATGCGCCGAACCATTGGTGACAGTTCACGCAGAAACGAGTGCGCATCGGGAGTGCGAATGACAACCCGCGAGCGACCTGCGGCTGCAAATAAGGGATTGTGGTGTCGTCAGCTCTCCTAAAGCTCACCGCGCTCATCGATCAACTAAACGAACGGGTCGGGCACTTCGCCAACTGGGCGGTATTGCTCTCCTGCCTGATCAGCGCCGGAAACGCGATGGTGCGTTACGCGTTCGATACCAGCTCGAATGCGTGGCTTGAAATACAGTGGTACCTGTTTGCTGCCGTGGTGATGCTCGGTGCTTCTTACACCCTCAGAAGAAATGAACATGTGCGGGTCGATATTCTGTACAGCATGCTTTCCGAGCGTGGAAAGAAATGGCTTGACCTGATCGGCACGGTCATTTTCCTGATTCCCGTCTGCGTGGTCATTGCATACATGTCCTGGCCCGTGTTTATGGATTCGTGGAACGGCAATGAAATGTCCTCTAATGCAGGGGGTTTGCTGCGCTGGCCGTTCAAGATCCTGCTGCCGGTAGGCTTCGCGCTCTTGGCACTACAAGGACTTTCCGAAATTATCAAGCGTGCCCTTGCGCTTCATGGCGATGTGACGCTTGATTTGCGCTACGAAAGACCGGTGCAATGATTCCATTGGAGATGATGCCGCCGTTGATGTTCGGCGGCTTGGTGATTTTTATGTTGATCGGTTATCCGGTCGCATTCACGCTCTCGGCACTTGGCTTGTTTTTTGGCGTCATCGCGATTGAACTCGGCTTTTTTACGCCGTCATTTCTCCAGGCGATACCGCATCGCGTCACAGGCATATTGTCGAATGATCTACTGCTCGCGATACCGTTTTTCACGTTCATGGGGACCATCCTGGAGAAGTGTGGGCTCGCGGAAGACATGCTTGATTCCATGGGCCAGCTGTTTGGCCCCGCGCGCGGTGGCCTCGGTTACTCGGTAATCCTTGTCGGCTTTATTCTTGGTGCCATCACAGGCACGGTGGCCGCGCAGGTCATCGCGATGGCACTGATCTCATTGCCGGTGATGATGCGCTACGGTTACAACATGAAGTACGCGACAGGTGTACTCGCCGCCTCCGGTACGATCACCCAACTGGTGCCACCCTCGCTGGTGCTGGTGGTCTTGGCCGACCAATTGGGGAAATCCGTAGGCGATATGTATCTGGGCGCGTGGGGGCCATCAGTTCTGCAGGTGTTGCTGTTTTTGCTATATACGTTTGTACTATCGCGCGTTAAACCCGACTGGTTACCGGCGATTCCGAAGGAGCATCGCACGCTGCAAGGCTGGCCGCTGATCAAAAAGTGTCTGTTGGGCATCGTCCCGTGCGCAGTTCTGATATTTCTGGTGTTGGGAACGCTGCTGATGGGACTGGCAACACCAACCGAAGGCGGCGCGATGGGTGCCATAGGCGCGCTGGTGTTGGCCGTATACCGCCACCCGCAATTGGGCCAGGGCAGTCGCCGCGTATTCTGGTTCGGCATGATGGCTGCGGGCATCGCAGCCATTATCGGTATTTTTGCATTCAAGTCGCTGCCGTTTCAGGTGGCCGTCGCGGTCCTCTACATCGCAGTCGTTTGGATGTGTCTGCGCGCCGCGATGATCGTGGAACTGCGTGACCTGATCAAGAAGGCGTACGAATCCACTGCGCGCCTGACTGCAATGGTGATTTTCATCCTGATCGGCTCGTCGTGCTTCTCGGTAGTCTTTCAGGGCGTTAACGGCGGGCCGTGGCTGGAACACTGGCTGACAGGTCTTCCGGGTGGCGTTTGGGGATTTCTGATATTCGTCAATCTGTTCGTATTCTTTATTGCCTTCTTTTTGGATTTCTTCGAGATCGTATTTATTATCGTCCCGCTGCTCGCGCCGATCGCAAAAATCATGCTCACACCGATCGTTGGCGAAGACGCCGCGTTGGTGTGGTTTGGTGTAATGCTGTGTGTGAATTTGCAAACCTCCTTCATGCATCCGCCATTTGGCTTTGCCCTTTTTTACTTGCGGGGTGTCGCGCCTAAAGAAGTAAAGAGTTCGGATATTTATTGGGGTGCCCTGCCGTTCGTTGCCTTGCAACTGGTCCTGGTGGCGTTGGTTATCGCCTTCCCTAAACAGGTCACCATGTTCCTGGATGAACCGGTGAAACACGATCTCGACAAGATCAAGATTGAACTCGAATCGGATCGAAACCCTGACGCACCCGTCCCGGTACCGGGAAGCGAGGAGAAGAAATCCGATGAAGGCAACAACGACATCATGAATGCGTTGGGCGGCAAGAGCGACGATAAATCCGCAGAGCCGTCAAAAGAGGACTCGGCGACCAACGACATCATGAAAGCGCTCGGTGGAAAAACTGATCCGACCAGCAAGCCATCAGACAAGACTGCGCCCGCAAAGGGTAAAGGGATGAGCAAGGATGATTTAGCAGCGGAGGAAATTGCGAAGGCGCTGCGGGGTGGCAAGTAGCGACACTCAACAAAGTCTAGCACTGGCGGCGCTTTTCGGGCAATAGTGCTCTGAAATGCCCGCTGATGCTAGAGTTTGGCATTTTCTGTGGCGGGTAATGCGAGGCTAAGGCCTGTCGTCGAGCGCGTAATCGAACTCGCACGCGTGCCGCCCCTCGCTGATGATGATATTCATCTTGCCGACTAGTCCCAGCATCTCGCCGTTGCTGCCTGTAGGCGTGCCACCGTCGCTTCGGACCTAATGTAAATCCGCAAACACAAATCCGCTTTTCTTTTCAACTTCCGAAAGTGGAACTTCCTTCACAGTTGCCGGCGCGTCAAAATTCACTTCGAGCGGGCCGGCAGCGTCAATGTCATCGGACTGGTCAAGAATGAAACAGCGACACTTCGCGGTGCCCGACTCTGTCCACGCCATCACGTACCAAAAGCGATCCGGCATGCGTATGCCGGTATCGACGTTCGCAGTGGAATTGTCGCCGCGCAGATCATCGTAGTAGCGATCACGGCCAAAGAGTGGGCCCATGAAACAACTGATTTTTCGTTTTGGTTGTTTCGCAGCGGCGACGATCAGACGCTCCAATTTGTACCACTCAAGCTGACCATTGAATTTGCCCATCTGTGGGCACACGTTGGTGAGCGTGAAGCTGTGCAAATCGGCTTCGGCGATGTCGGTCTCATCTGCTCCCCAATAAATGAATTCTCGCGCAGCCATGTGGCCACGCTGCACCATGGAGCTGAAGATGGAGTCGTCCGGCTGATGTTCGTCGGCAATGCGTGGATCATATGACCAACCCGGCCGCTTGGCCTTCGCACCAGTGGGCATTTTGGCACCGTCAATATTGACTGCGGCCAGCATCGGTAGCCGTCTTTCGGCGTGCATGATGGTCGAGAAATGGCGAAACGGCAGTACGTATTCGTCCGGCGCGTCGATACGATACGCGACAGCAGCTTGCAGCTTGGCCGACAAGATTGGCAGGGCGATGTTCACTCCGCGAAGGAAGTCCTCCTGGTAGCCTGGCGCATCCCGGAATACGGCGTCTTTGCGCCGGACAATTTCCAGCCCTTCCTGCGGGGCGACGTCGGTGACGCTGTTGATGGTTCGTTTGACGACCGTAGGCGTCCAGAATGGCCCACTCTCAATCCGTGCGGTGACTTCGTCGATACGCGCGGCGACCGTGATTGCGTGGCTTTGCATGTCGCCGGCACTCGCTGCGATGGCACGCACCGATTTCATGATGCGGCTGATGCGCACGCCTTCGTTGGCTTCGAAAGCGATACTCGATTCTGGGTCGCCGTCGCGCGCGAGGCTGCCATCGCGTCGGACCACGCGCTTGCCGGCTTTGGTCTCCCGCGTTTTTGGGACGCCACGGCGATGTAACGCAACCACAAACCATTGATCGGAAAAAACCGGTGCGCCCGACGATCCAGCGATAGTATCTGTGGTGTAGTAGAGACAATTGTTTTCGACTTTCTCCGCCTCCGACAATTCACTGTCGTAAACATACACTTCGATTTCGTTGTTACGCGCAGCAACCTGCTTTTGCCTGCCGCGCGGATGCTGAATGATGGTCGCGTATTCCCCGCGCGTAATCTTCCCGGTGCCTGCGAACAAGCGCAAAAAACCGTACTCGATGATCGGCGTGCCGTCGGTGCTTTTGTCGGCAACGGCAACAAAACAGTAATCAAGCGCCTCGTCGGCCACATAGAGTGATTGCGGATCAAGCAAAAATAATCTTGGCACCCTCGGTAGACCCTTGAGATCGTCTTCAGCATCAAAAGTTACTGTCGCAGCGTGCGCGTACTCGACACTTTTTAGCACATGATGATTGGTAAGCAGTATGCCGGGCGCGACCAAAAATCCGGTCGCATAACCCTGTCCGACTCGTGGCCCCAGATCGATGTGAATACGACCGACCGGTCGCGCGGCGAGATGACCCATTTCGAAATAGCGGATTGGCATCAGATCGTCGCCTTCGACTATGGACTCCATAAACACACCGGCGTCCGGTTGCAGATAACGCGTCCCGCTGTAGCGCTGTCTGGCGACCTGCATCGACTGCGCCGCCGCGCCGCTCTCCGTATCTGCCGGATCGACTTTGTTTGCCTGCACCGCTTTCCATTTCCGGTAACGCGCCGATGCCGCCAGTAGCTCGGGTAGTATCGCCATGGTTCACCTTTCAAAAATTGGAAATTTCTGTCAATCTTTATACACGCGGCTTTCGATAAATTCCATACCCCGTACGGGTGGGAGTTAGCAGACTGAGACCGTGCCCGTTTTTCATCGTCGTAGGCAAAACTCTAGCGTTGGCGCGGACTTTCAGGCACTTTGCGTAAAGAGCCGCGCCAGTGCTTGCCTTCTGCAAAATTAGTCCGAATGCAGCTTCTGTTCAAAAAAAGCCCCGCAGAGGCGGGGCTTTTTTTACCAAACAAGATTACTTTTTTACCTGTGTTGTTGGCTTGCTGGCTGTGCTTACCGTTGCCATGTAATTATCGAAGTTCTGCTCTGCCACCCTGAACCATAGAATTTGGTCATCGCGGAAGACTTTCCAAGCGTCGTAGACCTTTTTGAATTTTGGATTCTTGGCAGATTCTTCGGCGTATACCTCGTTCGCGGCTTTGTGGCAGGCATTCATGACGTCTTTGCTGAACCCACGCAGCTGTACCTTGTTGCCGACCAAGCGTTTCAACGCCGCGGGATTCAGTGCATCGTACTTTGACAGCATCCAACCGTTAGCTTCGGCGCATGCCGCTTCGAGAATCGCCTTGTACTCTGGCGGCAACGCTTGCCACTGTTTGATGTTAACGAAAAGATCCAGCTCCGGACCACCTTCCCACCAGCCTGGGTAGTAGTAATACTTGGCGACTTTATAGAAGCCGAGCTTTTCATCATCGTAGGGACCTACCCACTCGGCCGCATCGATGGTGCCCTTTTCCAACGCCGGGTAAATTTCTCCGCCTGCGATCTGCTGCGGCACGACGCCCAGCTTGGACATCACGCGACCAGCGAAGCCGCCAATTCGTATTTTCAGTCCCTTCAGATCCGCAACGGTCTTGATCTCTTTGCGAAACCATCCACCCATTTGCGCACCGGTGTTGCCGGCAGGGAAATTGATGATGTTGTAGTCTTTCAGAAAGTCGCGCATCAGTTCCATGCCGCCGCCGTGATACATCCACGCATTTTGCTGGCGGGCATTCATGCCGAACGGAATCGCGCAAGCAAACGCGAAGGTCGGATCCTTACCAAAATAATAATATGGTGCGGTATGGCAGCATTCGACGGTTCCGTCCTTGACTGCATCCATCGCCTGTAGCGCCGGCACGATTTCACCCGCAGCGAACACCTGTATGGTGAATTTCCCCCCGGTCGCCGCCGATACGCGCTTGGAAATTACATCAGCCGCGCCATAGATTGTATCGAGACTCTTCGGAAAGCTCGATGTACAGCGCCATTTGATGGTCGGCAATGCGGCGGTTTGTGCCGACGACAGCGTCGAAATTGTAGCGACCCCGGCGGCCAGTCCTGCGCCGGCGGACGACAGGAATTTGCGTCTTTGCATGATTTTTTCCTCTGGGTTGGTCTTATGTTTTTTGGTCGATTTGAAGCACGAATTCGACTCAAAGTATAAAGCACCAAACCACAACCGTGAGGGCCGGGAATCTACTCTCCGGCGATGGACATGCGCTCAAGCAAAATACTGCCGACGCGCTTCGAACCCAGCGCGAGCTCGTCATTGCCGATGGCAATAATGTCCTTGAACATTTGCTTCATATTGCCTGCAATGGTGATCTCTTCAACCGGGTAGGCGATCTCGCCGTTCTCGACCCAGAAACCTGCCGCGCCGCGTGAGTAATCGCCCGTCACGTTATTGACGCCCTGCCCCATCAACTCCGTCACGATAAGCCCGCGATGCATTTTCTTGATCAGCCCTGCGAAATCGAGTTCACCCGGTGTCACGATCAGATTGTGACTGCCGCCTGCATTGCCAGTGCTCTTGAGACCAAGTTTTTTTGCTGAATAGGTAGCCAGGAAATAGCCTTGCACCACGCCATCTTTGACGACATCGCGCGCAATCGTCGTCACGCCTTCGGCATCAAACGGGCCACTGGCCAACCCACCACGAATAGCGGGGTCTTCACGAATCGAGACGATGGGCGAAAACACGGTCTGCCCAATGCTGTCTTGCAGGAAACTGGATTTCCGATACAGCGCGCTGCCGCTCACGGCCCCGACAAAGCTGCCAATCAAACCGGACGCGACCGGTGCCTCGAACAACACAGGCACATCGCAACTGGCAATTTTTCGCGCATCCAGCCGCGCCACGGTGCGCTCACCTGCGCGTTGCCCAATGGCTTCAGGCGATTCCAACCCGTGCTCATCTCTTGCAACGGCGTACCAATAATCGCGCTGCATGCCTTGCTTGCTGGTTGCGATCATGGTGCAACTGGCGCTGTGACGCGTGGTGGGATAGCCGCCGATAAAACCCGCAGAATTGGCGTAGATAAAATCGGATTCGTACGTCGACACCGCAGCACCTTCGGAATTATTGATGCGCTTATCCACCGCAAATGCTGCAGCCTCCATGCGTTTTCCAAGCGCAATGGCATCGTCAACCGCCAATTTCCACGGATAGTAAAGTCCGTAATCGCCGAACGGCGGCTGGGCCAGACGATCAACGTCAGCAAGCCCGGCGAATTCATCTGCGGCGGTGTATTTGGCAATCGCCAACGCGGCCTTTACGGTCCTCTCGATCGCATCGCGCGATAGATCCGTGGTTGAGGCATTGCCGCGCTGCTGGCCGAGATACACCGTGATACCCATGCCCTTGTCGCGATTGTGCTCAATGGTTTCGACTTCGCCCATGCGTACGGTGACGTTTTGCCCGACCGAGCTGGAAATCTCGACGTCCGCCGCGGTGGCGCCGAGCGCCTTGGCGCGCTCCAGGGTGAAGGCGGCGAGGTCGCGCAGGTGCGGTGGTACGGCGCTGGAACTGGCGGGTCGAACGAGGGTTTTTTCGGTCACGGGAAGCACAATCAAAGAAGGTGGGGAGGGGATGGCGCCGGGCCTGGACAGCGGCGTGAGGTATCATGAAACCTTGGCTGCATCGGTGCCAAACGAGCGGCAAATGAGCAGCAACATAAGGCTGGAAATGACTCAGGAAGACGAAAATTCTATCAGTAAAAGCCAGAAAAAGCGGGACATGCTGGCGCTGCAGGACCTGGGCGAGGAGTTGGTGAAGCTGTCGGCGGAGAGCA
>JANOQY010000330.1:0-3758 GCA_031414995.1 Betaproteobacteria bacterium
TGGCTGGCGCAGAAATATGCCGCCGATTTCGGACTCTCCCCGGCGACGCTCGCCGGTGTGGCCATCGCGGTTTTTCTTGGCCACCTGTTTCCCGTGTTTTTCAAGTTTCTCGGTGGCAAAGGCGTGGCGACTGCACTTGGTATCTTGGTCGCGATCAACGGCTGGCTTGGTCTTGCCACGTTCTCGACGTGGTTGATCATCGCGTTTTTCTTTCGCTATTCTTCACTCGCTGCGATCGTTGCGTCGGTGTTCGCGCCGGTTTACTGCTTCTTCCTGTTCGGTATCACTGCGGCGTTACCGGCGGTGATTTTGATGTCGGCACTGCTGGTGTGGCGGCATCGGGAAAATATTACCAAGCTGATGGCCGGCACTGAATCGCGGCTGGGAGCGAAGAAACCGACGACTGAGGCTGCTGCAGAAACTGTCCAAACCAAGTAGCCAGACCGCCGTAATGCGAATCATCAAGACCGTCTCGCTCACCCTAGAGCCGCAGACAATCGCACATGCCGATGAAATGTTTATCGTTCTTAATGATCCTGCCATTTACGCGTTCGAGAACGAACCGCCATCGTCGCTCGAATGGTTGCGCACACGGTTTGCAAAACTCGAAACGCGCCAATCGGCTGACGGAGAACAGCAATGGCTCAACTGGGTGATTCGACTACCGACGAGCGAGCTCATCGGTTTTGTTCAAGCGACGCTGCACCCGGATGGAAGCGCGGGGATCGCATATGTGTTCGCCAGTGCGTACTGGGGCCGCGGGCTGGCAAGCGAGGCTGTAGTAGCGATGATGGCTGAACTTGGTGCGCAATATCAGGTGCGCACTTTTACTGCCGAACTCAAGCGGGAAAATTTACGTTCGGTGCGGTTGCTTGAGCGCTTGGGATTTTCGCTTGCCTCACCGGCCGAGCATGTCAAACATCAAGTAGCGCCTGATGAATTGCTGATGCATCGCAACTGGGGATTACACGCAAGTTGACGCCAACGTAGCACGTCAAAAATATTTTGCCTTTTAGCAGCTCTGGTATTTCCAGTTTCGAGTCTTGCCTTCACTCATCCAATCGACCGCCTGCGCCAGACGTCGGTCGCGCGTCGCATCGGTTTTGGCCTCGGTGATCCATTCGACGTATTCTTTTTTCTTGGATGCGCTGAACGCCATAAAGGTCGCATGTGCTCGTCTGTTTTTCTTCACGGCGATCAGGAAATAGCCTGGCACCACCAGTTCGTCCTTCTCGGTCGGCTTCGACCTTGCCGGCGCCTTAACGCCTGCATCGTGCAGCTTCATGGCGGCCTTGATGATGCGTGCGAACTCCTTGTCGCCAGGCAGATCAGCCAGCGATGTGATGCGACCGAAGTGTCCCATCGCCATGTCAGCTTTGGCGTCGATCTTGAGTAAATCGCCCAGCCAGAAACCGAGCGCGCAATGCGCCTTGAATCCGGCCATGTTGCTGAAAATAGCACCTTTGTAATCGAAGTGCGGCATGCTCCACTTGATGGTTTCGCTTATCTCGGGACAATTGGCGTGCATATGCTCGCGGATATGCGTGAGAATCGGCTTGGCGAACGCGGCGGACTTGGCGATATAGGCGTCAATGCGCGGATCTTTGGTTCCCATCGTGTTCCCCCTTTCTGCGCGACGAACAAAGGATTGTGATGGCGCAATCTAAACCGCGATGGAGAAGCGGTCAACCCGACCGCTCTAGACGTGGTCTATGACGGCGCCTCTCAGGCCAAAACCATCCGGAGAACCGCGCAAAATGGCAATCTACGTAACCCAGCAAAACGACCTCCGTCCGTCATGCACCCAAACACTCCAGTGTTTCAGCTAATAGACGACCGACACGGCGTTACGTAAACTATAAAAATGAGCGATTTTGCCTGCGGTGGCTCTTGCGCCACGGGTCCCGCCAACTGAGGAGTTTTTACGCGCATGGAAATTCGATTGGACGATTTGAGAGGTCCGGAAATTGCGCAGCTTTTGCAGGAGCATCTGCGGGGCATGGCGCTGCTATCGCCGCCCGAAAGCATGCATGCTCTGGATCTGGAGAAGCTGCGCAAACCCGACATCACCTTCTGGTGCGCGTGGCAGGATAAAGAATTGTTAGGCTGCGGCGCATTGAAGGAGCTTGATCCGTTCCACGGCGAAATCAAATCGATGCGCACCGCCTCGGCGCACTTGCGCAAGGGCGTGGCGGCCGGACTACTGCAACACATCATGAAAGAAGCTGCGCGACGCTCATATCGGCGGCTGAGCCTGGAGACCGGCCCCATGACGGCATTTGCACCCGCTCATCACTTGTACACGCGGCTTGGGTTTCGGCCGTGCGGGCCGTTTGGAAGCTACATCGAAGACCCATTCAGCATTTTTATGACCAGAGAGCTTTGAGTCCCAGATAAAACGGCCCAGCGCCATATGATTGCTTCGTTGGAATGAAACTTCTGTTGCTGATTCCGCTCAAATTCCCTCGTATTCACCTCGCCATCCACTCACCAAGGAACCCGCAATGAAACAAATTCTGCTTGCCTCGTTGATCACCACATCGCTTCCCTTTATCGCTGCGTCCACAGCCCACGCCGCCGCCGCTGTCGGCCAGCCCGCCCCTGCCTTTGCCTTAAGCGACACCAATGGCAAAGCCGTCAACCTCGCCGACTACAAAGGCAAGACGGTGGTACTGGAATGGCATAACCCCGAGTGTCCGTTTGTGAAGAAGCACTATGACTCCGCCAACATGCAGGGCCTGCAATCGAAATACACCAAGGACGGCGTGGTTTGGTTGGCAGTCAGCTCCACGGAGCCGGGACACCAGGATTACAGGAAGCCGGACGTGTTGAATGGCATCCTGAAAACGAGCAAGGCATCGCCAACCGCCTATTTGATGGACGAGAGCGGCAAGACCGGCCAATCCTATGGCGCCAAGACCACGCCGCACATGTACATCATCAACCCACAAGGCACCCTAGTTTACGCAGGTGGCATCGACGACAAGCGTTCGGCAAACATCGCGGATATTAAGACGGCCAAGAATTATGTAGCTGCAGCGCTGGACGAAATGAAGGCGGGCAAACCGGTATCCGTTTCTACGTCCGCCCCGTACGGGTGCAGCGTTAAATACAAATCGTAGGCACAGTAAAGTGATGGTCGCGCTGAACGGCACACTGGCCTGCCCTCGGCCAGCATTAAGCCTCAGCCCTGCCATCCCTTTTTAGGGGCAACATTTTTCCCAACCACCGCAGATTTTCGCAACTGGCTTGAACAGCATTCGACGGAAGCTGCTGAATTGATAGTCGGCTTTTATAAAAAAGACAGCGGCAAACCCAGCATCCTCTGGGCCGAAGCAATCGATGAGGCCCTGTGTGTCGGCTGGATCGACGGCGTGCGCAAACGCATTGACGACACCGCATACCAAATCCGCTTCACGCCGCGCAAGAAAACTTCAATGTGGAGTGCGATCAACATTGCGCGCGTGGCTGAACTCGCCAGCCAGAGTCGCATGCAGCCTGCGGGATTGGTGGCGTTTTCACACCGCAGCGAAGCAAAGTCGCGCACGTATGCGTACGAACAGGCATCTGCTGCCGCACTCGCCCCCGCAGACGAAACACGCTTTCGGAAGCATAATAAAGCATGGGATTTTTTTGAAGCGCAGCCGCCGGGCTATCGCAAAAGAATGATCTGGTTGATTGTAAGCGCCAAGCAGGAAGTGACGCGGCAGAAACGATTGCTTCAGTTGATTGAAGCTTCGAAGAATGGATTGCGGTTG
>JANOQY010000331.1:0-2190 GCA_031414995.1 Betaproteobacteria bacterium
ATGATGTCGCCGACGCCGTAGGACGCGATAAACGCGCGCGCTTCATCAGTCGTAATCGGGGTAAAAACGCTCACAAACACACATTCACAGAAACAAGCTCACCAGATCAGGAAGACCGCATATCTTGCCACGGATTTACCAGGACAATAACACCCACATCGGCACGGCAATTTTTAGATCAGGCCCATCGACGCGAACGAATTTGCCCTCGCCCTTTTCATCGATCAACTCATACGCAGGGCCAGACGCTGGCTGAATGCGCTGTCTGTAGAGTCGCCCGCCAAGCCGGTATTCCTCGATCGTATCCGTCCCGGATTGGCGCTTGGTTACCTTGATGTCCTTGGCCGGATCGTAATCCTTGACGATGGGCGGCGATGGCACATCTTCAACAACTTGCGCATCTTTCGGAATGGGCCTTTTTTGGCTTTGCGCTACGGCAGGGAAAGCTAATGTAGTGATGATGGGTATGGCAATGGCAAACAAGGTGGCAATTGTGCGCATGGCAAACTCCGATTATTGAGACACCACCGCAGCCCGGCTGGGCTACAGCGTCATTTCCAGTGCGCGTTCATCCGGCGAAGGCGTAAAGCCACGATTGGCGTAGTGTTCAAAAATGGCGGCAACCACCTGATCCGGATCGTCGATCACTTTGAATAAATCGACATCGCCGGGCGAGATTACTTTTTCATTCACCATCGTCGTCTTCATCCAATCGATCAAGCCGCTCCAGAATGTACTGCCGACCAAAATGACGGGGAAGCGTCGAAGCTTGCCCGTTTGTATGAGCGTCAATGCTTCGGAAAGTTCGTCGAGGGTGCCAAAGCCACCGGGCATCACCACATAAGCGGCCGCGTGTTTGACAAACATCGTTTTGCGCGCGAAAAAATGTTGGAACATCATCGACACGTCCTGATAGGCATTGCCACCCTGCTCGAAAGGCAGCAGTATATTGAGGCCCACACTGGGGCTCTTCCCCGCGAAGGCGCCTTTGTTGGCTGCCTCCATAAGGCCGGGACCGCCACCAGATAGCACGCTGAATCCAGCATCGGACAATTTGCGCGCAATCGTTTCGGTGACTGCGTAATAGTGGTTATCTTCTTTCAAACGCGCGCTGCCGAAAATGGCGACTGCGGGCGATACCCCGGTCAGGCGCTCTGACGCCGACACCATTTCGGCGATAATGTTGAACATCCACCACGATTCACGCGCAGCGGCAAGCGATTGGTGTTTCATGTCCGGATCGGACGGCTTGGGAATTTTCCCGACTTGCTTCTTACCGTGTTGAGATTGTGTCAACTTCGCATACTCCAATGACAGCTACCAACAGCCATGAGCGCATCTGATAAACCACGCCTGCTGCTCGTCGATATTTCGAGCTTTTTTTATCGCGCTTTCCACGCCATGCCGGACTTTCGTTCGCCGGGTGGCGAGCCCACCGGAGCGATCTTCGGTGTGGCCAATATGCTCAACAAACTTCGGATTGATTACCCGGCAGATTATAGCGCCTGCGTGTTTGACCCCAGAGGCAAAACCTTTCGCGACGACATCTATGCCGAATACAAAGCCAATCGCGCGTCGATGCCCGAAGACCTCGCCCATCAGATCGGCCATATCCGCGAAGTCGCCGAAGCACTGGGCTGGCCCTGTGTGGTGGTCGATGGCATGGAGGCCGACGATATCATCGGCACACTCTCCAAGCACGCCACGGCGCGTGGGGTCGAAACCATCATCGGCACCGGCGACAAGGACCTCGCGCAATTAGTCGATGAGCATGTGGTGCTGGTAAACACGATGTCGAACGAAACGTTGGATGTCGAAGGCGTCAAAACAAAATTCGGTGTGCCGCCAGACCGAATCATCGATTACCTGACGCTGATGGGCGACACGGTCGATAACGTTCCTGGCGTCGAGAAAGTCGGCCCAAAGACTGCCGCGAAGTGGATTGCCGAATACGGTTCACTCGATGGCGTGATCGCGAATGCGGCCAATATCAAAGGCGTGGTCGGAGAGAACTTGCGCAAGGCGCTGGACTGGTTACCGACGGGTCGTGTGTTGGTGACGGTGAAATGCGATGTACCGCTTTCGTTTGATTTCGACACCATCGATCACAAAACGCCTGATATAGAAAAGCTCGACAAGCTTTATGAGCAGTTTGGCTTCAAGGGGATGCGGGCAGCGTTGCATAGAGGC
>JANOQY010000332.1:0-3949 GCA_031414995.1 Betaproteobacteria bacterium
GCGATCGGCACACAGATGACGGCAGCAGTGAGATAAATGAGTGCTTCGATCATGATGACGCCACCAACGCGATCAAGCGCGCACGGAATTTTTCCGCCTGCGCCGCAAGTTCGGCGTCGCCCACTTCATGAGCGCCATGCAGCACTATCGGCTGTTGCCATTTCATGCCGCAAAAACGCGCAGTCTGCTCGATGGGCGGCGCAAAATTCTCAAACGGTTGTTGATGCATGCCCTCAAGAGAATATGATTCTTCGTCACCACCGGCACTGACGACCCACAGGCACTGTTTGCCATGCAATGCATTGCCGTCCTTGCCATACGCCCAGCCGCGCGCCAGAACCACATCGAACCAGTGTTTCAGCATCGACGGCACGCTGTACCAGTAGATCGGATGGAGCCACACGATCAGGTCGGCGCGCGCGAGTGCGGCCTGCTCGGCGGCGACATCAATATCAAAATCAGGATAGAGATCGTAAAGTGAACGGGTTTCGAGATCAGGCAGGTCAACAACAGCATTGAGCAGCGCCCGGCAAGCACGCGAGTGTTGCGGATACGGGTGGGCGTAGAGGACGAGAATCATGATGTGAAGTTTAGCCCACGCGCGCTTTGATCAGCGCAGTTGAGTGCGAGCACGGATCGTTGCGAACGGCATCTCTGCAATATGACCGACACCATTGAGTTTTAACAAAAAAATCAACAAACCCTAGCACTGGTGAGGCTTTTGGCGGCTTTTATGCTGAAGGCCGCCTATCCACGGGCACTTTGTCTTTTCGATCCCGTTGGCGGCCACACGAACCACGCTCCAATCACCGCAGCCAAAACAGCGACATAAAGCACCACAAACACCCACGGCGGCGCATTCCAGTAAATTAGCGCGGACAGCCAGCGTTGTACAAAGCTCTGTTCTGTCGTCACCCCTCGTAGCCAGTCTTCCAGCAGCGTCAGCGGACAGGTGAGACCGAGCATTGCTTCGAGCGTCACGAACCCCATCAACGCGATGTGCGTGATGCGGAAGACGCGATGTCGCACCCAGGCCCAGCCCACCACACCGCCGATGACGATCATCAGCAAGCCGCCAACGTTGAACAGGACTACGCCCGCGTGCAGCAGAAAAACAACGTCAGCGAGCATTGGCGCTTGTGGTGAAAAGTTGATCGCTGGGATGACTGCTATTTCAACAACGTGTGTTCAATGAATTTGATCTGCGCATAAAACAAGAAATCTGAATTCGACTTCTTCGCAAACCCATGGCCCTCATCATTGGCCATCAAAAACCACACAGGTGTTTTCTGCTTCTTTAACTGCGCCACGATTTGTTCGGCTTCGGTATAAGGCACTCGCGGATCGTTTTTGCCTTGCACGACAAATAGCGGCTTTTTGATTTTTTGGGCGTTGTTGAGCGGTGAGATTGCCTCTAGAAACTTGCGCATTTCCGGATCGCGTTCGTCGCCGTATTCGACGCGTCGCAAGTCGCGGCGATAGCTTTCGGTATTGGTGAGGAAGGTGACGAAATTGGAAATGCCGACACTATCGATTGCGCCTGCAATGCGATCTGGATAGTTGGTCGATACCGCCAGCACCATGTAGCCGCCGTAACTGCCACCCATCACCAATACCTTATCCGCATCGAGATCCGGCTGGTCCTTTATCCAGTCAAACAACGCGCCGATGTCTTTCACCGAATCTTCACGCTTCATACCGTCGTCCATCGTCAAAAATGTTTTACCAAAGCCGCTTGAACCACGCACGTTCGGGTAGAGCATGGCAAAACCAAACTCGTTGATCATGTAATTGTTGCGGCCAATAAATCCGGGACGGGCTTGCGATGCCGGCCCGCCGTGAATGTTGACGATCACCGGGCGCTTGCCGGGAAATTTTTTCGCGTCTGGCTGGTAAAGAAACCCGGAAATCACCAAGCCGTCAAAACTCTTCCAGCGCACCAGCTTCGGCTCGGCGAACTCCAGCGGATTCAGTGCCGGGCTGGCGCTATTAGTCCAGCGGGTGACTTTGGTCGTGGCAATATTCCACGAGTAAACATCTGCAGGTGAACGGGCCGAAGTGACATTGAAGGCGAGTTCAGCGCCCAATTTCTCATCGCCGACGTCGGTACTGTCATCATCAAATCCGCCCTTCCACCGTAGACCGGAAATTTCGCCCGGCAATAATGCCGGCCGGGGCAATTCTGCCAGCGTGGTCAGATCGAGAAAACGCAACACACTCGAGCCGTTTTCATTGGTGATGAATGCGATGCGTTTGGCTGCTGTAGAAATTGAAAACTCGCTTACATCGTGCTGCAATTTCGGCGTGAGTACCGTTTCCTCGCCAGACGCCAAATCGAGCGTGATCAGACGGCGGAATTCGCTATCGCGGTCAGAGGTGGTGAATAGTTTTTTGCCGTCGCGTGAAAAGCGCGCTGGACCATAAGCAACCGACGTTGCGCCGGCTTTTGTCTCAGGCGTGAGTCGTTTTTTTTCGCCGCTTGCAATATTCATCGACCATATGTGCGCTTCATTGGCAGAAATATATTCGAAGAACACGAGCATCTTGTCGTCTGGCGAAAACCGGAAATTACGCCAGCGACCACCTTCGAACGTCGCGATTGTTTTGGCACTTTCAGGTTTTAGCGGGTCCGACAGCACCAGCCGGGTCAAGGCCACGCGCGAGGCATTGTTACGGTCAATGGTAGTCGTGGTGTAGACGATGCGGTCGCCTTTCCGATTCCACGAGGGTGCGCTGGCTCGTTCCTTTGGATCCGAAATCGCGGTCACTATTTTGGTCGCAACATCCAATCGAAAAATCTGGAACACCTCGTCGCCGCCGTTGGCTTTCTCGAACAAAATATATTCGCCCTTTTTCGGCTGAAACGACGCGCCACTGACGGCATCAGGGAAATCAGTGATCGACACCGGCTTCGTCCCGGGAGTGGACACAAGATGCAATTGGAGCGTGTTGTTAAGGCGCGTCCGAATCAGTAGCGCAGGCTGCGTCGGATGCCACGCCACGATGGTGGAGGGTTTGAAGTCCGTGTAGGCCTTTACTTTCGTGACTAGCTCTTCGCTGATCGGCGGCACGCCATCAATGACGAGATTGTCGGTCGGTTTGAGATACTGGGCATGGGTCAAAGTAATGGTCGCCGCCACAAAAAGTGATAGTGCCGCAAGGCGGTGTTTTCCAATGGGATTCATCGACTTATTTTCCTTTTGTGATCACTGGCCGTGCCGGATCAGCGACCCACTCGCTCCAGGAGCCCGCAAACAACTTTGAACCGGTGAGTCCGGCATATTCCATCGCAAATAAATTGGCGCACGCAGTAACGCCGGAACCACAATAATGCACCACTTGATCGGCTGGTTTGTGATTAACCAGCGCGGCAAATTCGCTTCTGATGTCAGCGGCTGCGCGAAAAGTAAGATCTGCGTTCAGGTTGGCTTTATAAAACCGGTTTGACGCACTTGGGATGTGCCCCGCGACCGGATCAATTGGCTCGACCTCACCACGATAGCGTTCTGCAGCACGCGCATCGATCAATGAAATATTCTTGTCGTCGATGTGCGCCAGCACTTCGGCGGCGCTCCAGACCATTAATGGATCGGGCTCGCCACGCAATGGCGCAGGTGTTGCTGCTGGTACGTCGGTCGATAATGCGCGCCCGTCTGCAATCCATTTCGGGAGTCCGCCATCAAGCAGCGCAACGTTGGTCAGCCCAATCCAGCGCGCCATCCACCAGAGCCGCGCGGCATACTGGCCGCCGACGTCGTCGTAGGCGACGATAGTGCTGCTTTCCGTGACGCCGTGCCGGCCCAAAAAATCCGAGAAAGCTTCGGGCGTCGGCAACGGATGGCGGCCATTGGTCCCGGTCTTGACGCAAGAGAGCGCCGTGTCCACCGGCGCAAAATGCGCGCCGAGGATATGCCCCTCGCGATAGAGCCGCGCACCTTTCTCCGGATCG
>JANOQY010000333.1:0-9782 GCA_031414995.1 Betaproteobacteria bacterium
GTATGACGACGTCATCAATCACACAACACGGGCCAATGCATGCGCACCAAAATTGACTTGCCTGAATCGCAACTTGCTGCACTACGAGAACTTGAGCGCGCAACCATGTTTCGCGCGCCAAACTGATTCGCCAAGCGATCACACAATATTTGGCGCATCACGCCGAGACCGAAACTGCGTTCGGCGCATGGAAGTCGCCGAGGCGCAGCCCTACAGACGGACTGGCGGTGCAGAAGAAATTGCGCACCGAATGGGATCGGTGAATTGCCAGAATGAAAACGCTATTCGATACCAACATCCTCATCGACTACTTGAATAGCGGCGACCCGAAAACGAGGCCGATACCGGTGAGTCGAAACAGCAAGCACTTTCGTGTCAAGCCGCCTAGAGTTCAACATCCGTACCAGATTTGAGTGGCCGTTGATGGGGCACTAGAAACCAATCGAACTCGTCGACGTGAATTGTTTTCAAAAAATAATGTCGCTAGCACCTTTGATTCCTAACTCTAAATGTGGCTTGCGATCCATCTAAGAGTCGGCAGGATAATTGTCAAAATAAGAAAGCAATCGTTCATATCGCAGTGCAAGTTTTTCATTCCGCTTTTCTCGAAATTTAACTAACATGTCCTGTATGAATTCTCGCCCTGTAGCATACAAATGACCGTGATGTGTATTGGTAATTGCGAATCGAAAACCCTCACCAAGATAGTGAAGTATGTTTTGCCCATCCGTGTCTTTCAGGACCATGCTCAAACACAAGACCGCCATATCTCGATCACCAATTGAATATGGGTCGTCCGCTAAGTTTTGGCTGTGGCTTTCAAGGAATCTAACAACCTCCTCTCCTATTACAACGCGCGGATATTGAGCGCACTCGCTTTCAAGTTCGTAGGCGCGCGCAATCGCAGCTCCATATAGCTCTCCCGGATGTAGCTCTATGCCCCACGCAATGTCGATGGCGCCTCGTAGTGGACGTCGATTGCATAAGCCAATAAAGCACAACGAACCAGCGTGCCCGAAAAGCTCATAAATACTGTTGACATGGCACTTCACCTCTTTGTCACCAAGCGACGCAAATGAGACGAGGCCATCCGACCACCGTTGCGTTTTTACTTTTGTGTGCAACATCTCATCGAAAACAATTTTCTGCTCGTGCGACAGGGTTGCGCGGAGAATTGAATCGGGTTTAGGACTGCTAGCACGCATCAAGTCGGCCGCTTGAGTCTGAAGACGCGCAATAGATCCTACGCTGGCACGAAGAATTGCAATCAACTCCTGTTTTTCGCTCTCAGAACTTACTATCGGGAGTAGGCCTTGCCCCCGCAACGCATCCCTCTGTCCAAGCAAGTCAATGAAACTCACGCAGTAATTAGCAACGGAAATAGTGCTCTCGTCCGTCATTTAGCTCTCCGTCAATTTGACTTTGCCAACCCAAGAAGGCAGTCTAAATTAGTTCCCAATTCAAAGGCTTCAACGCCAATTGTTTTATGAACATCGATAAAGTGTGTCGGGCTCGCGTTATTTCCTGAAAACCAAGAATCCCAAATACGGATCGATTTTTCACCTGCATCACGCGTGCGCCGCCTTCTTCACATTCCTGATCTTGATCTCGACCGTTTTACCAACTGCCCTCGCCGCCTTCATCAGTGTATCGAGTTGAACGGAAATATTGTCGGGGTCAAGTACGCGATCTAATTGGGAACGGCTAGTCGCCATCAACTCTGCCATTTTGACTTTGGAGATGTTGGCCGCTTGCATACTTTCTTCAATTTGTTCGGACAACGCACGTTTGAGCGCCTTGGCCTGCACGTCTTCAAACATTCCTTCATCTTTGAGGAAGTCATCAAAATTCGAACCGGCATGCTGATTACGTTTTGCCATGCTGATACTCCTTGAATCTCTTTTCGACCAGCGCTAATGCGGCAGTTTCACTTTCACGCGCAGCTCTTCCCCCAATTACGCAGACTTTAGTTCCAAATTGGTCCGCACAGTGCCCGCCTTTTCATGCTTGATCACCAGTTCGACACTTCCACCCTTAGGCGCCTTCACCACCCACTCCAACTTCGTCTTGTCTGCCGTCGGCGTCGTGTCTGTCCAGAAACTCATCAACGTATGTTTGTACGCGCGGCCTTCAAGCTCGCCCGCGACTTCGCGCAATTTTCCTGACACCAGCGTCGCGCCTGCGGGTAGCGAAATCTCACCCACGACACCACGCGACTGCTTGCGTGCGTGCGCGCGCTTGGATACGTAGCTGGGCAGGTAGCCGGTGTTCTGCACCGCGACTTCGATGCGGTACGAATCGCCGCCGATATTC
This sequence comes from Betaproteobacteria bacterium, assembly GCA_031414995.1. Taxonomy (GTDB): domain Bacteria; phylum Pseudomonadota; class Gammaproteobacteria; order Burkholderiales; family Usitatibacteraceae; genus UKL13-2. The sequence continues at coordinate 2,314 of JANOQY010000333.1, forward strand.
TCGGCCTTCGCGTGAACGAGTTCGAGCTTTGGCGAAATCAACGCGTTCCACACCAGCCAATCGGGAAATTTGGCGATTTCTTTTTCGAGCAAATGCGGCGGCGGATTACGGAAGGCGTGGATTTTGTCCCAGCCGCCGATTTCAACTTCGCCCAGTTGCGGATGGTTGAATTTGGCCCAGTCGATATAGCCCTTGCCGTTCAATTCCTTGTCGGCCCAGGCGATCATTTTCAGATCGTCTTCAACGGGATGATCGCGGAACCAGTCGATGTATTTGTAATCCTTAATGCCCGCTTCGCGCATCGGGCACCAGATTTCAATCGTCCATTCGTACAGCCCGAGGTGCTCGTATATCCAGTCGAACGCACCGGTGATCACATCTTTGGGGTGATAGCGAAACTCGTGATAGACGCTAATCGCAGGATAGCCCGTGATCTTGGTGCCTTCTTCGCCCTGCTTTTTGTAGGCCCACAAATCTTCTGGCGGCATTTCCTCGTCGGACATCGTCGCAAACGGACGCAGCAACACGCCGCTCCAAGTGTGAAACGAGAGACCGCCGGTGATGTTGGCGTGATGCGTAATGAAGTGCACGACGGCGCGCACTTCTGGCTCCGATGTGGGGTACGGTCCCGCGCCGTATTGCTCGTGCTCCTGCCGCCAGCCAGCGGGGAAATTACGATTCAGATCCAGCCCTTGTTTGTCCTTGTTGACCTTGATCGAGACGCCGTCGTAATTGCGGATGGTGCCTTCGGGCAGCATGCGGTAGTAGGTGCCGCCGTATTCAGTCGGCCCGCGCGGGATCATCAAACGCGGCTCATCGGGATACGTCTTCCAGTTGCCGTTATCGTCCTTGATACGCATAGACAGAATGCGGCCATCGCCATTTACATCTTCGATGTCCATGCCTTCAATATGTTCTTCGTCATACGGATACGAGCGCGTTGAAGAGCGAACAATCTTGGGTGTATCGCGCATCGCCCACTCGGCACCATCGGGGTTGATGCGCGGACAGATGTACATCACGCGCGTGTCCATGCAGCGGGTGATGTCGTCGCGCTTGCCGTAATTTTTGGTGAGGGTGTCGATCAGATACAAACTCGCCGCACCGCCCGCTAATTCGCTGGCGTGAATATTCGCGTCAACCCAGTAGGCGGGCTTGTCTGCAGCGGCGCCGGTTTTCTGGTTGGTTGCTGTCACCACCCAAATATCTTTGCCCTCATGGCTCTTGCCGATACTTTCGATGGAGAGAAGCTCGGGAAATTTCTTGACGAACTGATGAAGGATTTCGGTGAATTCTGTGTAGCGGTAGAAGCGGTCGTATTGGATGTTCATCGCGGTTATTTTGTTGTGAAATATCGTGAGCTAGAATAAGTACTGGCGCGGCTTTACAGACAATTATCGCCTGAAAGCCGCGCCAGTGCTGGTGTTTAATTATTTCTTCTTAAACTTCTTTGTCAGCCACGGCCCGACCACGATCAACACCGTGATTGCGAGCAGCGTCGCCGATAGAGGTTTCTGCAGGAAGATCATCCAGTCACCTTGGCTGATCGACAGCGAACGACGCAGTTGGGCTTCAGCAAGCGGGCCGAGGATCATGCCGATCAGCACCGGGCCCGTGGGGAAATCGTAGCGACGCATCATGAAGCCCAAGAGCCCGATTGCGTAAAGCAGAAAAATATCAAACGCGGACTGGCGCATGCCATAAACACCGAGTGTGGCGAAAATTAGAATGCCCGCGTAAAGCAGATGCTTCGGGATTTTCAATAGCTTCACCCACAAGCCAACCAACGGCAAATTCAATACCAACAACATCACATTGCCGATGTACATCGACGCAATCAACGTCCAGACAAGATCGGCGGAATTGACAAACAGTAACGGCCCCGGTTGCAGGCCGTATTGCTGAAACGCCGCGAGCAAAATAGCAGCGGTGGCAGAGGTCGGCAAGCCGAGCGCGAGCAATGTCGTCATCGTTCCGGTCGAAGACGCGTTGTTTGCCGCTTCTGGCCCGGCAACGCCTTCAATCGCGCCCTTGCCAAATTCTTCTGGATATTTCGTGAGCTTCTTTTCCAATGCGTACGAGAGGAAGGTTGGAATTTCCGCGCCACCGGCCGGAATAGCACCGAACGGAAAACCAATCGCAGAACCCCGCAACCACGGCTTCCACGAACGCTTCCAATCCTCAGCCTTCATCCAGATCGAGTCCGTCATCTTCATTACCGCATCGACGATGCGCGCCTCCTTGGACGCGACCCACAGTGTTTCACCGACGGCAAACAGACCAACGGCAACGGTGACGACCTCGATGCCATCTAGCAATTGCGGAATTTCAAACGCAAAGCGCGCCGCGCCCGACTGATTGTCAATGCCAACCAGGCCAATTGCCAGACCAACGAACAGTGCAGTGAGGCCGCGCAACGCCGATTCACCAAGCACGGCTGAAACGGTGATGAAAGCCAACACCATCAGCGCAAAAAATTCCGGCGGGCCGAACTGCAACGCGACATCCACCACGATGGGCGACACAAACGTGAGCGCCACGACGGTCAACGTGCCCGCGACGAAAGAACCGATGGCGCTGGTCGAAAGTGCGGCACCCGCTCGACCACGCTTGGCCATCTGGTTGCCCTCCATCGCGGTGATGATGGTGGCGGATTCGCCGGGCGTGTTAAGCAGGATGGATGTTGTCGATCCGCCGTACATGGCGCCGTAATAAATCCCGGCAAACATGATCAACGCGCCCGAAGGATCGATCTTGGTCGTCACTGGCAACAACAACGCGACCGTAACCGCCGGGCCGATGCCAGGCAGCACGCCGACTGCCGTGCCCAACGTCACGCCGACAAGGCACCAAAGCAAATTTTGCATCGTCAGTGCCAACGAAAAACCGTTGGCGAGGAAAGTCAGGACTTCCATGTTGGTCCTTGTTTTGTGGTCGAAACCGAGCTGGGACGAGTGCGATGCCTAGGTAATTAAACGGGCAGGATTCCGCGCGGCAAGCCAAGGCCTAACCCGTAGTTAAAAAAGGCATACGTGATCACGGCAATAACCAAGCCGATGATCGCGTTCTTTACCCAGGCCTTGTTGCCGAATCCACGCGCAGCGAGCACGAACAGCAGCGTGCCGGAAATCACAAACCCTACAGGCACCATCAATATCCCATTCAGGATAATGCCCGCACTAATCCACGCAATGGCGCGCCAATCGGTTGGATTCGTAGCGGCCTCGCGTTCATCCACGCCACGGAAGCCGCCGAACAAAGCTTCTTTTAGCAACACCAACCCAAGCAGAATCAGCCCGCCCGCAACAATGGTGGGCATCAGCCGTGGGCCGACCTTTGCGTAGCCAGTTGCTTCCGGCAGCAGCGTCGTGCCGTACGCGAGCGCGGCACCGAAAGCCAGCACGCCGGCAGCCACCAAAATCTGGCCGACGTGCTTTTGCGCCGACGCCGCACCTGACAATTCGCTTTTCGTCCCGGGTTGCACCATGTCGCGATCAGCCGTGAATTTATTTTTTCAGATTCAGCTTCGCAAGAATATCGCCGATGCGCTTGTTCTCTTCATCGAGGTATTTGCCAAAGGCATCGCCTGAGAGATAGATGTCGGTCCAATCCATCTTGGTGAGTGTTTCTTTCCAAGCCGGGCTTTTTGCCGTCGTGTCGATGGCGGCGAGCAATTCTTTCTTTTGCGCGTCGGTGATGCCGGGTGCTGCGAAGACGCCACGCCAGTTAAATAAATCGACGGCTACGCCTTGCTCGCGAAGTGTCGGGATGTCGATACCGGCTGCGCGTTTGTCAGATGAAATCGCCAATGCGCGAAATTTACCGCCCTTGATTTGCGCGGAAAATTCGCCATAGCCGGAAACCCCAACAGTGACATGACCACCAAGAATAGCCGCCTGTGCTTCGCCGCCGCCAGCGTACGGGATGTAATTTACCTTGGATGGGTCCACGCCAACTGCACCAGCGATCATGCCAGCCAGAATATGGTCTGTACCGCCAGCACTTCCACCGCCCCAGCTCACTGAACCGGGATCGGCTTTCAGTTTGTCTGTCAAATCTTTCAGGGTTTTGATTGGTGAGTTGGTTGGCACCACCAGCACTTCGTATTCTCCCGTCAGCCGCGCCATTGGCGTCACCATGCCGAGATTCACCGCTGACTTATTGAGGATGATGCCGCCAACCATCACCATACCGCCGACCATGATGGCATTGCCGTCACCTTTGGCCGTATTGACAAATTGTGCGAGCCCAATGGTGCCGCCTGCGCCGCCTTTATTGTCGAACTGGGTATTTTTGACAACGCCAGCCTTAAGCATCGCTGCAGAAAAATTGCGGCCAGTTTGATCCCAACCGCCACCGGGATTGGCCGGGATCATGAACTTCACACTGTCGAGTGCGACAGCGGATGTGCCAACGATAAACGATGCGACGAGTGCGCAAGCACCTAACAATCTCGATACGGTTCTCATAATTTCTCCTCGAACGATGTTGTGAAATGATATTTTTTTGCGGTTCGCTTTTGAGTTTAGCCGTTGAAGGCAGCAATTACAAACGCCACCATCTTTTCATCGGGTCGACCGCTGCTGCAGGTTGTGGCGGTAATATCGACGCGCAAAAAAATGCCCGACGCCTTTGGGGCATCGGGCAAACCGCTCTCGGAGGAGAAATGCAATGGAGTTAACCATCACACTACCTATTTAGCATTTGCCGTGCCAACCATTACAATTTAATAAAATCAATTACTTAGACTATTTAGACACGTCTATTGGTGCACCGCAACAGAGCAATGCGGCAGCAACACGCGCCTAAGCAGTGCCAATTCAGTTCTCCTGCTGCCACACTTTGCGGTATTTGCCTCGGATTGGTCGATAGTAATCAAGCACGGTTTTCATATCGCGCTCAACATCTCCAGTTGTGGTCAGTAGCGGGCCAAACCCAACCACCTTCCGCGAGAAATCGAAGTACGCGAGCAAAATCGGCACGTTTGCACCATGCGCGATGTGTAGAAAGCCCATTTTGAAACCTTTGCTGCGCTGTCGCGTGCCTTCTGGAGCCAGTGCCAGCACCATGCGTTCCGATTGCTGGAACGCCTGCACCGCATCACCGACAACGCCGTGCGTTGATTCACGATCAACAGGAATGCCGCCGATGGAACGCATCCACTTGCCGAACACGCCGCGAAACAGTGTGTGCTTTCCCAGAAACGAAATTTTTATGTCGAGCGCCCACAGCACCATCACGCCGATGACGAAATCCCAATTGGTCGTGTGTGGCGCAACGGAAATGACGACCTTCGGAATGTCGGGCAAGTCGCCTTCGAAATGCCAACCGGATAAGCGCATCATCATTCGGCCCAGCGTCTTGCTGAACGTGCTGCCGCGACGTTCGTACGAAGTCGGCACGATGTCGAACATGTTTTCGGCCATCAATGCGGATGTTCGCGGTGTCGCGTGAATCGACAATCGTTACGCGGTTCGGTTATCCGCGTTTTTTCGCCGCTTGCAATGCTTCCTGCAATGATTCTTCAGAAAGTTTATTCACGCTCGATGAAATCGCTTCAGCGAGCGGAATAGCCGAGACTGGGAGCTTGGCGATGTTGACCTTCTCAACGAACTTTGCAGCGGCACCGGCAACACGCAAGAGCGCATCGCGATCAGACATCATGAATTCAATTTCGCTGCGCAACATCTGGACGGCGGGGTGCTCTTTTACAGTTTTCATGTTTTTCTCTTGTGGTCGAATGCGTAAATACGGCTAGTTTAGCTTGCATTCGCCAATGGTAGATTGATGAGCAGATTCTGCGGCTTGAGTTTTAGTTGATTGTCTTGGGTGATTGCGAGGCCGAGATAAACGGGCTTGCCCGCGACATCGGGACGCATGTCGTTCGCATCAGCAAAATCGAGGCGGAACAGTGAGATCAATCGCGACCGACGCGCGTCGTCGACATCTTTTCCCTCATACAAATCATTGAGAATGGCGGTCGACTCAATATCAAGCCCGACGTGCCAGCGCCATGCGTCGTCGTCGATACGTCCCATCGGTGCGATGCGCACCTGCGCGCCAAAAAAATGCGTAATCCATCGCCCCAAAACACGCGCCAATGCTTCTTCTCCGGCGCGGCCATGGGTGAGGTCAAGCAAATAATTATGGCGGCTCTCGCGCAGAAAATAGAGCTGCGCATTTTCATGCGACATCACATCCATGTTCATTTCGCGCAGCGCCGTGCCCTGCTGCGACAGCAAACGCCCAATGTTGCCAAAGCCACCGGTCTCATTGAATAAGGCAATCGTTTCCGCATCTGCAGCAAGTATCTGACCACCTTCCGTGGAGACGCGCTGGCTTCTGAAAAACATTTCTGCCGCGCGAAGCTCATAAGGATCCTCACTGCCGTCAAGAATGCCGCGCACAATCGCATGTGCGGCCAGATCGACAAACAACGGAGGCAGCGTGATTGCCTCGCGACGAAACAACTGCAAATAAAATCGCTCCATCGTGACTGCATCAAGGAGCGCTTTGCGCAATGTGAAAAAATGTGCGTAGTTGTCGCGAGTGTCAGCGTCCTCGACCGCAGCAATGTCGCTTTGCGTCACCACACGCTGCGGATTGCCAAGCAGCGATTCATGTAATGCACGCTCCTTGGGCCCCGATTCGTTGATCGGCGCCAGCTCCGGCCGCGCCAGCAACCAGCGCAGATAGTCCGGTGTGACGCGCAGCCAGCCGTGATCATTGCGTTGCAGCGTTTGGTAGCCGCTTGATTGCCAGAAGTCTTGCATTTTTAAATGGTGCTCATTGTTGCAATTAAGGATAACAAATACGCAGAACGCCATTCCACGAGGCATCTGGCGCATAAATGCCGGAAACGCCGCACCAGTGCTTGTGTTTTACTTTTTCTCGGCGCCAACAGCATCCCTCAATTCCTGCATCGCAATCGGCTTCACCAGATAAACGTATGCACCTGAAGCAAGCGCCTGATTGCGTATCGCATTATCGTCGAGCGCAGATATCATAACGACTCTGGTTGCGCTATTGAGCGTGTGACCGAGATTACTTAAAAAGCTGAGACCACTCAAACGCGGCATGCGGACATCGCACACGATCACATCAAAACGATTCGACTGGCACCGGCCCAAAGCATCCAGACCATCCATGGAACGCTCCACCGTGAAACCCATTTTATGCATTACCTGCGTCACCTGATCGACAACAGTTTCATCGTCGTCAATGACAAGCGCGCGAAGTTGCGGGTCGAGTGGAGGAGGCATCAGGGGTGACAGCCATTGGAATTATTTTTATCAGTTTATCCCATCCGGTTGGAAACGTCGGAGATGGATTTGGCTGCCCTAAATGCAACTTTAAATTCCCGAAAACGACAATTAAGCCGCGGCAACGCCGGTGACGGCTTCAAGGATCGCCTTGCTTCACGCAGGCTTCACCAAGTAGGCAGCCGCGCCCGCCTCCATCACTTCGCG
>JANOQY010000334.1:0-6003 GCA_031414995.1 Betaproteobacteria bacterium
GTCATCGACAAATTCCAAACCTACGGGCAACAAGCGCTGCAACCGGTATCGGAGTAATGTGATTGGCCGTTGACGTTTCTCTACATCGCCCGATGTGGGATAATCATGCCCACCAAATTTCGAAAATGCGACGAGCCTTAGTGATCGCGTTTCAAGCCATTCAACTGGCGCTTTCCCCGGAGAAATCACCATGCACGCGCAAGCCAAGCCCGTTCAAATGAACGATGCGCCCACCAGCAATCGCAAATTGCTTTCCTGGGTCGAAGAAATTGCCGCACTCACCAAGCCTGACCGCATCTATTGGTGCGATGGCTCTGACGCAGAATATCAGCGCCTTTGTGCCGAACTGGTCACTGCCGGCACGTTCAAAAAACTCAACGAAAAGCTGCGACCCAATTCCTATCTCGCACTCTCCGATCCGACCGATGTGGCGCGCGTCGAGGACCGCACCTTCATCTGCTCCGAAAAGAAAGAAGACGCGGGGCCAACCAATAACTGGATGGCACCAGTCGAGATGAAAGCGACGCTGAACAAATTGTTCGATGGCTGTATGCGTGGTCGCACCATGTATGTGGTGCCGTTCAGCATGGGCCCGTTGGGCTCGCATATCGCCCACATCGGCGTTGAGCTTTCTGATTCACCTTACGTCGCGGTCAACATGAAACTCATGACGCGCATGGGCAGCAAGGTGCTCGACGTACTGGGGCCTGATGGCTCATTCGTGCCAGCGCTGCATTCGGTTGGCGCACCATTGAGTGGTGGCCAAAAAGATGTGCCTTGGCCTTGTAACCATGACCACAAATACATCGTGCACTTTCCTGAAACACGCGAGATCTGGTCGTACGGTTCGGGCTATGGCGGCAACGCGCTGCTGGGTAAAAAATGCTTCGCGCTACGTATCGCCTCTGTCATGGGCAAGGCCGAGGGCTGGCTGGCTGAGCACATGTTGATCCTCGGCGTTAAAACACCCGAAGGCAAAAAGCATTACGTGACCGCAGCATTCCCATCGGCCTGCGGCAAAACAAATTTTGCGATGCTGATTCCCCCTGAATCGTTCAAGCAGCAAGGTTGGGAAGTGACCACGGTTGGTGATGACATTGCCTGGATAAAACCTGTAGTTGACGAAAAAACGGGGACGGCAAAGTTGTACGCCATCAATCCGGAAGCCGGCTTCTTCGGCGTGGCTCCGGGCACTTCTTACGAGACCAATCCGAACTGCATGGAGTCGGTCAAGGCCAATACCATTTTCACCAACGTCGCACTCACACCTGAAGGCGATGTTTGGTGGGAAGGCATGACCAAAGTCCCGCCTGCACGCCTGACTGATTGGCAGGGCAAGGACTGGACACCAGACTGCGGTCGCCTTGCTGCGCATGCAAATTCTCGCTTCACGGTTGCGGCGACCAGTTGCCCGTCGCTGGACCCGCAATGGGATAACCCGGCTGGCGTGCCGATCTCGGCAATGATTTTTGGTGGCCGCCGCTCCACCACGGTGCCGCTGGTGACAGAAGCGAACAACTGGAACGAAGGCGTGTACATGGCGGCCACGCTCGGCTCCGAGACTACTGCCGCGATCACTGGACAAGTCGGTGTAGTACGCCGCGACCCATTCGCCATGATTGCCTTTTGCGGCTACAACATGGCGGACTATTTTGAACACTGGGTCAACGTCGGCGCCAAAGTTGGCCCGGCCGCACCAAAGCTCTACTGCGTGAACTGGTTCCGCAAAAACGAGCAAGGCAAGTTTGTCTGGCCGGGCTTTGGCGACAACATGCGCGTGTTGAAATGGATCATTGAACGCGTCGAAGGCAAGGCACCCGCGCAACAAACCGCGCTGGGCAACATCCCAGATTATGGCGACCTCGATTGGAGTGGTGCTGATTTTTCGGCGCAGACATTCAAAGCGATTACGGCTATAGATCGAACGCAGTGGCAGCAGGAGCTCACACTGCACGATGAGTTGCTGACCAAGCTCGAATACCATCTTCCTGCAGCGCTTAAAAAACGCTATGGGGCGTTGGAGCAATCGCTGGCCAGTTAGCTAACACAGTCAGTACAAATAGAAACGGGAGCCAAGGCTCCCGTTTCTATTTTGGCGACCGAAGCGTTCTCATTTCTTTTCGCAGGTGTCCGCGATACGCTTTCCTTCGGATTGCATTTTCATGCTGCCTTGCTGCATGTTCATCGTCATATCCATCTTGTAAGCATCCTTGCCGTTGTGGGTGACGCTACCCTCGCCGCTCATGCCGCTTTTACACTTCATTTTCCACGAGACCTTATTGCCCTCGGTCTTCATCTCCGTCTGCTCGCACTGCCGTTCACGGTCATTCGGATTGCGTTGCTCGGACCATTTGCGCTCGCCCGGTTTAACGCAATGGGTGATTATCTGGTTGCCGAGCTTTCCAGCCATCTCCGGCGGCATGCCGGGCATTTCCATCTTCGTTTTGATCTCCCAGAGTCCACCCGGCATTTCCTGCGCCGATGCGTTCGTCGCCGCGATGAGAGTGGCAGTGGCAGCAATAATTAGTGAAGTTTTCATGCGGTTTTCTCCTTTGAGGTGATGCTTAATGCTACCGCGAAACACCGTAATCCGCATGCAGCCTTTGGGTGGCCACAATTGGGTGCCATCACTCGTCGTTACGTTGCACTCGCGCCTTGAAGCCAACCTCGCCCAGCTTCGCAACGATCTGCTCGACATGCGCATAATTGCGCGTCTTCAACACGAACTCAACTTCTGCCGTCTGCACCGGCAGATTCGTAAATGCGCGCTGATGATGCACCTCTTCAATATTGGCGTTCGCATCTGCAATCACGCTGGTAATGCGTGCCAGTGCGCCGGGCAGATTGCGTAATTCCACCTTCAATCTTGTAAGCCTGCCAGAGCGAACCATCCCACGCTGAATAATGCCAGCCAACACCAGTGGATCAATGTTACCGCCACACAGCACCAAGCCCACATGCTTACCAGCAAAGCGTGCGCCATGCTTCATCAACGCCGCCAATGATGCAGCACCTGCGCCTTCCACCACCGTCTTCTCGATTTCCAGCAACATCACGATGGCCTCCTCAATATCGCCTTCATCAACGAGCACGATGTCGGAAACCAGTTTCCGGACGATATCCTGCGTGATTATTCCGGGCTCCTTCACGGCAATGCCTTCAGCGATCGTTGAGTGGCCGAAGGCGGCGGTTGATCCCTTGATCGCAGCCAGCATCGATGGGAAACGCAACATTTCCACGCCGACAACATCAATGTCTGGCTTGATTGCTTTCGCCGCAGTCGCCATGCCACTGATCAATCCGCCGCCACCGATGGCAATACAAAGCGTGTCGAGCTGCGGAAACGCGGCGAGCATTTCAAGTGCGATAGTGCCTTGCCCGGCGATGACTTTTTCGTCGTCGTAAGGGTGCACAAAGGTGAGTTTTCTTTCAGCAGACAACTGCAGTGCATGCGCTTTGGCTTCGTCAAAGTTTTCGCCGAAGAGAACGACATCTGCGCCATGGCGCTGCGTCATTTCCACTTTTACATTCGGGGTGAACTTCGGCATAACGATGGTGCTGGGAATACCGAGACGCGTCGCATGGTAAGACACACCCTGCGCATGGTTGCCTGCCGACGCCGCAATGACGCCGTTCTTCTTTTGCTCGTTGTTGAGTGACACCAACTTGTTCAGCGCGCCACGCTCCTTGAAGCTCGCCGTAAATTGCAGGTTTTCGAACTTGAGATAAATTTCCGCGCCGGTAATTTCCGACAGCGTGCGCGAGTACATGCAGGGCGAATTGGCGACGTGGCCTTGCAGCACTTCTTGGGCGGCTTGAATGTCGGCCAGATTGATGGTGGTCATGTGTATGTGAATTGGAAATATTCGTTACTGCAAAAACTGATAATCCACATCAGGCTTTCGGCCGGAAATCAAATCAGCTAACGCGCGCCCGGATCCGCAGCCTTCTGTCCATCCAAGCGTACCGTGCCCGGTGTTCAAAAACAAATTCGGAATGCGGGTGCGCCCGATGAGCGGACAATTGGATGGCGTCGCCGGACGCAGTCCCGTCCAATACACCGGATGATCATAATCAGCTGCATTGGGAAACAATTCACGCGCGCGCTTCACGAGGGCTTCGGTACGCACGAGCGAGAGATGCGTGCTGTAACCATCGAGCTCGGCAGTGCCTGCAATGCGCATGCGATTGCCGATGCGCGAGAAAACAATCTTCATGGCTTCATCGGTCAGGCTCACCATCGGCGCGCCTTCGAAGCCTTCAGTGGATAGCGTGGCCGAATAACCTTTGGCGGGGTAAACGGGGATGGTGATGCCGACGGGCTTGAGCATCAGATAACTGTAGCTGCCCATGGCACACACATAAACATCGGCAGTATCGGTTTCGGTATGTCCGGTCGAATGGCGCAGGCGCACCCCGCTGATTTTTCCCTCGTCAGTCTCAATGGCTTCCACCATCGCGCCGTATTTGAATTTCACCCCTTTGGCGCTGCACATTGCAGCGAGATTTTGCGTGAACTTGAAGGCGTCGCCCGATTCGTCGGTTGACGAATAGGTAGCCCCAGCGAGCCGGTCGCGGATTTGATGTAACGCAGGCTCAATCGCAATCGCCTCATCCACGGTCTTCACGTCGCGCTCAATGCCGTATTCGCGCAACAGAACAGACGCCGATTTCCCAGCTTCAAAATCGGCTTTGCTGGTGTAGAACTGCAAGATGCCGCGCGTCAGGTGGTCGTAATCGATACCGGTTTCGGCACGCAATTCCTGCAACGACTGACGGCTGTACAAACCGAGGTTCACCATTTCGCGAATATTGTGACGAAAGCGCCAGGGCAGGCACTCGATCATAAAGCGCATACCCCAGGAGAGCTGATGCCATTCAAGCTTTGGACGAAATAGCAGCGGCGCATCTTCCTGCGTGAGCCATTTCAGCACCTTGAACGGTGCGGATGGATTGGCCCATGGTTCCGATTGCGAGACAGAAATCTGCGCACCGTTGGCAAAACTGGTTTCAAGTCCGGCACCCGGCTGGCGATCAATTACCGTCACTTCATGGCCGCACTTGGCGAGGTACCAGGCGCTCGCGGTTCCCACGATGCCGGCGCCCATCACGATGACCTTCATTTGTCGCTCCATTGCCAATAAACGTGGATGGGATGAATGCTTCAGCACCCGCACAATACCTGCCAAGCACCTGACCCCAACCAACGCCGCGAAGTCTATGGCTTTGCGTTACCATTGTCAAAAATCACCGGCGCATTTCCATGCAAAGAGACCTAGATGCTTTTGTGCAAACCGCGTGCGCGTTTGACCCGGCAGATTCCTTGTTGCCGTTCACTGTCGAAGGCGTACTCGCGGGTTGGATGAAACGATCATTCGCCGAACACCTCGCCGAATGGCCGGACGTTTTCTCGGTACGGCCACGCGGCGTTGGCATGCTCGGCGATTTTGAAACTCCCCTGCATCGCAGCGCAGCGATTGCCGAAGTGGTCGAATCGCTGGCGACCGAAACCGTGATCAACGGTTGGCGAGGCGAGCTTGTCACCGTGGCTGAAACCTTCTATTCACCACCGCTGTTTCATATCGAACGCGCCGCCTCACGCTATTTCGGCTTGACCATGTACGCATCGCATTTAAACGGCCTCACGACAAAAAACGGTGAGCTGCACATGTGGATCAGCACGCGCGCTGACAACAAAGCGGTCGATCCCGGCAAGCTCGATAATCTCGTGGCTGGGCGCATCGCACGCGGCATGGGGGCCACGGATACGCTGGTGAAAGAAAGTTTTGAAGAAGCCGGAATCGCGCCCGAGGTGGCCAGCATGGCACATGGCGCGGGGGTGGTGCGGTGCAAACGGGAAGTCGATGAGGGCATGCATCACGAAATCATGTTCGTGCACGATATCCTCCTGCCTGAGAATTTCGTACCAAAGAATCAGGATGGCGAAGTGAGTGGATTTCAGTGTGTACCGATGTCCAAAATGCTCGCGCGTTTGGAAAAGAA
>JANOQY010000335.1:0-4436 GCA_031414995.1 Betaproteobacteria bacterium
TAGCGCGCATCATGCAGACTCAGATGACCACGCGAACTAAAAAGTGTCGCGAGCCGCTGTTGCGTGGACGCATTGGGAATCAGGATGACCGCTTCCATTTTCCAAAGATCGTCGAGAAAAAAATTGCCGAGGCCGTTGTCAGAGATGTCCGACGACGCGGTTCCGCATTGATTTAATTCATGCACGACCCGCCATGCGCCTTTGGGATGATCGCGCCAGACAAAGCCCAGATGCGAATAGCGCACGCCGTAGCGGGACAGATTCTGCCCCGCGCGTGCGATCAGTGCGACGTTCGCACCCGAGGCATCGAGTTTTTGTTGCGCCTCGTGCGCGAGCCCCAGCGCCCGTTGCACGGCGGTGGCATCAGGCGAACGCTCCTCGCAGGATTGGCCAGCTATAGCGACGCCCGACATCATCGCCAGAATTGAACCGGCGACCAGTAGACAAAAATTGCGCATTCTGCCGTGAGCGAGCAAGCTACAACTCACGGGCACGAGAGTGATGCAACAGAGACTTACCCATTTCGTTAGGCACAAACATAAGCGCCTTGCCAGCAGCCACCAGCAATACGCCCGTGGCCGACACTGTCGTCTGCAACACGACACCGACGCCGATTGATGCGCCTTGAATCGCTTTGCTCGACACCTGCACGGACGCTTCGGTGCCGTTGGCCAAGCCGCGCATGGTGATCACAGAAACGTTGCCGACAGTTTTTACGCCGGTCACTGAAAGTTGCCCCGCATCTTTGAAAAACTGAGCGCTGCCGGTAATCAATGTGAGCGGGATGGCCATCGAGGTGTTGATGGATGCGCCTGAAGCATCGGTGATCGAATTGGCGTGACCAGTTAGTGTGAACGTAAGCAACGCCGCCAATACACAACCATTCAATTTCCCGATGATGGTAGTCGAAACAAGTTTGCGCGTTTTCATATCAGAGTTCTCCGGGTTGATTGCGGGCATCAGATCGAACGTTTGGCTTCGGCGGCATCAGTGGCTTCAAGATCGCTGACGGTGTTGAAGAAGTCTGTCTCAGGAACCAATCCGCAAGCGCTGCCAGCTTTCAGCGCCTCCTTGGCACGCGTTCTCACTTCGTCAAAGGCTTTCCGTTTGAGCGAACCGAGTGGGTCCATCGCATAGCCGATCCAGGCAGGAATTTTTACGATATGGTCGTTGACCAGTTTGATGGCCAACCCCTGCGGCGAACGCACGTAGCCGATAATTTCCTTGATCGGTTTCACTTTGTTATTGAGGTCCTCGGCTTGTTGCATAAAGCCATTGCCACAGGATGTTGGCGCGTCTGTGTTGATGACGGCTTCTCGTGCGGCCACCACGGTGACCGGTTCGAGTGTGGCGTCGGCGGTGGATGCTTGAAGATGCGCCTCAGTTTTTGCCGGTTCCGCACACAGTGGAAAACAGTCCCAGTCGGCAGCCGATGCGGTCGGTGGCAGACCAACAGCTACGACGATGAAAGATCCGATTAACAATTTGCGTTTCATGATGGTTCACTCCTCAGTTATTCATCTAGTTCAACGCGCTTTTTGGCGCGGCACAACGTGAGCGCATTCTTGCCGGGGCCATGCTGCTAAGCAATACCAAAATGGCGTAGTATTGAATAACAATACCAAGCGAACGCAAGGAATAGACAATGACCGGAAAAGCGCATACCAGCACCTTGATCCGCGCGTTAAAAACGACCCTGAAATCGCGCGCAATTACCTATGACGACCTCGCTAGACGCCTGAAGTTGTCCCACGCGAGCGTGAAGCGCCTGTTCGCCGAGGAGACATTCACGTTGAAGCGCATCGAGAACATCTGCAATGTGCTGGAGATCGATTTTTTTGATCTTGCGCGACTTGCGCGCGGGGCCAGTGCCGATACCGATGAAATGACCACCTCGCAGGAACAGGGGCTGGCCGCAGACGCCCGTCTGCTGAGCCTGTTTTACCTGGTGTTTAACGAATGGACGGTCGAAGCGATTCTGGAAAGCTACGACATCAGCAAAGCGGAATGCACGAAATTGCTCCTACAGCTCGACAAACTGCATCTCATCGAGCTGGGCGTGAATAACGCTGTGCGCCTCAAGGTGCCCAGAACGGTTCGGCTGCAACGCGACGGCCCGATCCGGCGATCATATGGAAAAACGGTGATCAATGATTTTTTGCAGGTGGATTTTGCCGAGATGGGGGGCTATTTTCGGTTCGAATTTCGCGATTTATCGCCAGCCTCGGTCGCGCAGATTGAGCGCAGGCTGGAGCGGATCGCGCAGGAGTTTCATGAACTGGCTGAACTCGATGGTTACCTACCGGCGGATCAGCGGCAGACCGTCGGTTTGGCGCTCGGGATGCGTCCATGGATGATGTCGTGGGTGACTGGCCTGAAGAAAAAGCGCGGCATGGACGAAAAAATGAGCGCGAAGAATCAGGCATCGATGCGCCGGCTGTAACTATCTGGGCAGCCCGCTATGGATATGGAACGCCAGCAGCGAATTAGGTACACTGGTGACGGGAGGCAACAATGCAAGAAATAAAACCTGCGACGGCTGTATCGCCACCAGCCTGGCGCGTGGGTTGGTGCGTTGGTCGGCGCGTGAGTTGCCGCCCGTTTATGGCGGTCTCATCTGATGCAAGTTGGAACGGTGCATGACCGCCGACGCAACTAATCGCACATTGGTGTTGAGCGTGGTGGCCGTCGATTTGGTCGGCTACTCGCGAAAGTCCGTCGCCGAGCAAATGGCGCTCAAGGACAATTTCAATCAGGTTTTGCTGGAGGCCATCCACGATATTCCGGCTACTGATAGGATTATTCTCGACACCGGCGATGGCGTCGCCATTGGATTTCTTGGTGATCCTGAAGACGCACTTTATGTTGCCTTGTTTATGCACGACGCCATCAATCGTGAGAACACCGATAAATCGTCGGTTGGCACCATCGCAACCGCCGGTGTCATTCGCATCGGCATCAACCTCGGCCCCGTCAAGTTGGCGACTGGCGTCGGCGGGCATCCGCACATTATCGGCGATGGCATCAACGTGGCCGAGCGCATCATGACTTTTGCCGAGCCGGGCCAGCTCACCACATCGCGACCGTTTTTCGAAGTGATGTCAACGCTTTCCGATCATTACGCCACCTTGTTTCGATATGCTGGCGTGCGTACCGATAATCAGGTTCGCTCGCACGATGTTTATTTGGTGGAAAAATCTGTCGCTGCGTTTGAGCACGCTGCGCGCGGTGTGGCGCAACGTGCGGCCCTGCGTGCAGCTCCCAAAGCGGGCTCATCCGCTGCCTCGTTCAACGTACCCCCTGCGCCTTCGCAGCAGCCTGCGAAAGTCGCAGAGGCACCACCCACCGAACAGCCTGAGTTGATCGAACGTTATCCCGCGCTGATCGATTTTCTGGAGGACCGCAAAAAAGTCGCCACGACTGCCACCTTGCTCGCGGTGCTTGCGGTAGTGTTGGCCGCGATGCTCATCCAGCGAAAAATGGCCGTCGCGCCCACGGCAGAGGCGCTGACGGTCGCCGCAGTGAGCACCGCGCCTGCGAATGCGGACAGCAGCGCTAACGTGAGGTCGCCGCCATCTGCACCAATACCCGCACCAGTCGTCGCCGCCACGGTTCCTGCCAAGGTGGCACCGCCCAGAGAGGCGCTGAAAACACCCACAACCGCACTCACACCCACACTCGCTGCTGCACCGAGTAAATCGCCGCCCGTCAGCGCTGCACCAGTGGTGGCTCCCGTTAAGCCAGTGGTAACACCGGCTACTACATTGCCTACCAAGGCTAGTGAACGCCCTTCGCCACCACCCGTCGCTGCCCCAGTTGTTCCACCTGCTAAATCTGCCGCGCCTGACGTAACTGTCGCGCCTACGCTGCGCGACAAAATAAAGGATGCCAGGAGTGAGAGAGCCGAGTCTCGCGACAAGGCAGACAAACCCAACCTGCGTGAGGAGATTCGCGCCGAGCCACGCAAGGTGCCGCCGCGCACGCAAGATGAACGCAAGCTTCCAAATACCGCGCCAGTCGTGCCGACATATCAATCCTCGGTTCAGCCACCGCAGCCAGAAGTTGTCGCGCCCACGCCCACACCGCCGCCTGCGCCCGCGCCGGATACCCGCGTTGTAATTGTCTCGCGCGCCGAACCGTCGTATCCGGTTGAAGGTATTCGCCAGGGCATTCTCAAGCTGGTGGTCGTGAAGGCACGCGTGACTATCGACGCGCGCGGCGGTGTAAGCGACATCGTTATTCTTGAAGGTGGGCCGATCTCCGCATTCGGGCGCGAGACGCGGGTCACGCTCAAACAATGGAAATTCAATCCCGGTGCAGCCGGTCGCAGTCTCGATATTGAAATCTCCTTCAAACCATGATCAGTCGCAAACTCATGAGCCACGACCATGCCTGAACCGCCACTAGAGATTCTTGGCCGCTACAAGATACTTCGC